>NZ_JBYISM010000047.1:0-43859 GCF_057708605.1 Nocardia sp. bgisy118 | reverse complement strand
CCTGTCGGCCGACCTGCTGCTCGTGGCCGCGATCGGCCACCGCTTCCGCCCACGGCACCTCGTCCGATCACGCGGAAGCACCCGCGCCGAGACACCGCGCTGGATCGCCACCCGCGCCAATCGATCCCGGCCTCGCCCACCCGTCCCCACCGAGCTGTCCGCGAATCAGGTACGCCTGCCCGAGTCGGTGTCGAGCAGCGGCAGCGGTGCTGTCGGGGTGATCGACCTCGGCGCCGACGGGCTCGCCGTCATCGCGGTCGCCGGAACCCTCAACCTGTCGCTGCGCACCCAGGCCGAGCAGGACAGCCTTGTCGGTCAGCTCGCGGGCTGGCTGCACACTCTGCGCCAGCCGGTGCAGATTCTGGTGCGTTCGGCACGGCTGGACCTGACTGAGCACATCACCGGCCTGCACACCGCCGCCGAGCAGATGTCACCCGACCTCGCTGCCGCCGCGCTCGACCACGCCGATCACCTCGCCGAGCTGACCGCACGAGAGGACCCGACCCACCGGCAGGTGCTGCTGATCTGGCGCGAACCCACCGAGAGCCTGGCCGCCACCGGGCTGCGCGCCCGGCTGCTCGGCAGGAACCGGGCACGGCGGGCATTGTCCGGTGGTGCGCGCCGGGCGGCCGAGTCCCGGCTCCTACGTCGCATGAACGAGGCCGCCGATGTCCTTTCCCCGCTGGGTATCTCGGTCACCGCCCTCGATGACGTGGCGGCTACCGCAGTCCTGGCCAGCTGCACCAACCCGGAGGGCCTCGTCTCGGCCGCCGCCGACATCGCCGCCGCCGACGCGATCATCACCACCGACCCCCAAGTCCGGACACCCGACCCGTTCACCGGAGACGGCCTCGACCGGTTCGCGCCGGAATCACTCACGATCGGCACCCGGCATCTGGAGATCGGCTCGGACTGGACCGCGACCCTCGCGGTCACCGGCTACCCGCGAGAAGTGACCGCCGGCTGGCTCGCGCCGCTGCTCTCGCATCCCGGCCGGGTCGAGGTCGCGGTGCACATCGACCCCGTCGACCCGGCCACCGCCACCACCCGGCTGCGCCGCCAACAGGCACGCCTGGAGTCCTCGCGCATGCACGACGTCAGCCGAGGCCGCCTGACCGATCCGCAGGTCGATGTCGCGGTCGAAGACGCCGCCGACCTCTCGGCCCGCGTCGCCCGCGCCGAGGCCAGGTTGTTCCGGGTCGGGGTGTACCTCACCGTGCACGCCGCCTCGGAAACCGAACTGGCCGACGAGGTCGCCGCCGTCCGTGCGCTGGCGGCGAGCCTGCTCGTGGACACCTGCACCCTGTCCTACCGCGCCGCTCAAGCCTGGGCCAGCACCCTGCCGCTCGGGCTCGATTTCATCCGGGTGCAGCGGACCTTCGACACCACCGCCCTCGCCGCGGCGTTCCCTTTCGACTCCCCGCAGCTGCCTGCCGCCGACCCTGCCCAGGCCGACCGCCCGCAGGGCGTTCTCTACGGACGTGACGCCGCCTCAGGGTTGCTGTTCGTGGACCGGTTCGGTCCCGAGGCTCACAACCACAACCTCGTTGTGCTGGGCCGCAGTGGCGCGGGCAAGTCGTATCTGGTCAAGACAGAGATCCTGCGGTCGCTGTATCGCGGCATCGAGCAGGTGATCATCGATCCCGAAGACGAATACCGACGCCTCGCCGAAACCGTCGGCGGCGCCCACATCCGCCTCGGCGCACCGGGTGTCCGGCTCAACCCGTTCGACCTGGAAATCCACACCCGCCCCGACGGTCACCGCAGCGCCCCCACCGATGCCCTCACGCGACGGAAGCTGTTCCTGCACACCCTCATCCAAGTCCTGCTCGGTGACCAGAACCCCGCGCAGCGGGCAGCATTGGACACGGCCTTGGCGGCGACCTACGCCGCTGTCGGGATCACCGAGGACCCCGCCACCTGGACCGGGCCCGCGCCGACGCTGAGCGGACTGCGTGACCAACTCGCACGCCTCGCCACACCCGCTGCCGGGGAGTTGGCCGCCGCCCTGCACCCGTTCGTCGGCGGCGGGGCCTACGCCGGGTTGGTGGACGGGCCGACCACCACCGACCCCGAGGGCGGGCTGATCGTTTTCTCCCTGCGCGAGCTACCGGAGGAGTTGAAGACGATCGGGACCCTGCTCGTGCTGGACGCGACCTGGCGGCGCGTGTCGAGCCCGGCCAATCGACGGCCCCGGATGATCACCGTGGACGAGGCGTGGCTGCTCATGCGCCAACCCGCCGCAGCCGAATTCCTGTTCCGGGCCGCCAAGAGTTTCCGCAAACACTGGGCCGGACTCACCGTCGCCACCCAGGACAGCGCCGATGTCCTGTCCACCGAACTCGGGCGCGCGATCGTCTCCAACGCCGCCACACAGATCCTGCTGCGCCAAGCCCCGCAAGCCATCGACGAGGTCGCCGCCGCGTTCCGGCTTTCGGAGGGCGAACAACAATTCCTGCTCTCCGCGGCGCGCGGCAGCGGCCTGCTCGCAGTCGGGAGCACCGACCGGGCCGTATTCGCGTCGCTGGCCTCACCCACCGAGAACGCGCTGATCACTACCGATCCCAGTGAACTCGCTACCACCGGTGATACCGGCGACACCGACATCGACCTCGACCGGGTGCCGCCACTGGCCCCACTCACCGAACTCGAACCTACCGAGGCTGCAACCGATCTCGGCGACGACGACGTCGACACCGACAAAGAGGTGGTTCTCGACGGAGGTGTGGCATGAACGGATTCGCCGCTGCCGCACCACCGAACGTCGTCTCGTTGCGTCGCGGCGTGACCATTCCCGAATACATCGGCCCCGGTGGCGGTGTTCCTGCGACCTCGACCCGTGACTTGCAGGACCCGACGCTGCCGCTGGCCGGGCACACCACCCGCCACCGCCTCACCGCCCCTGCCTACCCACCCCCGGCCGCCCGCGCCGCCTGACCGACCAGGGAGCCCCCATGTGTGCCGACCACGCCCCGATCCCGTTCAACGCCCGCCAGCGCCGCATCCACCGCCCCGAACCCGACCAGCCGACCGGATCGACTTCCGGGGGCGGTAAGGGCCGGATGTGGGTGGGGCCGACCAGTGAGCAGACCCGCCGTCTGGTCGCCGAGAGCCGGATACGGCAAGGGCTGCCGCCCCAGATCGACAACCCGGCCGTGATCGAGTCTCTCGCGTTGTTCCTGCGCAACGCACTCAACACCCTCGACCGGGACCGAGACGAGCATCGCCGCGCGGCATGAGTGGTGTGACTGGCTACTTCGGTGAACCGCGACGTCGCTGATCGGTGAATCCTGACGGCGCCCCTGTGTGCCAGTGACGTTGTATCGGCGAAATCTGGCGTCACAGTCCGGCTCCACAACCGGCTGTTGCCGGTTCAGTCAGCGCGATCAGCGGCGAATCAGTGCGTTCTCCGTATCGGTCGTACTCTCACGTAGTACGGCTTGTCGGAATCTGGTTGCCGATCGCTCGCAGGCGAGCGCGGCGACCTGGTGCACCCCGGGCGATGCACACTGTAGGTGTAATCAAGAACCCTGATGACCGGCCCCCGTTCTGCCACAATGCTGCCTGTGGCGATATGGCGGCACAGAGACCTCGAAGACATCATCGGCGCACTGCTGGACTCAAATGGGCTCACAGAAGCCGCGATCCTGGAACTGGTGCAGCAGATCCCCGCCGAATCAGAGTTCGTCGACTACAAAAGCCGCGACGAGTTCAAAAAGCCCCGCGGACTCAAACCCTGGTCCATGGAACAAGAACACGCCAAAGATGTGTGCGGATCCGCGAACGGCCGCGGCGGACTACTCATCTACGGGGTCGAGGACCTGGCCAAAGCCCCCGCCCCTGCGGACCGAATGCAGCCCTTCGACGCTTCCGCCGACCGGCACGCCATCATGGAACAGCTCCGCCAGGATGTACGTGCCTACAGTGCGCCCACCCCGGCGTTCGAGGTGTTCGCTGTCGAGAGTGATCTTAAGCCCGGCTGCTTCTACCTTGTCGTGGTCACCCCGGCGAGCCCGAACGCCCCCCACGCGGTGACCGTCCCCAACGGGGAAGCCCGCAAAGCACTGCACTACTACCTGCGGATCCCCGGGGAAACCTCCCACCGGCATCTGCTTGAACACGAAGTGTTCGAACGCTACCAAGGGCGGATCCGCACCCGGGCGCAACGCGAACAACGCCTCGAAGAGGTGTGGGCACACGCGCAGCAGGAACTGCTCGCCCCTGGGTCCCACGTCTGGGTTGCGGTCGCGGTCATCCCGGACATGCCTGCCGATGACTTCCTCAACGCACGTGCACGTAAAGAGGTCATCGAGTGGGATCAGAGTCAGCGCTTTCCCAACTCGATCCTGCAACCCAACACCGGGGTCGGGGACTACCCCTTCCCTGCACCCGGCGCAATCGTGTTCACCAATCTTGATCGGCCGGGCGGGGAATCGGTCCCTGCGGCGATCAACACCTACCGGCAAATACACGCTGATGGCACCGCGTTTGCGGCGGAGCGAGTTTCACCGCAGAGCATCGAGTCCTGGCCGGTGATCTTGGATACGGATTACCTGGTCGACAGCCTGTGCGCAATGACCCTTCACGTTCTCTCGTGGGCGTGTGAACGAGCCGGTGGCCGGGGGACCGCCACGGTCCGAGCCGCACTGGTGAGCAGGCCGGGATCCTCGACGAAACTCGACAACGCAGCTGGAGCCCAGGTGCACGGGCTCCGTCAACTCGATCACCACACGATGCCGGTCACCACGACCTCGACCGATCTCGCCGAACTCGTTGACACCCAAAGCATTCTGCGAGTCGCGAGTGTGGCCGCCACCAGGATCGTGCAAGGGTTCGGTATGCCGGAGCCACCGTGGCTCACCGAGGACGGTGAGATCGATACGAGGATGGTGCCCCGTGCCGCATTGGGGTACGTCCGGAAGTGGATGGAAATCCACAACGTGCCAAGCCCGGGGCGCTGACGCTGGTCAAGGCCCGCGAACATCTGGGACCAGTTGGCGATCGCGAACCGCAAATCGTCCTGCGCTGGCCGGTTCGGTCAGCGCGATCAGCGGCATGAGAGTGCACGTGGCTACGTGACGACCTCGCCGAACCGTACTACATTCGGCATGAACGGCTTTCGGGCTCAGCGCTGTGACGGCGCGCCGTATTACTAGCTCGCAGTGCTGCCCCTGGCAGTCCCGGAGTACTTTTGATGCAGCTCTTTGATCAAGACGTCGGCTTCAGCGATCGCGGCCTTGGCCTCGGCGAGTCGGCCCACCACCGTTGACCGGTCCGCGAGAATCCGCAGGCTGTCGGCGAGTATCCGGGACACGGAATCACCGCAGTGTTCGAAGCGCTCGCGGTAGACGATCACGCACTGCTGCGCGGCGGTATATGCTTCCGCGCGGGCGTGAGCACGCAGGCGCGCGGCCAGTTCGGGCTGATAGGTGTCGGGGTCGCGTTCGGCGAGGCGGCGCAAGTGGGTGATGGATTGTTCTACGTCAGTGAGCGATTCTTCGATAGCTGTGATGTTACCGCCTGCGAGTGCACCGGCCCGTTGGCACGACCTCGGTTGCGGTGTCGTTTGGCGGGGACGTCATTGATATCTGTATCGGCTTCGCGATCCGTCCAGCTGTGTGCGCCCTGACGGGTCTGCCGCACTGTTCATTTCATCGGCTGTTGGCCTGGGAGTGCGGCGGTTTCTTCCCGCGTGAGCGCTGTACGTAGCCGTTCGGCGCTCTCGCGCAGCCAATCCGCGTTGTCGGGGGTCAAGTACGGCCTTCCTTCGTACGGATTCCGTGCGACGGCTTCGGCCTGCTCCGTCCGCATGCGCAGTACTTCGATCGGAAGCTGGTGACCAGGTACGAGTTTGGTGCCCGACTGATCGTAGACAGCGACCTGGTAGCGGCAACCCGTCCAGACAGTGACCATGTCGCCATGGGATTGCACGTCGAAGTGTGCGTCGCCGATCACATCCTCCACGTGATCGGCGTCGTCGTATGCGATCGTGAACACATCACCCGGACGCATCCAGTATTCCTCGGCCAATGGCTCGACCCATACTCCGAGCATCTTGTCGTTCTCGTTGGTCAATCTCATCTTCGGCACGCTGCATAGTAGGGCGCGGCCATCGGCCACGCGTCGGTCGGCGGCAACCGCTCTGCCTGGCGAGCGCGGCTCCGTGCCGCTTCCCCGCAGCCGGTCGGAGACGTCTGCCCTGGCTCACTGTCGGCTGGTGCGAGTCGCCTGATGTCGGTCTGCCACTGATAGAACACCAGGCTTCGGCTCGTCGACCGCCTCGACGATCGCCCGGTTGGGGTCGCCGTCGACGCCTATCTCGCCGACCCGGAAGACATGGATGCCGCCCACGACGAGGCATGCCTGGGAGCCTTCTGCAATCGCCACGTGGAGCGGGTTAGCCGCGCAGACCAACAGGTTCGGTTCGCTGCAAAGCTACCGGGATAGCGCGCCGTCGGTACCGTCTTCTCGTGTCTGAGGTAGAGAAGACGACCGAGACGGCCGTCGAGATGAGTGCTGACCGTGGACTGGTCATGATGCGAAGCCGATCGCTTTGGTTCGGCCTCGTGGGCACGACAGTCGGCGGTGGAGCGGCGGGGTTCGGTGCAGCCCTGTTGTTCGGAGTGCAGGCGGGGTTTTCGCAGCCGCTCGCGACATTCCTAGCTGGGGCAGGAGCGCTCTCCGCGGGCATCCTGGCCTACCTCAACGGTGAACGAACCCGTGATCTCACCAAGCGGCAACATGAAGCTGACACGAGGCGAGAGCGAGAGCGTCATCAGGAAGACTCCCGTCACGCGAAGGAGTCGGCGCTACGTGATCGCTACACCGCGATTGCCGCCCAGATCGCCGACGAGTCCGCCGCGATTCGGCAGGCTCGCGTATACGCGCTGACTGCGCTCGCCGACGACTGGCATGCTTTCGGTGAGGACGACGAGCGCCAGGTCTGCATCAACCTGCTCCGGTGGTACCTGCGTGTCCCGTTTCCCGAGAATGACGTCCCCCAGAGATCGGATCTGCCCGAACGCGAAATCCGGCAGACCATAGTCAAAATTCTCAGCGAACGTCGCCGCCGCCCGGCCGACGACCCGAAATCCTGGGCTACCGCCGTCCTCAGCCTGCACTATGCATCGCTGCAGAATTGCGCCTTGTCCCACTACGATTTCACCAAACTCAACCTGACTGGAGCCGATCTGGCTGGTGCGGACCTGCTCAACGCGAAGCTGACCGGCGCGAAGCTGTTGAACGCGAACCTGACCGGCGCGACACTGTACGACGCGAAGCTGACCGGCGCGTTCCTGGCCGACTCGAACCTGAGGGACGCGAATCTGATCAGTGCGGACCTGGCTGGCGCGTCCCTGAATCTCGCGTCCCTGGTCGATGCCAACCTGGCCTTCGCGAACCTGACCGGCGCGAACCTAAGCGACACGGACCTGACCGGCGCGAACCTCAACGGTGCGAACCTGACCGGTGCGAACCTGACCGGCGCGAACCTGACCGGCGCGAACGTGGCCGCCGTGAACGCGGCCAGCCCGGTCTCCTGCTGGAACGCGAACCTGACCGGCGCGAATCTAACCGGAGCGAACCTGACCGACGCGAGCTTCATATATTGCGCGACATACGACGAGACCACGCACTGGCCGGAGGGGTTTACTCCACCACAGCCGGATGCTTGACCGCCGATAGCCTTTGTTATCGGCACTCAGGGCTGCGGGTCGGCTGCCGCCGAACGCACCGAAATCGACATCACAGGGCGTTCGTCGGACACGCCCAACCTGCCAGACACGCTCGCCGATGGCGTCAGATTCCGCCGATACCAGCATCTCGGTCCCGGCGCCTGACGCCAGAGTTCACTGTCCTTTGCCAGTTGACTTGACGTATTGCCACAGTTATGGCGCAAGTGCGGGGCTTGTGCCACTAACCTGACGCGGGTCGTTCGTTCGGGGGGCCAGGGCCTAATGCAGCTGTCGATCGCCTACCGCAGGGCAACAGCCGATGCGGTGTCGGCCAGCCACGGGCTGTGTATGTCGCCGAACGTCGGCCGTCGGATAGCCTGCTCGTCGTGGCATCTACGGTCCGATACGATTCACATTGCTGGGCATGGTATTTCGGGGAATTTGAGCGTAGAAGCAACGGTGCCGACGGGATCGTGGTGAAGCGCAGTGATCTGACAGCAGCCAAAGCAGCGGACCTGACGCGCGAGCTTCGTCGTGCGTCCAACCAGCAGGGCGAGTCCGAGCGCATTCTCATCGACTATGATCAAACCGCCGAATACTTCCCGAAAAGCACTCTCGTCGAACATATCTCGTTCGAGTTGTTCGACAATCGTCTCGCGGTGAGGTTGGCTGTGCAGACCACTGATCGAGTGGACGATGATCAGCTGGTGTCACGCGTCGACAACGCCGTCGGACCACTCTTGCGTCGAGCCAAATACGTCCTCGTGGAAGTGGACGCCGAGCAGTACACCAGCACAACACCGTTCGTGCACGACCTGTGCTTCACGATGCCGACGCGCGGGAAGACAATGCAGGACATCTACACGGTCGCCGAGCAGATCAGCACCCTGTTTGGGGCGGCAGACACCGGTGCGCTCCGGCGTGACACCGCGTTGGAGCTCCTGCGCGCAGGTCATGCGAATCTTCTTATCGGGCAACCTGAAAGCGACTGGCTCGATGTGAAATCCGACCACTACGACCTGTCCGCGGAGCGAGGCAAGATTTCCCTCGCCAGCGCAGTCGCGCGATTCTGCAACGGCGAAGGTGGCGGCATCGTGCTGGTCGGTATGGACACCAAGAGGATCCCGGGAGGTGAACTGATCAAATCGGTTCGCCCGGTGCCGATCGATGTGCAAACCCTTCGCCGCTACCGGCAGGCCATCGAAAACCGCCTGTTCCCGTTCCCGTACGCCTTGCAACTCGACACCGTCGAAACGAGCCCGGGCCAGGGGCTGGTGATCGTGTCGGTGCCTGCCCAGGAGGAGGAGCTGAAACCGTTTCTCGTGCACGGCGCGATCGTCGACGGCCGGGTCGAAGGCGCGTACATCAGCATCGTCCGCCGCAGCGGCGAGGACTCGATTCCTATCAGCGCCCAACAGATCCATAGCACCCTCGCTGCGGGACGGGCATTGCTGCGGCGCGGGCAATTGCGGACTAACAAGCACCAACCCAACTGAGCAGACCTCGATCCGCGCACGGCGGCGTCTTACCCCGGGTTGTATCCGTTACCGCGTGAGTGGCATCCTGCACACGATCGACAGAACGACCGCCGGTAAGCTCCTACTCACGCGGGCTGCCATCCCGTGTCTCTGCGGTCGACCTTGGTACCGACGCCGCGCACAAAGTCGCGTCAACAATTTGGCAAGAGCCCCAGACCGCCGTCTGCCACATACTTGACACACCGCTGCTCGCAGTCAGTGTCCTGCGCCAGCTAATTTGGCAACGGACATTCACCGATAACCGCCGTCAGGATTCACCAGCGGAGCCAGTGACTATAGGTCCCGCCACACGATCTCGACCGAGGATGTGTCGAACCGCCACGCCTTGCCGTTCTGGTCGACCCACTTCGCGGCATACACCCGCGCGGGTTTGACGATGACCTTCTCGATCAGCCGCGCGGCGGCCTCATGCCGCCAGCGCGAACCCTTCGTATCCCACGCCCTACGCAACTCACCCGGCGTGGACCCAATATCGGCCAGCACAGCGAGGGCCGCCGCTCCACGCAACGAATCCTGTTCGGCACGAAGCGCTTTCAGTGTCTGCTTCAGTCCCGCGATGGTGCGTTCGATCACCCGCAAGTCGTCGGCGTCACCGGCACCGGTCAGCACCTCGGTACGGCGGTCGGTTTCGGCATCCAGATTTCCCGCCGTGGTCTCGATACGCTGTTGCAGTTCCGCGATGCGCCCGGCATTGTCGTTCCCCCGATCCAGCCGCGCCAGAATCTCCGGGTGCTCGTACGCGGCGATCACCTGCTGCGCGACATACATCTCCAACGCGCCCGCATCCCGGGACACCCGCCCGCACCCACACGCCACCCTCGCCGAATCCTTCGCCCGACACACATATCGGCGCTGAACAACGGTGCCGTTCTTGCGTTCACGCTCCAACTGCGAACCCACCAACCAGCTACCGCACCGCTGCCCGGCCCGCTCGCTACCCTCGGGCCACACACTGCCGCACTCGGCCAGCCCGGTCAGCCAATACTCACCGTTACGCGCACGCGGGCGATCGGGATCCTTCGCCCGGCTGTGCGCCTTGATCGCCGCCCGCATCGCGTCATGCTCGGCGCGAGTGAACACAGCAGGCCACCGCGCCCGATGCCGCGTCCTGGTACGCTCATGCACCCGAATACCGTTGCCCTCAGGGTTGTCCAAGCACGCGCACCGCTGCCCGTTCGCGTCGGTGTGCTCACCCAGGTCGTAGACGACATACGCCTCCAACAGCAGCAACTCGCTGAGCTTGCCCACCCGCCACAGCTTGCCCTCGGACGTGGTCATACCCCGAGCGTTCCAGTCAGTGACGATGGTGGTCTGCGACTCCCCGTTGATGATCCGGTCCCGCGCTTCATACAGAACCGCAACCTCGTTCTCCCGCAACGCATACCGGTCAAGAATGTCATCACCGGTAATGGGGTGCGTGCCAACGACTTTGCCGTACCCGAACCGGCGCGAACCGCCCTGCATTACGCCCTTCGCGGCCTCCTCACCCATCCGGTCCAGGAGGTTTTCGGTGTTGGTTTCCCGGTACTCGGCCGCTTCGGCGACCTTCACCATGAAATTCTTGCGGCCCGCGCCCGTGGTCAGGTCGTATTCGGTGTCCTTCATGAACACATACCGCACCCCCTCAGCACGGCCGAGCTTCATCAGCTCGTTGCCCAGGTCGTAATCACGAGTCAACCGCGCCACATCACGAGCAAGCACGATCTTCGCCGGGCCGCTGGCCACCAGCGCCAGCAGATCCCGCAACGCCGGACGATCCGCGTCCGCGCCGGACAGATCGTTGTCACAGAAGATCCGCGCCAACCGCAACCCCTTCCGAGCCGCATAGGCGACCTCGTTCTTGGCCTGCAACTGCACCCCCTCCGCACGGTCCTTCTCATCCCGCGAAATACGGACATAGCCGTACACCCACTCCGCAGGGTCAACCCCGGCCACCCCAGCAGCCAAGGCAGCATTGATCTCGACAAGCCACGCCGGTTCCGTATACGTCGTCCTAGCCATACCACCAAGCTAGCGACGGAATGTATAGCGAACATGTCGCTGGTATGTCCACCGACTACTACACGCGGCTGGAGCAGGCGCGCGGCCCGCGGCCGTCCACCCAGGTGCTGGCGTCGCTGGCGCGGACGCTGCGATTCAGCAACGACGAGCGCGACCACCTCTACCACCTGTGCGGACACCAGCCGCCTGGCCCCGCGCTCGGCGACAAGCACGTCGGCCCCGGACTGCTGCACATGCTGGCCAAGCTCGACGACACCCCGGCGGCCGTGGTCACCGATCTGGGCGAGGTGCTCGTGCAGAACCGGATGCACACGCTGCTCGTCGGCGATCGCGCGGGCAGCCGGGGTCTGGACCGCTACTACGCCTGGGGCTGGTTCGCCGACCCCGCCTCGCGCGGGCGCTTCCCGGAGGAGGACTGGGATCGCCTGAGTCGACAGCACGTCGCGGATCTGCGCGCCACCGCCGCCCGCCGCGCCGGGGACGCAGACGTCACCGAGTTCATCGGGGCGCTGCGCGCGGCGAGCGCCGAATTCGAGCGGCTGTGGACCGAACACGAGGTCGCGGTCCGGCTCTCGGACACCAAGCGCATCGTGCACCCGGTGGTCGGGTTGATCGACACCGTGTGCGAAACGCTGCTCACCCCGAACGCGGCCCAGCGCCTGCTGGTCTACCTGCCGCGACCGGGGACCGACGCCGCCGAGAAGCTGGAACTGTTGCGGGTGGTCGGGACGCAAGATTTCAGGCCCACGCCCTCGACCGAGCGTCGCTGAATCAGGGCTGACCGGTGAGGTACGCCTGGGCCGCGTCGATCGCGGGCTGGCCGCCTGCCTGGTAGAGCCCGGCGAACGCGCCGATCACGCCGCCGACGACCGTCGTGATCGGGACGGTGATGAAGTCGAGCACGAACAGACCCAGCGGGAATCCGACCAGGAAGCCGATGCCCGCGCCGATCGCCGCGCCCGCCAAGATCTGCGGCATGGCCTTCTCGGCTTCGGCGAAGAAGCGCTCCTGCGAGCTGATCTCACGCACCGGAGCGTCCGACATCGCGGCGGGCGCGAGGGTCAGCTCGGTGCCCGCTTCGTTCACGAGCGGGGTGAGGTCGATGCGGTGACCCTCGATGTGCAGGGTCATCGGCAGGGCGGCGACGACCTGGCCGGTGCGGTCGGCGATGGTGACGATCCGGTTGTCGCCGACCAGGCCGAAGCGGCCTTCCTCGAGCGTGGTCACGGTGGAGCGCCGATCCTCGGAGACGGCGACGCGGTAGCCGATCTCGTGGAAGACGCCGCCGAGATTCAGCGCCGCCGCGGCCGGTGCGGTCTGCGCGGGCCGGTCCGCGGGTTCGGCGTGCACGACGCCCGCGCTGATTCCGGTGGCCGCCAGTGCCAGCAACGCCGTCGCGGTGATTCTGCCGATCCTCATCCTGTGCTTCCTGTCGCGCCGTCCGGTTCGCAATGTCCGGTTTGTCCGCCGACAACTTACCGGTCGCCGGGCGGCTTCTGAAGGGCGTCAAGGTAATTGGGTGTGATCTAACAGAGTCGGTCAGTCATGGATGTCGGCGCTCGAGCGCTGAAGACAGACCCTGAAGCGGCGGTCCTCGGTCGGCCGACCGGCGGTGAGCTCGGCGAAGACGGCGCGCTGCCCGTCGCGAGCGTCGCCGAGCAGGCGTGCGATGCGGCGAGGTACGGCGGCGGTCGATCTCGGATTCGGACCGGACGAGAGAGCCCGCCGCGGTGGCCTCGCGGACGGCGCTTCGAGGTCGTTCACCCGGCGGCGCGCAGGCGGACCTCGTTGATCAGGTGGAGCAGGGTGTCCAGGGTCGCGGGTGGGCCGGTCAATCTGGCGAAGGCGAGGGTGTCGACGGGGCCGGCGGTGTCGGCAGCGAAGGCATAGGTCATCGCGACACGCAGCCTGGGCTCGCCGTCGATGTCGGCTGCGGATTCCGTGAAGGCGGTCGTGGGATCGGTTGCGCGCCAGCGTGATTCCGCGCCTATCAGTTCGGTGCGGAAACCGGCCTGCTCGATATCGCCACAGGGTGCGAGACAGGAGTGCACGCCGATCCAGCCGCCCGCGCGACTGCCACCGCGCTCGTCGGCGCACGTCCACACCACATCGGCCCGCAGCCGCTTGCTGCCGCCGATGCATCCCCAGGTTTCCGGAACGTCGAAATCGAACGGCATACCGCGCAGACCGCGCATCGGCGTGAGGCGCGTATCCGGGCCGTATGTCCGACCGGCCACCGGCCCCGGCGTGCCATCGCGTACCAACCGCACTGTGGGCCGCCGCGGCACCTCCCTCGGCAACGCGACCGGAATCCCTTGCGGCGGCGGCCCGATCACCGACGTCACCGGCCCCGCGCCAGGCGTGTCCTGTTGCAGCTCGGCCTCCCACAGCGCGGCCGTCCCCAAGCAGAACGCCACCGACACAACCAAACTCACCACCGCCCCCGCCGCCGTCCTCCCGCGCACGGCCCCCCGCCGTCCCCTATTCCATTTCAACGCACTGCCGCCCACGAACGCGCCCCCTTCGCACACTCAGCCGTCCGGGCCGCCCCGACACCGAACCAGCGCCAAGCCGTGCCACATCCTAACTGCGCCAACTTATTTCAGGAGCGACATCAAAAATCTGGGCTGTCCTCGGGTCGCCGGGAAACGCGAACGGCCCCCGCTCCGGAAAGGAGCGGGGGCCGAAGGCTATCGGCGGCTACCGATTACCGGTAGTCGCTGAAACCGTAGTCGTCCAGCGGGACCGCGGCACCGGTGGTGGCGCCGAAGCTGTCCGGGCTGTAGTAGGTGTCGTCGTAGGACGGCACCGCGTACGCCGCGGCACGAGCCTCTTCGGTCGGCTGCACCTGGATGTTCCGGTAGCGGTTGATACCGGTTCCGGCCGGGATCAGCTTGCCGATGATCACGTTCTCCTTGAGACCGATGAGCTTGTCGGAGCGGCAGTTGATCGCCGCGTCCGTCAGGACTCGAGTGGTCTCCTGGAAGGACGCCGCCGACAGCCACGAATCGGTGGCCAGCGACGCCTTGGTGATACCCATCAGCACCGGGCGGCCCGAAGCGGGCTCGCGGCCCTCGGAGACCACGCGGCGGTTGGAGGACTCGAACTCGGAACGCTCGGTGAGCGAGCCGGGCAGGAACTCCGTGGCGCCCGAATCGATGATCGTCACGCGACGCAGCATCTGGCGCACGATGACCTCGATGTGCTTGTCGTGGATCGACACACCCTGCGAGCGGTAGACCTCCTGGACCTCGTGGACCAGGTGGATCTGCACCTGACGGGGGCCCATCACGCGCAGCACCTCGTGCGGATCCGCCGCGCCTTCCAGCAGCTGCTGGCCGACCTCGACGTGGTCACCGTCGGAGAGCAGACGCTCGGTGCCGTCGTCGTGCTTGAACACACGCAGACGCTGACGCTTCGAGAGCTTGTCGTAGACAACCTCTTCACCACCGTCGTCCGGGATGATGGTGATCTTGTAGAAGCGGTCGTCATCCTCGAGCCGCACGCGACCCGAGACCTCGGCGATCGGCGCCTTGCCCTTGGGCACGCGAGCCTCGAAGAGCTCCTGAACACGCGGCAGACCACCGGTGATGTCGTCACCTGCGACACCACCCTGGTGGAAGGTACGCATGGTCAGCTGGGTACCGGGCTCACCGATGGACTGCGCGGCGACGATACCGACGGCCTCACCGATGTCGACCAGCTTGCCGGTCGCCATGGAGCGGCCGTAGCAGGTCGCGCACACGCCGGTGCCGGTGGTGCAGGTCAGCACCGAGCGGACCTTCACCTCGGTGATACCCGCGTCGAGCAGCGCCTCGATGGCCGGGTCGCCGAGGTCGGCGCCCTTCGTGACCACGACGTTGCCGGACACGTCCAGCGCGTCGGCGGCCAGGGTGCGGGCGTACGCGGAGGTCTCCACGTGCGCGTCGCGGATGATGACGCCGTCGAGCTGCTTCTCGGCGATCGGCACGACGATGCCGCGCTCGGTGCCACAGTCGTGCTCGCGCACGATGACGTCCTGCGAGACGTCCACCAGACGACGGGTCAGGTAACCCGAGTCGGCGGTACGAAGCGCGGTGTCGGCCAGACCCTTACGAGCACCGTGGGTGTTGATGAAGTACTCCAGAACCGTCAGGCCCTCACGGAAGGAGGACTTGATCGGCCGCGGGATGAACTCACCCTTCGGGTTCGTCACCAGGCCCTTCATACCCGCGAGGGTACGAGTCTGGGTGAAGTTACCCGTGGCGCCCGAGTCGACGATCGTGATGATCGGGTTGTCGGCCGGGTAGTGCGCGCGCAGCGCCTTACCGACCTCTTCGGTCGCCTCCTGCCAGATCTTGACCAGGGCGTTGTTGCGCTCCTGGTGATCGAGCGCACCACGCTGGTACTTCTTCTCGATCTGATCCGACTGCGCCTCGTAGCGCTCCATGATCTCGGCCTTCTCCGGCGGAACGAGAACGTCCGACATGGAGACGGTGACACCCGAACGCGTGGCCCAGTAGAAGCCGGCGTCCTTGAGCTTGTCGACGGTCTGCGCGACCACGATCATCGGGTAGCGCTCGGCGAGATCGTTGATGATCGTCGCCTGCCGCTTCTTCGGCATCTGCTCGTTGATGAACGCGTAGTCCGCGGGCAGCAGCTCGTTGAACAGCACCCGGCCCAGCGTGGTCTCGGTGGTCCACGCGTCGCCGCGCTGCCAGCCCTCCGGGAACAGCTCCGCCTCGACTTCCTTCGGCGGACGCTGGGTGGTGAGCCGCACCTTGATCTGGGAGCGCACGGTCAGCTCGCCGCGGTCGACAGCCATCTGCGCCTCGGCGGGCGAGGAGTACACGCCGAACTCAGGCTCGTCCTTCGTCGCGGGCTTGTACTCGCCCTTGGCGCCGTCGACCTGACGGGTCAGGTAGTACAGGCCGGTCACCATGTCGAGACGCGGCATGGCGAGCGGACGACCCGACGCGGGCGACAGGATGTTGTTCGAGGACAGCATCAGGATGCGGGCCTCGGCCTGCGCCTCCGCCGACAGCGGCAGGTGCACGGCCATCTGGTCACCGTCGAAGTCGGCGTTGAACGCCTCACAGACCAGCGGGTGCAGCTGGATGGCCTTGCCTTCGACCAGCTGCGGCTCGAAGGCCTGGATGCCGAGGCGGTGCAGGGTGGGCGCACGGTTCAGCAGCACGGGGTGTTCGGCGATGACCTCTTCGAGGACGTCCCACACCTGCGGCCGCTGCCGCTCGACCATCCGCTTGGCGGACTTGATGTTCTGCGCGTGGTTCAGGTCGACCAGGCGCTTCATCACGAACGGCTTGAACAGCTCCAGCGCCATCAGCTTGGGCAGACCGCACTGGTGCAGCTTCAGCTGCGGACCGACGACGATGACCGAACGGCCCGAGTAGTCGACGCGCTTACCGAGCAGGTTCTGACGGAAGCGGCCCTGCTTGCCCTTGAGCAGGTCGGACAGCGACTTGAGCGGACGGTTGCCCGGCCCGGTGACCGGACGGCCGCGGCGGCCGTTGTCGAACAGGGCGTCGACGGACTCCTGCAGCATCCGCTTCTCGTTGTTGACGATGATCTCGGGCGCGCCGAGGTCGATCAGTCGCTTGAGGCGGTTGTTGCGGTTGATCACGCGACGGTACAGGTCGTTCAGGTCGGAGGTAGCGAAGCGGCCACCGTCGAGCTGAACCATCGGGCGCAGCTCCGGCGGGATCACCGGAACGGCGTCGAGCACCATGCCCATCGGCGAGTTGCCGTTGGTCTGGAAGGCCGCGACGACCTTGAGCCGCTTGAGCGCGCGCAGCTTCTTCTGGCCCTTACCGGTGCGAATGGTCTCGCGCAGGTTCTCGGCCTCGGCCTCGATGTCGAAGTTCTCCATCAGCTTCTGGATGGACTCCGCACCCATGGCGCCGGTGAAGTACTCGCCGTAGCGGTCGGTCAGCTCGCGGTAGAGCACCTCGTCCACGATGAGCTGCTTCGGGGCCAGCTTGGTGAAGGTGTTCCAGATCTCCTCGAGCCGGTCCAGCTCGCGCTGGGACCGATCACGGAGCTGGCGCATCTCGCGCTCGCCGCCGTCCTTGACCTTGCGGCGCACGTCGGACTTGGCGCCCTCCGCCTCCAGCTCGGCCAGGTCGGCTTCCAGCTTCTGCGCGCGGGCCTCGAGGTCGGCGTCACGCTGATCGGCGACGGCCTTCTTCTCGACCTCCATCTCGGCTTCGAGCGTGGAGAGCTCGTTGTGGCGCAGCTCGTCGTCGACGCCGACGATGACGTAGGCGGCGAAGTAGATGATCTTTTCCAGATCCTTCGGCGCCAGGTCGAGCAGGTAGCCCAGGCGCGACGGCACGCCCTTGAAGTACCAGATGTGCGTGACCGGCGCGGCCAGCTCGATGTGGCCCATCCGCTCACGGCGCACCTTGGCGCGGGTGACCTCGACGCCACAGCGCTCACAGATGATGCCCTTGAAGCGGACACGCTTGTACTTACCGCAGTAGCACTCCCAGTCCCGGGTGGGACCGAAGATCTTCTCGCAGAAGAGGCCGTCCTTCTCCGGCTTCAGCGTGCGGTAGTTGATGGTCTCCGGCTTCTTCACCTCGCCATAGGACCACTGGCGGATGTCTTCGGCGGTGGCAAGGCCGATCCGGAGTTCATCGAAGAAGTTGACGTCTAGCACGTAACTTCCTTTCCCCTGTGCGGGTCGAATTCGAGCAAAAGTTCACTAGTTGGTTGTTCGCGATGGGCGCGGATGTCGTCGGTGACCGAGTTCCTCCGCGCCCGACCGCCTAGTTCGCCAAATCGTCGACGGTGGCCGCTTCGTTCCTGGACAGGTTGATGCCCAGGTTCGCCGCGGCGCGCTCCAGGTCCTCGTCCTCGCCTTCGCGCAGCTCGATCGCGGCGCCGTCGGAAGACAGCACCTCGACGTTGAGGCACAGCGACTGGAGTTCCTTGAGGAGCACCTTGAACGACTCCGGAATGCCCGGCTCCGGAATGTTCTCGCCCTTCACGATCGCCTCGTAGACCTTTACGCGGCCCACGACGTCGTCGGACTTGATGGTGAGCAGTTCCTGCAGGGTGTAGGCAGCGCCGTAGGCCTGCATCGCCCAGCACTCCATCTCACCGAAGCGCTGACCACCGAACTGCGCCTTACCACCGAGCGGCTGCTGGGTGATCATCGAGTACGGGCCGGTCGAACGCGCGTGGATCTTGTCGTCGACCAGGTGGTGCAGCTTCAGGATGTACATGTAGCCCACGGCCACCGGGTACGGGAACGGCTCGCCGGAGCGGCCGTCGAACAGGGTGGCCTTGCCGTTGTCGTCGACCATGCGCTCGCCGTCGCGGTTCGGCAGGGTCGAGGCGAGCAGACCGGTCAGCTCCTCCTCGCGAGCGCCGTCGAACACCGGGGTGGCGATGTTCGAGTCGGCGGGCGCGCCGAACATCTCCTCCGGCAGGTTCGCCGCCCAGTCCGGGTTGCCGTCGACCTGCCAGCCCGCCTTGCCGATCCAGCCCAGGTGGGTCTCCAGGATCTGGCCGATGTTCATACGACGGGGCACACCGTGGGTGTTCAGGATGATGTCCACCGGGGTGCCGTCCGGCAGGAACGGCATGTCCTCGGTCGGCAGGATCTTGCCGATGACGCCCTTGTTGCCGTGGCGACCGGCGAGCTTGTCGCCGTCCTGGATCTTGCGCTTCTGCGCGACGTACACGCGGACCAGCTCGTTGACGCCCGGAGGCAGATCGTCGTCGTCCTCGCGCGAGAACACGCGGATGCCGATGACCTTGCCGGACTCGCCGTGCGGCACCTTCAGCGAGGTGTCGCGGACCTCGCGCGCCTTCTCACCGAAGATCGCGCGGAGCAGCCGCTCCTCGGGGGTCAGCTCGGTCTCGCCCTTCGGGGTGACCTTGCCGACCAGGATGTCGCCGTCGCGAACCTCGGCGCCGATGCGCACGATGCCGCGCTCGTCCAGGTCGGCGAGCACCTCGTCGGAGACGTTCGGGATGTCCCGGGTGATCTCCTCGGCGCCCAGCTTGGTGTCGCGGGCGTCGATCTCGTGCTCTTCGATGTGGATCGAGGTGAGGACGTCCTCTTCCACGAGGCGCTGCGACAGGATGATCGCGTCCTCGTAGTTGTGGCCTTCCCACGGCATGATCGCCACAAGCAGGTTCTTGCCGAGGGCCATCTCACCGTTCTCGGTGCACGGACCGTCGGCCAGGACCTGGCCCCGCTCCACCCGCTGACCCTCGTCCACGATCGGCCGCTGGTTGGAGCAGGTGCCCTGGTTGGAGCGCGCGAACTTGCGCATCCGGTAGGACTTGCGGGTGCCGTCGTCGGCCATGACGGTGACGTAGTCGGCGGAGACCTCCTCGACCACGCCGGCCTTCTCGTTCACCACGACATCGCCTGCGTCGGTCGCGGCGCGCAGCTCCATGCCGGTACCCACGATCGGGGCCTCGGAACGGATCAGCGGCACGGCCTGACGCTGCATGTTCGCGCCCATGAGGGCACGGTTGGCGTCGTCGTGCTCGAGGAACGGGATCATGGCGGTCGCGACCGACACCATCTGGCGCGGCGAGACGTCCATGTAGGTCACCTCGGTCGGGGCGACGAACTCCATCTCCTCGTTGCCACGGCGCGCGAGCACCCGCTCCTCGAGGAAGTTGCCGTCGGCGTCCACCGGCGAGTTCGCCTGGGCGCGGACCTCGCGGTCCTCCTCGTCGGCGGTGAGGTACTTGACCTCGTCGGTGACCCGGCCCTCGACGACCTTGCGGTACGGCGTCTCGATGAAGCCGAACGGGTTGACCCGCGCGTACACCGACAGCGAGCCGATCAGGCCGATGTTCGGGCCTTCCGGGGTCTCGATCGGGCACATGCGGCCGTAGTGCGACGGGTGGACGTCTCGGACTTCCAGGCCGGCGCGCTCACGGGACAGACCACCCGGGCCCAGCGCCGAGAGGCGGCGCTTGTGGGTCAGACCCGACAGCGGGTTGTTCTGGTCCATGAACTGCGACAGCTGGGAGGTTCCGAAGAACTCCTTGATCGCGGCGACGACCGGGCGGATGTTGATCAGGGTCTGCGGCGTGATGGCCTCGACGTCCTGGGTGGTCATGCGCTCGCGGACGACGCGCTCCATGCGGGAGAGGCCGACCCGGATCTGGTTCTGGATCAGCTCGCCGACGGTGCGCAGGCGACGGTTGCCGAAGTGGTCGATGTCGTCGACCTCGACCGGCACCTCTTCGCCGCCCGGGGCGGTCATGACCTTGTCGCCGGAGTGCAGGCGCACCAGGTACTCGATGGTGCTGACGATGTCTTCCTTCGTCAGCACCGAACCGATGACCGGCTCGTTGAGGTGGATGCCCAGCTTCTTGTTGATCTTGTAGCGACCGACGCGAGCCAGGTCGTAGCGCTTCTCCTTGAAGAACAGGTTCTCCAGCAGGGTCTGCGCGGACTCCTTGGTCGGCGGCTCGCCCGGACGCAGCTTGCGGTAGATGTCCAACAGCGCCTCGTCCTGACCGGCGGTGTTGTCCTTCTCCAGGGTGGACATCATGATCTCGGAGAAGCCGAAGCGCTCGACGATCTCCTCGGTGGTCCAGCCCAGCGCCTTCAGCAGCACGGTGACCGGCTGACGACGCTTGCGGTCGATGCGCACACCGACGGTGTCGCGCTTGTCGACATCGAACTCCAGCCACGCGCCGCGCGACGGGATGACGCGCACGCTGTGCAGGTCCTTCTCGGTGCCCTTGTCGATCGTGTGATCGAAGTAGACGCCCGGCGAGCGGACCAGCTGCGAGACGACGACACGCTCGGTGCCGTTGATGATGAACGTGCCCTTGTCGGTCATCATCGGGAAATCACCCATGAAGACCGTCTGGCTCTTGATCTCACCGGTGTTGTTGTTGATGAACTCCGCGGTGACGAACAACGGCGCCGCGTAGGTCATGTCCTTTTCTTTGCACTCGTCGATCGAGGCCTTGACCTCTTCGAAGCGCGGGTCCGAGAAGGACAGGGACATGGAGCCGGAGAAGTCCTCGATCGGCGAAAGCTCCTCGAGCACCTCCTCGAGTCCACCGACTAGGCCGACGTCGCCGCGAGCGGCCGCGCGCTCACGCCATTCCGACGAACCGACCAACCAGGAGAACGATTCCGTTTGTAGATCGAGAAGACCCGGCACTTCCAAGGGTTCACGGATCTTCGCGAAGGAGACCCGCTTAGGGGCTCCAGGGATACCGGCAACTGCCTTGGTCTGGGTGGAGACTGCCAAGATGCGTCCTTCCAGCACCTCACGCGCGTCGCGTGGTGGTCCGCGACCGTCGCTTGCTTCTGCTACGAATTCCGCTGGTCACAACCCGAACGAAACCCGAACAGGCAACAACGGAAGTAACACCGGAAGGCGAAACTTACGTGTGCGAATCGAGGTATGGACAGGAGGCAGCCAGCGCAAAGTCCAAACCTACACTCCTAGACACGGAGGTGTCAAAGTACCACCCGTGTGATCCTCCACGCCGCTGGCGCGCCGTGGGGTCAGCGCACCGGGGCGCCGTGGGCAAGCGGCCCGCTCGCCGACCCCGCTCGGGCGATGCCCGGCACCCGAATCGCTGGCTGCGTCGAGAGCTACGGGGCGGCTGAAACCACTTGTGACAGCTGCCGCTGTTGTGAATAGCGTGACGGGTCGGGCGAAGCTCGTCAAGTGCCAGGACCGACCCGCCCCTGCCGGAATACAGCGGTGCCGACCAAGATCACTGGTCGACGATGCCGCTGGCCAGCCAGCGACCGTCCACCTTCTGCATGCGCAGCACCACCGGACCCGCCACGCTCTGCTGCGCGACGCCGTCCTTGGTGGCGCTCACCACGAGGTTCACCAGCAGCTCCGCCCGATCCTCGGTGAGCATCGTCACCCCGATCGGGTCGGCCTTGGCATCGGCGCTGGTCTGCGCCTGTCGAATGGCGTCGACGGTGGTGCCGGCGAACTTGTCGAGGTCGGTCAGCATGCTGCCGGTGACCACCTGGCGTACCGCGGCCTCGTAGCCATCGATGGTCGCGATGTCGTACCCGTAGATGGTCCGCAGGGCATGGTCGGCGGCGGCGCGCACTTCCTCGGTCGCGCTCGTGTCGACGAAGGCCCGGTTGTCGTCGGGCACGCCGGGCCGCAGCGCGGCGAGGACGGCGAATCCGGCGAGCAGCGCGACCGCGACGAGTGCGGCGGCGACCGGAGCCCAGGAACCGGTGGACGGAACGCGGGGCCGCGACACACGACGCTGGCGGCTCGCGGCGGCGCTCGCCTTTTCGTCGCGGGCCGGGACGTCGCGCGGACGCGCGGAGGCGACCTTGGGCTTGCGAACGGGGCGCGCGGCGGGCTGCGCGGTGCGCCGCTTGGGGGTGACGCGGTTGACGGGGCGGCGGTCGGTCATCGCGGTCCCTCCTGCGCGGGCGCCCCCTGAGTCGGTGCGGGAGCGGCGGGCGACTGCGCACCCGGCTGCCCGAGCCCGGTCGGGCCGGGGCCTTCCAGCAGCACCGGCTGGGTCAGCGAGGCGACCTGCTCGGCCTTCCAGACGTCGCCGTCCTTGGTCATGTCCAGGCTCCACGTGTACCGGTAATCGGAGACCGACTTGTCCGGCTTCGACTCGGACACCTGGAGCACCACCAGCGCCGACGCCTTGTCCCGCTCGCTGTTCAGCGCGGTCAGCGAGGCACCGAGCACCTTGGACTTCATCCCGACGCCCGCCTGCGCGGCCATCTGCTCGGACTGCTGCTGGTTCTTCGTGGCCGACTCCAGGATCGGGCCGGTCATCGACGACCTGGCCAGCGCGAGCGAGCCCGGCACGTCGTCGAGGTTCATCGAGGTCATGTTGATCGCGGCCTGGCGCGCGGCGTCCAGCGCGGAATCGCGGGCGTCGGCGCGCGGACCGTCGGTGAAGAACGCCGCGCGGACCCAGCCGCCGCCGAGCCACAGCGCGGCCACCAGGGCGACGACGAGCGCTCCGAACACGACCGCGGTCACCGCGACCGGCGGACGGCCCGCAGCGGTCTCGGCCGAGGGCTCGGCAGCCGGGGTTTCCGCGGACCCGGTCTCGGCGGACACCGATTCCTTGGACTGATCAGAAGTCACGACTCAGCCTCGCTGGCGCTCGGCTGAGCCGTGCCTAGCACGCTGTGTTGATGGTTCACTCGCTGGCGCTCGCTCACGACTGCCAACCATAACGTCATCCTTCCTGGTCACCGCTTCGGCGTGACCCCCATCAGGGTGGCGAGCTGCACGGCGATCGGGTTCAGGTTCAGCTTCTCCGGGTCGACCTTGGGGTTGTCGTCCCACGGTTGCGAGATACTCGGATCGGCCAGATCGGCCCGCTCGCCGCCCCGGACTGCGGTCGGATTGCCGAACGGCACAAGGCATTTCGCGTCCTTGTTGAACGGGAACTCGTCGCGGGTGTCGTCGAAGTCGGGGTTCTGCGCCTTCATCTGGTCGAGGATGCGCTGGGTGCCCTCGTAGCCGACGGTGCAGGCGGGCGGGTTGTTGGTCTCGAGCACCAGACCGAAGTGGCTGGTGCCGTCGCCGGGCGCGGTCGCCGACGCGCCGAGCGACAACTGCGGCAGCATCTGCAGCAGCGGCCGCAGCGCGTAGAACTTGGGCGAGATGCTCTGCAGCAGCACACGCAGGTTGGCCAGGTCCTCGGTGAGCGCGCCGCCGCTCTCGTCGAGCAGGGCGCCGACCTGTTCGCCCGCGTCGGTGCCGGTGCCGATCAGCCTGCGTATCGCGGGGTCGCTGGCGCGCAGCTGCACGGAGAGCCGGTCCAGGCCGTCGCTGAACCGCCGGATCGCGTCCCCCTGCTCGGCCTGGGTGGCGAACACCACCCTGCCGTCGCGAATCAGCTGGATGGTCTGCGGCAGCGTCTCGTGGAACGTGGTGGTGAACTCGTTCAGCGACTGCAAGAAGACCTGCAGGTCGTCGCCCTTGCCGTCGAATGCCTTGCCCAGTTCGGTGACGGTGGTGTTCAATGCCTCCAGATCCACCGTGCTGGTGAAGTGGTCGACGCTGGAGACCAGCTGCTCCACCGAGATCGGCGTCTGCGCCCCTGCGATGACCGAGCCGTCCTTCAGATACGGGCCGATGTCGCTGTCGGGCTGCAGGTCGACGTACTGCTCGCCGATGGCCGACCGGTTGGCCACCACGGCCTTCGCCGAGGCCGGGATGCGCGGCGAGTCGGAGTCGATGACCAGCGTCATGCTCACGCCCTCGTCGGTGAGCTCCACCCCGCCGACCCGGCCGACCGGAACGCCGCGATAGGTCACCTCGGCGCCCTTGTAGATGCCGCCGGTCTGCTTCGCGTCGACCCGCACGTCGTACTCACCGAAGCCGAGCATGTGGTCGAGCCGGATGTACTTGGCGCCGACGAAGATCACGCCGATCACTGCGATCACCAGGAAGACGATCAGCTGGTTGCGAACGAGCCGGGTCATCGCGGCTCACCCCCTCCTTCGGCGCCGCCGGGAGGCATCACGCCGAACTGGTCCAGCAGCGGCCCGAGCGGGTTCGGCACGGGTGCGCCCGGCACGGGCAGCACCGCCATGGTCGGCGGCAGCGGAATCAACGACACCGTTGGCCAGCCGGGGCGCGGGCCGTTGCCGTTGTAGTACGGGTTGGACGGATCCACGTTCACCGGCGGGCCGTACGGCGGCGGGATGTACACCGGATCCGGTTTGCCGACACCGAGATTGCTCAGCGTGACGCCGATCTGCTGGTCCACCGACAGCCAGGTGTTGACCTGGCCGCCGAAGGTGCCCTCCAGCGAGGAGTCGGGGAACGGGTAGGTCGGGATCAGCGGGAACGCGGTCACCAGGTCCGGCGCGGCGCGGCCGAGCTCTTGCAGCGTCGGCCGCAGCGAGTTCAGGTCGCGGATCAGGTCGTCCTTGGCGGTGTCGATCACGTCGAAACCGGCCTGGCCCACCCGGTCCAGCTGGGTGAGCAGACCGATCAGTTCGGGCCGTTGCTCTTCCAGGATCCTGATGCCCTCGGGGAGCTCGTCGAGAATCCTGGCGATCTGCTCGGTCTGGCCGCTCACCCGGCTGCTGAGCACGGCGAGCCCGTCGATGGCCCGGGTGATGTCGTCGACCTGCTCGTCGAGCCCGCCGATCAGGGTGTTGGCCTGCTCGATCAGCGAGCGCACCCGGTCCTCGCGACCGCCGAGCGTCTTGTTCAGCTCGGTGACGATGGGTTGCAGCTGTGCGACACCGCCGCCGTTGAGCAGCAGCGACATGGCGCCGAGCACCTGCTCGATCTCGGTGGCGTGGCGGGTGTGCTCGACCGGGATCACCGCGCCGTCGGCCAGCTTCGCCGGATCCGGGTCCGCGGCGGGCGCGGAGAGCTCGATGAACTTCTCGCCGAGCAGATTCGATTGCCGCACCTCGGCCCTGGCATTGGCGGGCAGGTCGACGGAGGAGTTGATCAGCGTGCGGACGCTGGCGGTCCAGCCGTTCTGCGCCAGCTCGATGTCCTCGACCCGTCCCACCGGCACGCCCTCGACCTTCACCGCGGACTGCGGCACCAGGTCGAGCACATCGTCGAAGTGGATGTCGACGTGGATCGGATGCGGGCCGACGTCGGCGCCGCCGGGCAGCGGCACGCTGTAGATGCCGTCGGCGGCGCACGAACTGATCAGCGCGGCCGAGACGGCGAGCGCCGCCGCCGACAGCCCGCGGACGAACGGCTTGGTCGTCTTCATCGCTCACCTCCCTGCTCGGACGGCGGCAACTGGTTGGACGGCGTACCGGGCACGGTGCCCGGCACGGGATCGCGCTGCAGGTTCTCGCCGGAGAGGATGCCGAACGGCAGGATCAGCGTCGGGGTCTTCACCCCGGCGGTGATCTGGTCGGTGATCTCCTTGCAGTGGTCCAGGACCGGGCGCATCTGACGGCCGAGCGCCTCGAAGCGAGGATCGCCCGGCATCAGCTTCGACAGGTCGAGCATCTTGCACACCACGCCGAACGGGTCCTGCAGGTCGGTGAAATTGGCCCGCATGTCGAGGGTTCCCGATTCCGCGTTGTGGATGTTGATCAGGTTGCTCAGCGCGAGCGGGATCACCGGCAGCGCGGCGGCGAGATCGTCGCGCTGGTCGGCCAACGTCTTGGTGAGGGTGGTCAGCGCCTCGGCGTTCTCCGCGACCAGCGCGCGGTTGTCGTCGATGAACCGCGCGACGTCGCCGAGCGCCACCGAGAGCAGTTGCAGCGCGTCGCCGAGATTCTGCCGCTCGTCGGCCAGGAATCCGGCCAGATCGGCCAGCTGGCTGTTGAATTCGCGCACCTGCTGATCGTTTCTCGCCAACATGCTCACGAAGTTCTGCAGGTTCTTGACGGTCTCGAAGATGTCGCCGCGCGCCTCGGACAGGTACCTCGCCGCGGCCGAGAGCTGAGTGATGCTGTTGGCCAGCGCCTCACCGTTGCCGGAAAGGTTGGCCGCCGAGGTGCGCACGAGTTCGTTCACCGCGCCGTCTTTGTTGGCGCCGTCCGGACCGAGCGCGTCGCTGAGCTCGGCGATGCTCTTGTAGAGCTGGTCCACCTCGACCGGGGTGACGGTGCGTTGCCGCGGAATCGTCGCGTTGCGTTCCATTTTCGGGCCACCGCGGTAGACCGGCGTCAGCTGGATGAAGCGATCGGAGACGACCGAAGGGGTGATCTGTGCGGCTTGCGCGTTGGCGGGCACGTCGTATCCGCGGTCGACGCTCATCACGATCTTCACCTGGTCGCCCATCGGCTCCACCGACTCGACCCTGCCCACCGGCACGCCGAGGATGCGCACGTCGGAGCCCTCGTAGATGCCCACCGAGCGATCGAAATAGGCGGTGATCCTGGTGGTGGTCAGCCGATCGAAGCCCCACCACAGCACCCACCCGGCGACCAGCACCAGGACGACGCCGAGCGCGATGCCGATCTTGGTGCCCCGGCCCGACTCGCGGAACGCGGTGAGCGGATCGCTGCGCCAGCTCGCGGCCACGTCAGTTACCTCCCATGTTCCGTACCGGATCCCGGTAGCCGGGGATCTCCGGCAGCGCGGGCGGCAGCAGATTGACGATCACCGCGTCGAACCACCGGCCGGTGCCGAGCACGTTCGCGTACAGGCCGTAGAAGGGGCCCGCCAGCTCCAGCGTCTTGGAGATGTTCTGCTGGTTGTCGTTCAGCAGGTCGATCGCGGCGGCCAGGTTGGTCAGCGCGGGACCGATCTGCTCGGAGTTGTCGGCGACCAGCGCGCTCAGCTCGGCGGACACCGTCTTGGCTCCGGTGAGCAGCTGGCGGATGGCCTGCTGGCGGATGTTCAGCTCGGCGAGCAGCTGACCGCCGGAGGCGAGCAGCCGCTCGAACTCGGCGTTACGGTCGGCGAGCACCTCGGTGGTCTGCCGCGTCGCCTTGAACAGCCGCTTGAGTTCCTCGTCGCGCTTGGCCAGCGTCTCCGAGAGCCGCGCGACGCCGTCGATGGAGCCGCGGATCTCCGGCGGAGTGGTCGCGAACGCCTCGGCGAGCACCCGCATGCTGGTGGCCAGCTGGGCGGTGTCGATGTCCTCGATGTTCGCCGCCGCGTCCGAGAAGGCGTCGATCACGTCGTAGGGAGACACGGTGCGCGACAACGGAATCGGCGTGGCCGGATCGGCGGGGCGGGAGCCGCGCGGGTCGAGGGCCAGGTACTTCTGGCCGAGCAGCGTCTTGATCTGGATGGAGGCGGTGGTCTCGTTGCCGATCCAGGCGTCCTTGGTGCGGAAGTCGACGATCACTCGATCGCCGTCGAGGCGGACGTCGGAGACCGAACCCACCTTCACGCCCGCGATGCGGACCTCGTTGCCCTTCTTCAGGCCCGCGGCCTCGGAGAACTCGGCGCTGTACTTGGTGCCCGCCCCGATGATCGGCAGCCGGTCCAGGGAGAACGCCGACATCGTCACCAGCACCACCATGGCCAAGCCGAGCACGCCGAGGAAGACCGGGCTGCGCTTGCCTAGGAGGATCCGATCGTCCATCAGCGGGCCTTCCCGTGGCAGCGCGGCGCGGCGTTCGTGTACAGCGGCTGGTTGATCGTCGGCAGGCCCGCGGGCAGGTTGAGCTGCGGCGCGTCCACCGCGCCCGGGCCGACCACGATGTCGATGCCGCACAGGTAGAACTGGAACCAGGAGCCGTAACTGCCCACCCGCCCGAGCTTTTCCATCTTCACCGGCAGCGTGGCCAGCGCCAGGTTCACCTCGTCGGAGCGTTCGTTCAGTGTCCCGGTGAGCTGGTTCAGGCCCGCGATCGTGCCCTGCAGCGAGGGCCGGGTGGGGACGAGCAGATCCGAGGTCGCCGTGGCCAGGTTGCCCAGCGAGCTGATCGAGCGGCCGACGGTCTCGCGTTCGGCGGCCAGCCCGGATACCAGCGCCTCGGTGTTGATGATGAGCTGGTCGAACTGGTCGTCGCGCTCGTTGATCGTCTCCAGCACGGCGGTCAGGTTCTTCACCAGCTCGCCGATCACCGCGTCCTTGTCGGCGATCTTGTTGGTCAGGCTCGCGGT
The DNA here is from genome assembly GCF_057708605.1 of Nocardia sp. bgisy118. Taxonomy (NCBI): domain Bacteria; kingdom Bacillati; phylum Actinomycetota; class Actinomycetes; order Mycobacteriales; family Nocardiaceae; genus Nocardia; species Nocardia sp. bgisy118. Next base: position 15,143 of record NZ_JBYISM010000047.1, on the reverse strand, counting down.
GCTGACCACCAGGTCGTGGATGGTGCCCTGCTCGCCCTGGAAGACCTGGATGATCTCGTAGGACAGCTTGTTCACGTCCTCGGCGGTCAGCGTGCGGAACAGCGGACGGAAGCCGTTGAACAGCGTAGTCAGGTTCAGCGCGGGCCGGGTCCGGTCCAGCGGGATGGTGCCGCCCTCGTTGAGCTTGCGCCCCTGCTCACCGGTGCCCTGCTCCAGCGCGATGTAGCGCTGGCCGACCAGGTTGCGGTACCGGATCGTGGCCGTGGTCGAGGCGGGCAGCCAATCGCGGTCGGTGAGTTCGAATTTCACCTCGGCCATCCGCTTGTCGACGATCGAGATGCCGGTGACCTTGCCGACCCGCACACCCGCGATCCGCACCTCGTCACCCGGGTTCAGCGAGGTGACGTCGGTGAACCGCGCCTTGAACAGCGTGCCGCCGCCGGTGTAGTTGGCGATCGACAGACCGAGCAGCGTGGTCACGAACAGCGTCACGACCACGAAGACGATCAGTTTGGTCAGCGGCCCGCCGAGGCCGCGCAGCTTTTCCTTCATCGCACGCTCACCTCGCTGCCTCGGAAGGCGGGCGCCCCGATCCTGGTCACCCAGCTCGGCACCTCTTCGGGCGCAACACCCTGCGCCGCACCGTAGATCGCGCCGAGCGACTGCTGCTCGCGCGGCGAGCCTGCCAGCGTCGGCACCTGCGCGGCCGGGTACACGCCGAACTGCGGCACCGGCAGCTTGCCGCTGTCCTGATCACCGGGGTAGCGGCTCGGCACCGCGTAGGAGCCGTCGTTGTTCGGGCCGCCGGTGTACTGGCCAGGGTCCACGTTCACCGGGTATTCGGGGAGGCACCACGGGCCGCGGGTGTCCAGCCAGCGCGGCTCGTCCTGGTTGGGCAGGTACTTGCCGCGGGTGTTGGTCAGCTCGATCGTCACCCGGGAGCCCGGCCGGTCGGTGCCCATACCGAAGAGCTGGTCGATGCGCGGCTTCATCTGCGCGAAGTTGGCCAGCGCACAGGGATAGCTCGGCGAGTACACGGCCAGTTGCTCCAGCGCGGGCCGCGAATCGGCGGCCACGTCGATGATGTTGTCGCGGTTGGCCAGCAGGAAGTCGGCCAAACTCGACGACGTCGGGGTGAGCGTGGCGTACAGGGTGTCGATGTCCGAACGCCGCTGCACGATGGTGGCATTGGTGGTGCGCAGGTTGTTCAGCGCGTCGATGAGCTGCGGCGCCGCGTCGGAGTACACCGCGGCGGTCTCGGCGAAGCCGCGCAGACCCTCCTGCAGTTCCGGCAGCACGCCGTTGACGTCGCGGAAGATCGTGTCCAGCTTGTCCACGGTCTCGCCGAGTGCGAGGCCCTGACCCGACAGCGCCTGGGAGAGCGCGCCGAGGGTCGCGGCCAAGTCCTGTGGCGGAATGGACTGCAGCAGCGGAAGCAGGTCGTCGAGCAGCTTGCTGATCTCGATGGCGTTGCCGCTGGCGTCCTGGTACAGGGTGACGCCGTCGGTCAGATGCCGTGGACTCCTATCCTCGGGGATCACCAAGTCCACGTAGCGCTCGCCGAACAGAGTCTTCGGCAGCAGCCGCGCGGTCGCGTTCACCGGGATCTGCTCGGCCTTACCGGGATCGATGGCCAGGTCGAGGGTCACCTTGCCGCCCTCGGTCCGGCTCGACCGCACCTCGCCGACCATCACCCCGCGCACCTTCACGTCCGCGTTCTTGGTCAGCGCGTTGCCGACGGTGTCGGTCACCAGATGCACGTCGACCGTCCGGACGAACTGCTTGTTGTAGATCGCGACGGTCGTCCACAGGAACAGCCCGACGATCACGAAGAACGCGATGCCCAGCAGCCGCACCCGAGTCTTCTCGGTGGACCGCCACGCCTGAGTTCCGCTACTCATGCCTCAGCCCCCGCGGGTCGGCTTGCGTGTTGTCATCGGCGGGACCAGCGCCTGATCCACACGGCGAAAGCCGAGCGCCGGCGAGGTGTCGCCGTGCGGATCGCTTCATCCGGCGACCCGCACCGTCGTGGTCGTTCCCCAGATCGCGAGGCTGAGGAAGAAGTCGAGCACGTTCACCAGCACGATCGCGGCGCGCACCGCGCGACCCACCGCGACGCCGACGCCCGCGGGCCCGCCGGTGGCGGTGAAGCCGTAGTAGCAGTGCACCAGGATGATCACGAACGCGAATATCAGCACCTTGAGGAACGAATAGAGCACGTCCTCGGGTGGCAGGAACAGGCTGAAGTAGTGGTCGTAGGAACCACTCGACTGGCCGTTGAACCAGATGCTGATCGAGCGCGACGCGAAGTAGGCGCCGAGCAGGCCGACGATGTAGAGCGGGATGACCGCGACGAATCCGGCGATCACCCGGGTGGTCACCAGGAACGGTACGCCGGGCACCGCCATCACCTCGAGCGCGTCGATCTCCTCGGAGATACGCATGGCGCCGAGCTGCGCGGTGAAGCCACAGCCCACCGTCGCGGAGAGCGCCAATGCCGCCACCAGCGGGGCGATTTCGCGAGTGTTGATATAGGCGGTGAGGAAGCCGGTGAGCACGGAACTGCCCAGCGCGTCGAGCGCCTTGAAGCCCTGCAGGCCGACGACGACGCCGACCGAACCGGACATGAAGACGATGACGCCGATGGTCCCGCCGATCACCGCGAGCGCTCCGGAGCCGAAGGTCACCTCGGCGAGCAGCCGCATGACCTCCTTGCGGTAGTGCACTGCGGTGCGCGGAATCCACGCGATGGCGCGCGAGTAGAACGACATCTGCTCGCCCGCGCGGTCGATCACGTTCAGCGGTCCGCGCACGATCTGATTCGCCCGGCGGGCCGATTTGGCGAAGGCCGGGTTGCGGTAGGAGGTGGCCATCGGTCAGGCGCCCTTGGCCGGGACGACTTGCAGATAGACCAGTGTCAGAACGAGGTTGACGAAGAAGAGGACCAGGAATGTGATCACCACGGACTGGTTCACCGCGTCACCGACTCCTTTCGGCCCCCCTTTGGGATGCAGCCCCTTGTACGCGGCGATCACGCCGGCGAGCAGCCCGAAGATCGCCGCCTTGATCTCGCCGATCCACAGGTCGGGCAGCTGCGCCAGCGCCGAGAACGACGAGAGGTACGCGCCGGGCGTTCCACCCTGCAGCAGCACGTTGAAGAAATAGCCGCCCGCGATGCCGACGACCGACACCAACCCGTTGAGCAGCACGGCGACCAGCGTCATGCCGAGCACCCTCGGCACCACCAGCCGCGCCACCGGGTCGACGCCGAGCACCTCCATCGCGTCGATCTCCTCGCGAATGGTGCGGGCGCCGAGGTCGGCGGCCACCGCGGACCCGGCCGCGCCCGCGATGATCAACGCGGTCACCACCGGTGCCGCCTGCTGCACGGTGGCGAGCACGCTGGTGGCGCCCGTGAACGACTCGGCGCCGAGCTGTTTGATCAGCGAACCGGTCTGCAGCGCGACGACCGCGCCGAACGGGATGGCCACCAGCGCGCTCGGCAAGATCGAAACGCTGGCGATGAACCACGATTGCTCGATGAACTCGCGCCACTGGAAGGGTCGGCGAAACATCTTGCGCATCACATCGACGAACAACGCAAAGACGTTGCCCGCCTGGGCAAACGCCGACTCGACTGGGGTACGCACACGCGCCATGGTCGAGTTCACGGGGCGTATGTTACCCGTTAGTTGTGTTGTGGCGCACGGTTGTGTCGAAAGCGCCGCCCTCGTAGGTGCCGACGTTTTGAGCGTTGTACGACATCACTTGTGTGTCGTCGTTCTCGGCCATGGATTCACGGATCGCGACCTGGGCCGCGTGCGGCAGGGTGTGCATGATCTCGCGCACCCGCGCCCTGCGACGCGCGACCGCCTGACGCACCGGCATGCCCGGCTGCGCCTTCATCTGCGGGATGATGCCCTCGACCTCTTCGGCGCCGCCGTGGTGATGACCCGCGTCGACCATCGCCTGCTCGCGCGCCATCTGCGCCTCGTCCTTCTCCTCGGACATGCCGATCGGACCGATCATGCGACCGTTGAGGAACTGCTTGACCACCGGCTCCTCGGAGGTCAGCAGCACCTCACGCGGACCGAACATCACCAACTGGCGGCGGAACAGCATGCCGATGTTGTCGGGCACGGTGCGCGCCAGGTTGATGTTGTGCGTGACGATCAGGATCGTCGCATCGATCTGGGCGTTGATATCGATCAGCAACTGCGACAGGTAGGACGTACGCACCGGGTCCAGACCCGAGTCGGGCTCGTCGACCAGGATGATCTGCGGATCCAGCACCAGGGCGCGAGCCAGACCGGCGCGCTTGCGCATACCGCCGGAGATCTCGCCGGGCAGCTTGCCCTCCGCACCGAGCAGACCGGTCAGCTCGAGCTTCTCCATCACGATCTTGCGGATCTCGGACTCGCTCTTCTTCGTGTGCTCACGAAGCGGGAACGCGACGTTGTCGAACAGGTTCATCGACCCGAACAACGCGCCGTCCTGGAACAACACACCGAACAGCTTGCGGATCTCGTAGAGCTCCTTGTTGGAGCAGGTGGTGATATCGGTGCCGTCGATGTAGATCGAACCGCGCTCCGGACGCAGCAGGCCGATCAGCGACTTCAGGAACACCGACTTACCGGTACCCGACGGACCGAGTAGCGCGCTCACCTCGCCGGACGGCAAGGTCAGACTGACATCCTGCCAAATTCGCTGCGAACCGAAGGATTTGGTTACACCCTCGGTCCTGACCTCGACGCCCACGCCAACCTCCACAATTTCTCAGCGAGCAGCCCACCGGCGACCGCGCTCGGTCATCGCGGTGCGTCACGTCACAGTGGGTTCGGTCACTGTAACCCATGAGGGAGACGGGGCACACCCCAACCTGACTCCAGAGTAAGCCGAATGCGCTCGCACTTTTCCACAAATCCGCTCGCATGTCCCCGAAAATGCGAAAACGGGCGGCCCCCCGAATTTGGGGGCCGCCCGTTCGAGTAATTCGTGGAATTACTTGACCGAAACCTTGGCGCCGGCCTCTTCCAGCTTCGCCTTGGCGGCCTCGGCGGCGTCCTTGGCGACCTTCTCCAGGATCGGCTTCGGGGCACCCTCGACCAGGTCCTTGGCTTCCTTCAGGCCCAGGCCGGAGACGATCTCGCGGACCACCTTGATGACCTGGATCTTCTTGTCGCCCGCACCCTCGAGGATGACGTCGAACTCGTCCTGCTCCTCGGCGGCCTCGGCCGGAGCGGCAGCGCCGACGGCGGCGACGGCGACCGGAGCAGCGGCGGTGACCTCGAACTTCTCCTCGAACTTCTTGACGAAGTCCGACAGCTCGAGCAGGGTCATGTTGCCGAAGGTCTCGAGCAGTTCGTCAACGTTGGCCATTGTTGTTTCCTTTCGGTAGATGGTGTCCATGGGGGCGTGACTCACGCCGCGCACGGGGTGTTACTCGGCGGCTCCGCCTTCGGCGCGCTTCTTCTCCTCCAGCGCGGCGGCCAGGCGGGCCACCTGCGAAGCGGGAGCGTTGAAGAGGCCGGCAGCCTTGGCCAGGTTGCCCTTGAGGGCGCCGGCCAGCTTGGCCAGCAGGACCTCGCGGGTCTCCAGGTCGGCGATCTGCTCGACCTCGGCGACGGACAGCGCAGCGCCGTCCATGTAGCCGCCCTTGATGATCAGCGCCTTGTTGTCCTTGGCGAAGGTCTTGAGCGCCTTGGCCGCGTTGACCGGCTCACCCTGGATGAAGGTGATGGCGGTCGGTCCGACGAACAGGTCGTCAAGGCCCTCCACGCCCGCCTCGGCGGCGGCGCGCTTGACCAGGGTGTTCTTGGCGACGGAGTACGTGGCCTCGGCGCCGAGCGCGCGCCGCAGTTCGGTGAGCTTGCCGACCGACAGGCCACGGTATTCCGTGACGACGGTGGCGGTCGAGTTCCTGAACTGCTCCGCGATCTCCTCGACCGCGGTGACCTTCTCAGCCTTTGCCATACTTCGCCTCCTCTCTGGATGGTCGGTTCGTGTACGCGAACTACCGATCCGAGGGCCCGGCGACAAAACGAACGCCCCGGACGCAAGGCGTTCCGGGGCGCAATAGGAAAGATCAACACGAGCCGCGTGGCTCGAATCGACTCCCAGCCTCGGTTCTTCCCTGCGTGGGCCGCCGGCAATGTCGCCGGACCTTCGACCGAACCCATGCGGGATCGGCGACCAACGGTCTTCGGTAGAACGGATTGGGTAGCGATCGAACTCGTCGATAACTGACGTCCACAGTAACCGACGCGCCCCTCATCTGCCAAAACGACCCACACTCCGTGGCGGATCGGAACCCTTCGGCAATCGAATTGTTGTGTCGCACGTCACTTTTCACCCTCGGATGTGGCGGATGTCGCGGCCAACAAGTGTTACCAAGAGTGACAGATATCTGCTTGGCTGCTGAACTATGGCAACTTCCATAGTCGATCCACCGGTGTTGCTGGAACGACGTAACCAGCGCTTCCTCGCCTTGGCCGTGATATGCCTGGCCGAACTGCTGGTCGTCCTCGACAACACCATCGTCAACGTGGCCCTCCCCTCGATCGGTGTCGAGCTGGCCACCGGTGTCAGCGGCCTGCAATGGGTCGTCGACGCGTACACCCTGACCTTCGCCGGTCTGTTGCTGGCCTTCGGCAATCTCGGCGACCGCTACGGCCGACGAAAAGTGATGGCCATCGGCCTGATCGGCGTCGCAGTCATGTCCGTCGGTGGCGCACTGTCGGATTCGATGGGCGCCGTCATCACCGCCCGCGCAGCCATGGGTGTGTTCGCCGCGGCCGTCTTCCCCGCCACCCTCGCCCTGATCATCAACATCTTCACCGACCGAAGGGAGCGGGCGCTGGCCATCGCCGCGTGGACGGCCATGGCGGGCTTCGCGATCGCCATCGGCCCGATCTCCGGCGGCTGGCTGCTCGAACACTTCAGCTGGCATTCGGTGTTCTGGATCAACGTGCCCGTGGCGCTGGCCGCGCTGATCGCCACCATGCTGTGGGTACCGGAATCGCGATCCGCCGAGGTCGGCAGGCTGGATCTGCCCGGTATCGCGTTGTCCATCGCGGGCATCACGCTGCTGGTCTGGTCGATCATCGAGGCGCCGCGCTACGGCTGGCTCTCGGTCACCACCCTGACCGTCGGCGCGCTCGGCGTCGCGCTGCTCGCCGGATTCATCGCCTGGGAATTGCGCACCGTCGCACCGATTCTGGATATGCGATTGTTCCGTAATCGGCGATTTTCGATGCCCGCGCTGTCGATAGCGATCGGATATTTCTCGATGTTCGGCTTCCTGTTCCTGATCACCCAGTATTTCCAGGGCGTGCGCGAGTACACGCCGCTCGAATTCGGTATCGCCTCATTGCCGTTCGCGTTCTCGGTGGCGATCGGCGCGCCCGTCGCGACATTGCTCGCGCAACGGTGGGGTACCACGCCGGTGATCGTGTTCGGCCTGCTGCTCACCGGGCTCGGGCTCTACCTGGGCGGGCAGGTGACGGTGGACAGCGGTTACGTCACCGACGTGCTGCCCTCGATGGTGTCGATGGCGCTCGGCCTTGCCATCGTGCAGGGACCCGCCACCGAATCCATCATGTCCTCCCTGCCTTTGAACGAGGCGGGCGCGGGTTCCGCGGTCAACGACACCACCCGCGAGATCGGCGGCACCCTCGGCGTCGCCGTCCTCGGTTCGATCGTGGCCTCCTACTACACGACTCGCGTCGAGCCGCTACTCGATCGCGTACCGAGCGCCCTGATGAACGAGGACCAGAAGAGCCTGGTCAAGGCCAGCCCGCTCAGCGTGCTGGAAATCCGCAAACGCGAACTCCCCGCGTTCCTCGAATCCCAGCGCGAAAACCTCATCACCGCAATGAAATCCGCCGCCCTCCAAGGCTCCCACGCCGCATCCCTCGTCGCCGCGGGCGCGGTCGTGGTCTGCGCACTCATCGTCGCCCTCGTCCTCCCCTGGGGCGCCCAGAGCGGCGAGTCGATCCTCCTTGGCTGGCGCAAATCCGCCGAAGCAACCGACGACCAGCCGGAATAAGCGCGCTCACCGGTCCAGAACGACGGCCGGTTGCAGCCGACACTGCAGCCGGCCGTTACACCGATCCAGCAGGAACAACCCAGGATGTCGGCTGACCCGTATGAGAGGCGATGGTGTCGAAATCGTTGTCGTAGTGCAGCACCGTCAGCCGATGCGTCTCCGCGGTCACCGCCACGACGAGGCCGGCGATCGAGGCGGACCGATGCTGAGCTTTGTCCGTCAGCAGGGACTGCAACTCCGACGCCTGCATCCAGAGATCCTCGGGGGTGTCCACCCATTCGAGTGATTCGTGCAGGACGCCTCGGATGCGGGCTCGGTCATCGGCATTGCGCGCCGAGTACAGCATCTCCAACTCGGTGACGCCGCAGATATGAACCAGGGCGCGATCCATCAACGGAACCAACACATCTCGGACTGGGGCCAGGTGCAATCGCGCCAGCGCGCTCTTGTCTGCAAGGTACCGCGTCACCCCCACAGGCGATCCTCGACGTCTGGCTCCAGCAGCGCCGCGAAAGCACCATCCTCGGCGAGACTCACCAACTTGCGGACCGAGTCGATCCGAATTACCTCACGAAATGCGGCATCAATGGTGTCGCGGAGCGTCTCGGTACCGAGGATCTCCTTCGCACGATCCAACTTCGCCATATCTACGTCTACGCTGGTCTTCGCCACGGCTGACCCTCCTTATATCTGATACAAGGGTAGCTCGATATCCATCCGATGACCAGGAAGATGTCCGCGCGACGCTATCGGTATCGCGAGTAGCCAGGGTGTCAGCGGGCAACGTGGGTATGGCGGGCGAGCGCATCGAGGGCCGTTAGGGCGCCGTCTCGAAAGGCTTGGCCGGTGACGAGGCCGTCGGAGTCGATGTCCGCCGACAAGACCGGGTGCCGGACGCAGGCAGCGGTGACTACGTCGGCGCCGACGTAGCCGAGGACGCTCGACAACGTTGCGGTGGCGCCGTCGCCGCGGCCCGGTGCCGCGACGGTGAGCCAGGCGGTGGGCTTTTCGTGGAGGTCGGCGGTGCCGACGGTCCAGTCGAGCAGGTTCTTCAGGCTGCCGGGGAGGGTGCCCGCGTATTCGGGGGTCGAGATCAAGACCGCGTCGGCCCAGGCCAGGTCGTTTCGCAGGTCGACGACCTGTGGATAAGCTGCCGGGTCCGCGCCTGGCACGAAGGCTGGCAGTTCCAGTAAGCCTGTGTAGCAGCGAGTTTCGACGCTGTCCGGTGCAAGGGCGTGGACGGTACGCAGCGCCGCGGTGTTGGTGGAGCCGTCGCGGGTGCTTCCGGAGATCAACAGAATCCTGTTCACGTCGGATGCAACCAGCAAAGCCGGTGGCTTACTCCGCGCGGGTTCGCTCGACTTGCTCACCGCGACGGGTTCCGCCGCTACTCGCGAACAGGCCGGAAATGCGCCGAGGGCGGGAACGCGGATGCGTTCCCGCCCTCGGCGGTGACGAGGCGTGAGACCTCGGTGCTGCTTACGCGTCCTCTTCGAGGAGGTTGCGGGTGCGGTTCGGGTCCACCGGGATGCCCGGTCCGGTGTTCGTCGAGACCGTCACCTTCTTGACGTAGCGGCCCTTGGCGGTCGACGGCTTGGCACGCAGGATCTCGTCCAGCGCGGCGCCGTAGTTCTCCACCAGCTTGGCCTCTTCGAAGGAGGCCTTGCCGATCACGAAGTGCAGGTTGGCCTGCTTGTCGACGCGGAAGTTGATCTTGCCGCCCTTGATGTCGTTGACGGCCTTGGTCACATCGGGGGTGACCGTGCCCGTCTTCGGGTTCGGCATCAGACCGCGCGGGCCGAGGACACGCGCGATGCGGCCGACCTTGGCCATCTGGTCCGGGGTGGCGATCGCGGCGTCGAAGTCCAGCCAGCCGCCCTGGATCCGCTCGATCAGGTCCTCGGCGCCGACGGCGTCCGCACCGGCGGCCTCGGCCTCGGCGGCCTTGTCGCCCACCGCGAACACGATGACGCGGGCGGTCTTACCGGTGCCGTGCGGCAGGTTGACGGTGCCACGGACCATCTGGTCGGCCTTGCGGGGGTCCACACCGAGACGAACGGCGACCTCGACGGTCGCGTCGGTCTTGGTGGTGGCGGTCTCCTTCGCCAGGCGCGCGGCGGCCAGCGGCGAGTACAGCTTGGTGCGATCGACCTTCTCGGCCGCGGCGAGATACGCCTTGCTTCGCTTTGCCATGTTTCTCTGTCCTTAAAGTTTCTTGGTTCAGAAGTGGTTTCCGGGTCTGGCCGACCCTCCCACCGAGTTCAGCGGCCCTGCGTCCGACTGAGGTTCGCTTCGCTCAGGCCTCGACGGTGATACCCATCGAGCGCGCGGTGCCCGCGATGATCTTCGCCGCCGCGTCCAGGTCGTTGGCGTTGAGATCTTCCATCTTGGTCTTGGCGATCTCGCGAACCTGGTCCATGGTCACCTTGGCGACCTTGGTGCGGTGCGGCTCGGCCGAGCCCTTCTGCACACCGGCGGCCTTGAGCAGCAGCCTGGCGGCGGGCGGGGTCTTCAGCTTGAAGTCGAAGGTCCGGTCTTCGTATACGGAGATCTCGACCGGGATGACGTTGCCACGCTGCGACTCGGTCGCCGCGTTGTACGCCTTGCAGAACTCCATGATGTTGACGCCGTGCTGACCGAGGGCGGGACCAACGGGCGGAGCCGGGTTCGCCGCGCCGGCCTGGATCTGCAGCTTGATGATCCCGGCGAGCTTCTTCTTCTTGGGGGGCATCTTTCTTCCTTGGTTTCGGGTCCTTACGGTTGCCGTAAGCCTGTCGCGGGCTTGGCCCGCAGCCGGGCACGCGGCCCGGCGCTCGCGAACGAATCCGGCTGACGCTGTTCGGATCCGCACACGAACCCATACACCTTACCGGGGGGCGTGCCCTCGTCCTTCGAGTGGGGCCGGTTGCCCGCGCCGAACCGGTCGGACGCGCTCCGCCCTCGGTCCCCGGAGGCCGGGGCGAGGGCGGAGATGGAACTAAATCTTGGCGACCTGGGTGAACGCCAGCTCGACCGGCGTCTCGCGACCGAAGATCGAGACGAGCACCTTGAGCTTCTGCTGCTCGGCGTTGACCTCGGAGATGCTGGCGGGCAGCGTCGCGAACGGGCCGTCCATGACGGTGACCGACTCGCCGACCTCGAAGTCGACCTCGATGACCGGCTTCGGAGCCACCTCGGCGGCGCTCTCGGCGGTCGCGGCGGCAGCGGCGGCCGGAGCCTTCTTCTGCTGAGACGCCGGGACCAGGAACTTCACCACGTCGTCGATGGACAGCGGCGACGGCCGCGAGGTGGCACCGACGAACCCGGTGACACCGGGGGTGTTGCGCACCGCACCCCACGACTCGTCGTTCAGCTCCATGCGGACCAGGATGTAGCCGGGCAGCACCTTGCGGTTGACGTGCTTGCGCTGGCCGTTCTTGATCTCGGTGACCTCTTCGGTCGGCACCTCGACCTGGAAGATGTACTCCTCGAGGTCCAGGTTCTGAACGCGGGTCTCGAGGTTGGCCTTCACCTTGTTCTCGTAACCGGCGTAGGAGTGGATGACGTACCAGTCACCGGGGGCACGCCGCAGCGCGGCCTTCATCTCGGCGACCGGATCGGCCGGTTCGGCATCGATCGGGGTAGCGGGTGCGGATTCCTCGACCACAGACTCTTCGACGGCCGCGGCGTCTTCCGCCTCGTTCTCGGCGGGCTCCACCACCGCGTCGTCGACCGGGAACTCGTCGTTAATGTCGTTCTCCGGGGTGCTCACTGGGGCACTCGCTTCCTGTGTCGTCACGTACATCCTCTGCGTGCCGGGCCGGGCGCGGCGGAATACTCCCGCCGGTCCGCCCCCGGGATCGGCAACCGGCGTCGGCGTCGTAATAACTAGCCGAACAGCCAGTCGACACCCTTGACGAACGCCAGATCCATCCCGCTGATGAACGCGACCATGAAGACCACGAACACCAGAACAACGCTCGTATAGGTGACCATCTGCTTCCGGTTGGGCCAGATCACCTTGCGCAGTTCCGCGATGACCTCTCGCAGGAACTTGATCAAACGCTTGAGCGGATTGCCCGCTCCTTCGCGCTTGGCCTTTCCGGCAGTCTTGTCCTTCTTCGGCGACGTCCGGTCGATCGTGGCGATCGAGCCGGTGTCGGCCGACGACGAGCCCGAGCGGGTACGCCGCGCGGACCGCTTACCGCTCGGCCTGCTCACCGCGGCGGTGTCGTCGCCGTCGTCGGCCGCATGCGCGCCGCCGTGGCGAGTATCCCGCTCGTCGCTCACGCCATCTCCTCGCTTCGCTCGGATCCGGCGTGCACGATGCGCGCTGTGCAAATAACTCGCTCGCTACGCTCGCTCACGTCGATCCTCTCTCGTCGCTGGCTTCAAGGGCAGGGGCGACAGGACTTGAACCTGCAACCTGCGGTTTTGGAGACCGCTGCTCTGCCAATTGAGCTACGCCCCTTCGGTTGGACGGTGGAACTCGTTGTCCAACCACTGTGCTTTATTCAGTTGTCGCGCTGGTTTCACACAACACGCGCGCTGCTTCGGCGGTTGCCGGCTCCCTGGGCAGTCCTTCGGAGATCATCCTCCGGACCACCTGGAACCAGCCCCACAGAGCAGCGCGCAGCGGCTGGTGAACCCCAGAGACCTGAGTGTACGTTACCGCCTAGGCCAATAGCCAATCAGGGTCGATCGACCAGGTCAGGCCAGCTGCACGGTGGCCGTCGCGCGGCCGAAGATCTTCTTGCCCGCCGACTTCGCCACGATGGCGACGACCGCGGTCCGAGTCTCCGGATCCATGGACTTCACCTTACCCGTGTACTCGATTTCGGCCGCCTCGTCGGAACCGACGTAGACCGGGCTGGTGAAGCGGACGTTGTACTCCTTGACCGCGCCGGGATCGCCCAGCCACGAGGTGACGAAACCGCCGCCGAGGCCCATCGTGAGCATGCCGTGCGCGACCACGTTGTCCAGGCCGACGAGCTTGACGACGTCGTCGCTCCAGTGGATGGGGTTGGCGTCGCCCGAGACGCCCGCGTAGTTGACCAGGTCGCCGCGGGTGAGGCGGACGATGCGCGTGGGCAGTTCGTCGCCGACGGCGACGTCTTCGAAATCGACCGCGTGCTTGCTCGGCGCGATCTCCGGGATGACGGTGATCGGGGCAGGCGGCTCGGTCTGCGCCGCGGTGCGCGGGTGGTGGTCCGGCACCTCCTCGCCGATGCCGTGCATGAGCACGTTGCGGACGGCGTCGGTGAGGTTGGGATCGATGTCGGCGCCGCTGCGGCCGACGAGCGTGGTGTAGGTGGTGAGCACCAGCTCGTCGTCCTGCGCGGTGACGATGTTCTTGGTGACGATGATGTCGCCGCCGAAGGCCTGCCGGAAGGAGTGCAGGTAGACGTCGCAGGTCAGCTGGTCGCCGACCCGGATGGGCCGGTGGAATTCCAGGATCTGATCGGTCTGCATGATCTGGCTGAGGTCGTAGCCGGTGACGATCTGCTCGAAGAGCTTGCGCTGGGCGAGAATACCGACCAGGGAGATGAAAGTGAGGGGCGCGAGCAGCCCGTCGTAGCCGTATTCGGCGGCGACGTCCTCGTCCCAGTGCACCGGGTGGTAGTCCTGCACGGCGCGGGCATATTCGCGGACCTTCTCGCGGCCGACTTCGTAGTAGTCGTCGACGCGGTAGTGGTGACCGACCATGGCCGCGGCATGGGCGGCGGGATCGAGATCCGCCTCGCTCGCCTGGACCGCTTCTTCTGTACCGGTGTTGATTGTCACGGGAGGACTGTACCTATCTGACCCCGCAGGGGTCGGCGGAGCGTTCACCACCGCAACCGACCCGTAGAAAGCGCTCAGGGCCGGACATGAGTCCGGCCCTGCACAGCTTCACGGTTCCGAGATCCCGGGATCAATGTCCCGGTTGCCCTTCACGCGGCAGTTTCACGCGTGGGTGAGATCAGCGGGATTCTTTGTGCGCCCGGTGCGTGCCGCAGTTCGGGCAGAACTTCTTCAGCTCCAGCCGGTCCGGGTCGTTGCGCCGGTTCTTCTTGGTGATGTAGTTGCGGTGCTTGCACTGCTCGCAGGCCAAGGTGATCTTTGGCCGGACATCGGTGGACTTCGCGGCCACGACTTTCCTTCTTTCCGGTACCTGATGGGCGTAATCGGTTTTGGTAGCGATGGCCGGACTTGAACCGGCGACACAACGATTATGAGTCGTTTGCTCTACCGACTGAGCTACACCGCCACGGCGTCGCATTGCAGTGGTGTGCGCGCCCAGCCCCACAACCGTGGGTGCAATGCCGAGTCGGTCACCACCGGCAATCCGGCGAGCCCCCTAACGGAATCGAACCGTTGACCTTTTCCTTACCATGGAAACGCTCTGCCGACTGAGCTAAGGGGGCATGACTACTTTCGCACCGTGGTCCAGCTTCTCGACCCCGGAGCGGCGAAGTCTTGAACGAGATTACACACCCAACGCTCACAGTTCCAAACCGTGAGGTCAGAGCGTTTTTTTCGGCGCGCACAACAGCGCGGAAAACACGCTCCGCGACCACGCCTCACGCAGGAGGCCAACATCGAGCAAAAGCCGACTCGCCCCCCAGTCGTCCCGAGCCCGCGCCAGCACCTTCCCGCCGACGACCAGCGATCAGCGCCTCCGCTGAAATCCGCAACGCACGGCTCCACGTACCTGCCTTCGAGCCGGTTGCCAGTCAAGCCCCCACGACCGCCAGAAGCACGGCACAGATTCGAAAAGCATCGAAGATCACACCCGAACCACAGGGCCCGACCATCCGAGAGCCGACACCTCGACCGATCTCCACCTGGATCACCCCCGGGCATAGGCCAGATCAGACAGCGCAATTGTCGGTCACCACGACGCGAGCGCACCGGCACCCGAAGGCTGGAGGCTGGCGATCCAAGTCATCGACCCGCGCCGCCCCACCGACCAACCCTGAAGAGATACGTCCCTCCAGATCGAACAGACCTCAAAACAAGACCAAATCCCCAACCGCAACATCCCCACGAAACGCAACCACTGCAAGGGGGGTCCGGGGGGCGAAGCCCCGCCGGGCGGGGCGTGGGGGGGGTCCCCACCCCCAAAAAAACCAAA
>NZ_JBYISM010000046.1:0-44963 GCF_057708605.1 Nocardia sp. bgisy118 | reverse complement strand
CCACCACACACCCGAACCCGGACAGCTCCCCCGGATCGAGCGTGGCCAGCATGGT
The DNA here is from genome assembly GCF_057708605.1 of Nocardia sp. bgisy118. Classification (NCBI taxonomy): domain Bacteria; kingdom Bacillati; phylum Actinomycetota; class Actinomycetes; order Mycobacteriales; family Nocardiaceae; genus Nocardia; species Nocardia sp. bgisy118. The sequence continues at coordinate 44,908 of NZ_JBYISM010000046.1, read as the reverse complement.
CGGCGTCAGGAAGCCGTGCGTGACCCCCTCCCCGGCGATCAGCCCGGCCAGCTCCGCACCGCCGCGCACCTGCGCCGGTGCGATCACCAACCGCGCCGACGCCGCGAACGCCATCAGCAACTCCAGCACCGACGCATCGAAACTCGGTGAGGCGGCATGCAACACACGCGACGACGACCCCGCACGATATCGCTCGAGCTGCTCGACGGCGAAGTTCCTCACCCCCCGATGCGGCACCACCACCCCCTTCGGGACGCCGGTGGAGCCGGAGGTATAGATCACATACGCGGGATGGTCGACCCGCAACGGGCCGACCCGATCCGCATCGGTCACCACCGCACCGGACTGCCGAGCACACTCGGCCCGCACCGTCGCATCGTCGAGCACCAACCACCCCACCGACCCCGGCAGTGCACCCGCCTGCTCGCAGAGCGTAATACCCACCACCGCCCCGGAATCGGTGAGCATGTGCGATATCCGCTCGGCCGGATACATCGGATCCACCGGCACGAACGCGGCCCCGGCCTTGGCGACCGCCCACACCGCCAACACCGACTCCACCGACCGCGGCACAGCCACCGCCACTACCGACTCCGGGCCCACCCCCCGGCCGATCAGCACCCGCGCCACCCGGCTCGACCATTCGTCGAGCTCTCGATAGGTCAGCGATCGCGCCCCATACACCACCGCCACCGCACCCGGATCCACCCCCGCCGCCTCCGTGAAGATCTGCGGCAGAGTCCGGCCCACCACCGCCGCCGCACCCCGCACCGGCACCAACCGGCTCCGCTCCTCGACATCGAGCAGGCTCAACCGTGATATCTCGGTGTCGTGCTCCGCATGAAGAAAACGACCGATGAAGTCGATGAACCTGCTGTGAAGACGGTCCAGGTCCTCCTGGGTGTATCTGTTCGGATTTCCGTGGAGGTCGATCGACAAGGCGGCATCATGACCGCTTCCATGAACATTGATCTGCAGGTCGTCCAATATCCCGGACCGCAGAATGTGATAGGTAGCCGTCGCCTCCCCGAGATTCAACTCGGAATCGAACAGCATGAGATTCACAACGGGACCGAACACAGCCCCGATGGTGTTCAGCAGATTCGCATCACGGCGAATGTCCTCGTAGCGATACCGCTGATGACGCAGGGCCCCGAGCAGCTCCCGCGCAGACTCGGCGACCAGCTCACCGATCGTCGTCCGCACACCGACGTGGAATCGGATCGGGAGAAGATTCGCGAACATTCCCGCAGCCTGCTTCGCACCAGCGTTCGCCCGACCCGTGACGGGAAGACTCATCACGACGTCGCAGGTATTCGCCATGCGAGACAGGAACGCCGCGATCGCGGCAACGACAACCTGCGCTGGACTCTGCCCGTTCTCCCGGGTTATCGCCTCCAGCCGGGCAGTCAGCTCCGGACCCAACTCCTGCCCGCTCACCAGATCGTAGGCGGCCGGCGGAGCCGATCGTCTCGACAGGCTGATTGGCTCCGGGAGACCGGCAACCCGCTCCGCCCAGTACTGACGATCCGCAACGAACCGACCGGACTCGCGGTACTCGCGCTCCGCTCCATACAGCGTTTCCAGGTCCACCGTCTTCAGCGTCGACGGCTGCCGACCTTCCACTGCGGCGCAGTACCGCTGCGCGATGCGACGAGTGACATTCAGTCCGCCGTATCCGTCCATCGCGATGTGATGGACCCGTGAATACCAGAAGTAATGACCATCTGCCAGCACGATCAGCTTGGTTTCCGACAATTCGTCACGAAGCAGATCCACCGGTTTGCTGTAGTCGGCACGCATCCACTCCCTAGCCGAACGAACCGGATCCAGCTCCGAGCTGAGATCGAGAACACCGTCCTCGTAGGACTGCACCCCCTCCACCCACTGATAGGGAATGCCGTCTACTTCGACCAAGCGGAATCGCCCGGATTTCAGCTCCGCAGTCGCGTCAAGTCCCTCCCGAACCATCAAACCGACGTCGACAGGACCTGTGATTTCGAGGTAATGGGCAATATTGAACGACACGCCGCTCGACACCTTCTCCGCCAGCCAGACGCCGTACTGTGCCGGCGACAGCGGATACATGGCCGTCGTCACCCCCACCGTATTCTCAGACCGAGCAACCATCGAAGTTGGCCTTCCGCTACTTTCAACTTCTGAATCAGCCGAGCATTTGGATGAGGGCCAATTCGGTGGTGATCCGGGCGGCCAGGGCGGTCGCGGTGTCCGCGGTGCCGATGTCCTCTCAGACGCGGACGAATTCGTCGCCGCCGAGGCGGGCGACGGTATCGGCCGGGCGGACCGCCCCTGCCAGCCGCCGCCCGAGCCGTTGCAGGATGGCGTGCCCGAGGCTGTCGTCGACGACCTCGAAGTCGTCGACATCGACCAGCAGCACCGCGAGCAGGGTGCGCTCGCGGTGGGCGGTGTGCAGGGCGGCGGTGATCCACCGGTACGCCGCGGTGCGGTTCGGCAGCCCGGTGAGCGGGTCGTGCAGGCTCTGATGCCGCACCCGGGTTTCGGCGTCGATCCGGCCGATCGCGGCGGACAGCACCGCTACCAATCGGCCGGCCTGTTTCAGGCGTAGTGCGGCGGTCAATCCAGCGAAGCCTGCGCCGATCACGCAATAGTCGACATCTGTCATGGCGAGCTGTCCTCGTATCGAGTTCTGCGCACGACCGGAGGACCAGCGCACGATCGCGGCACCCTCGACACGGGTGCACATCGCCTTCGATCAGGTAGACGCGTCGAATCTTCAGCAATTCCCGGTTCCCGAGTCGATCTGGCAGCCAGATGCGCCCCGACGAATCCATTGCTTCCGAGAACGAGCGCGACTTCTCGTCCGGGAGGGGCCATCTCAGCTCTCCGGATCGGAGTCGTCTCATCCACGATCGGTAGCAGTCGCGTCGAATCGCCTGTGCTCAACGCTTCGATGTCTGCAAATCTGCCCCGGAACTTCAAAGTTGGACAATCCTCGGTGAGGACCGCGAGATCAGTTTCTGGCACATCAAGCCCTGATGCTGTCCGGTCATCTGCATGCACAGACACTGCCGACCACGCCCTTCGCTGTACTGTTTGCAGCATTCGCTGAGGCGGTTCGCATCACGCGACCGGTTTCACCCCAGCTCCCACCGAAATACACACGCGAGACATTGTCAATACCAGTGGATTGGTGAGGTTGGATGGCCGCGTTCCGGGTGAGCAGCCGGAGGTTCAGCGACTTTCCGGGATTCCGGTCGGTCATGAGCTCATTTCCGGGGTGAAGATGATCATAAAGTCGTCGGTGCCGAACCAGAAGCTTGTTGCCGATCCTGTGTCTACTGAGACGCCTGGGGCGAACCAGACCACGCTTCTTCGGAAGCCGAGTCGGGTAGCTGCTGGCGCTCGGATCGTCCCGCGGGGATCGTGTTCCCAGCAGATATCAGCGGCGATGATCTTCTTGCCGATCGGCCCGGCCCACCGCGGGTGGTCGGATACCGGCCCCGTGGCAGCGCCTCCGGGTCCGCTGCAAAAGAAGTCGACCATCGGCTTCGGGAAGATTCTCAGTTCCGATTCGGTGAGGTGTTGTTCCAGATCGCCGCGTATCGGTGACCGATATGGGTGATCAGTTCAACGCCCATCGTCGGTTCGTGCCAGTCGCCGAAATCCCACTCCACGGCGAGCCGACCGTCGTCGTCGATGGTTCTACGGGTAGTACACGACATCGGCGAGGCGTTGACCGCGCAGCTCGGCCACGACCGCTTCGAGGTGTTTCTCGGCAGTGGGTATCGACGGCGGCACGACATGATTGTTGCCCGGGTGATCGGATTTCACCCGCAACGGGCAGCACCTCGGAGGATGTCACCAAGCTGGCGTTCGCCAGCGTGATGTCGAGCAGGGCCGAAGCGGCGGCCCAAGTAGATCTACAGAACCTGCCGAGCACCCCTCGGCTGACCGAGACGGAGATCCGCAAACTCATGGACTCCCTCGGCGACATCGCAGCCGTCCTTGCGAACACGTACGCGGGGAGTTGTAGTCATTGCATGGGTCCTTGCGTCAGCCGAATCCTCTCAGATTCCTTGTGTGTGTGTGGACCGCGGTGTGGACGCAGAGGGGGCGCACTCTTCCGATTACGCCCCTGACCTGCTGTGGGCTGGTGTCCTGTCGCCACACGTAACCGCAGCCGTTGCACCGGTATCGGCGGACCGTAACGTGCATCGTGGTGGGCCGCCACCCGAATGGTTCGTGCGCCAACCGGCGCAGGATGGTGTCGCGAGGCACGCCCTCGCAGCCGCAGCATCGACACCACTGGTTCGGTTCGACGACACGGCATGCGAGGACCGCGCGGTCGGGATCGAGCCGCTGGCCGGTGACTTCGAGCCCGAGCTCGTCCAGTCGACAGAAAGTGGTCAGGTCAACGCGGGAGAGACCCCGACCAGGACTAGCGTCGTTCACGTCAGACGCTGCTTCGACGCCTCCCGTTGGCTGGTCAGCGGCCGATGCTGTCCAGTTCGGCCACATCCTCGCCGGAGAGGGCGAGCCCGGCGCCGGCGATGTTCTCGCGCAGATGCGCAGTCGATGACGTGCCCGGGATCAGCAGGATGTTCGGGGAGCGCCGCAGTAGCCAGGCCAGCGCGACGGACATCGGTGCTGCCCCGAGCCGGTCGGCGACTCCCGAAAGCGCCGCGGACTGTAGCGGCGTGAAACCCCCGAGGGGGAAGAACGGTACGTAGGCGATGTCGGCGGCGGCGAGTCGGTCGATGAGGTCGTCGTCGTGGCGGTGGGCGAGGTTGTACATGTTCTGCACGCATACGATCTGTCCGATGCGCCGGGCCTCGGCGACCTGCTCGGTGGTGACGTTGCTGACGCCGAGGTGGCGGATCAGACCTTCCTGCTGTAGGTCGACGAGCATCCCGAACGCCTCTGCGAGCGAGCCGGGCTGGGGGCCTTCGGCATTGCCCATACGCATGTTGACCAGGTCGAGCACCTCGAGACCGAGGGACTGCAAGGTCTCGTGGACCTGCTTGCGCAGGTCTTCGGGCCGCCGGGCTGTGGGCCAGCCGCCCTGCGCGTCGCGGTTCGCCCCTACCTTGGTGGCGATGAACAACGACCGAGGATAGGGGTGCAGGGCTTCGCGGATCAGCTCGTTGGTGACCTGCGGGCCGTAAGCGACACTGGTGTCGATGTGGGTGATCCCGGCCTCGACTGCCTCGCGCAGTACCGCCAGGGCACCGTTGTGGTCGGCGGGCGGGCCCATGACCCACGGGCCCGCGAGCTGCATCGCGCCGTAGCCGAAGCGGGTGACGGGCGAATCGCCCAGAGTCCAGGTGCCGCCGGGAAGTGAGGTGGGGGATGCGTTCATCGTGCTTCGTTCTGCTCTCTGATCCGAGGTGGCGCGTGTCGCCACCTCGGACCATCATTGGGGAGTTACTTCCTATCCGGAAGTAGGCACCTCAAGGTGCGTAACTCACTCTCAGGAATAGGTGTGATCAGGTTGGGGACGACAAGCGCCGCTCAGCGGCGAGCGCAGGCCAAGGTGGAATACAACGCGTTCTTGGCGGCATGCCCCAGTCGCCAACTGCTCGACCGGATCTCGGACAAGTGGGTTGTGCTCGTTCTATGCGCGCTCGGGGGCGACGCTTCCGACCAGCCCGGTGCGGCGAGCGATGCGAGGGCGATGCGCTACTCCGAGATTTCGCGCCTGCTGGCGGGAGTCAGCCAGAAGATGTTGACCCAGACATTGCGGTCGCTGGAACGTGATGGCCTGATCACCCGCACCGTGACGCCAACCGTCCCCGTCACCGTCTCCTACAAGGTGACCGACCTTGGCCTCTCCCTCCACCACCTGACCCGCGGACTCAGATCATGGGCGCAGAGCCACATGGACGAAGTCCTCTTATACCGCGCGACCTACGACGCTCGCGTCTCGTAACCAACACCTCGAACCGTCAGATACCACCACACCCTCGATTGTGAAGAGCCGCGAAACGCCTCGACCTGGGTGTCGAGGTCGCGGGCCATCATCGATACCTGGGAGTTGGAAAGGGTTGTGATGCCGAGTGATTCGACGAGTTTCTCCATCCGTCGTGTCGATACTCCGAGCAGATAGCAGGTGGCCACTACTCAGAAAACGAATCCTGTTGAGCGAGTGAATAACCCGGCATCCGAGATCACCAAAATTGTGCCAGATCCGCGTCACGGACGTCGTTGTCCGCTGAGGTGGTCGAGGCAGGGCAGGACGATATGGTTGGCGCCCGATCGTCGAAGCCCATGGGCGAGCCATAGGAACGAGCCGCTATTGGGGTCGGCTCCGTAGAAGACGGTAGCGAATTCGATCCCGTCGTGTTGTGCCTACTGCTCGTGACGGTCGTCGTGTCAAGCTTGCGGGGTGCCCTCGATGGAGTCCCCGAGGTGCCCGTCCGCCGGATCTGTCGTTCGATGTCCGGTGACCCGGCTCTGGCCCCGAGTTCGGCTTGTGATGTCGGCGTGCAGTCAGGGTCTCGCACCGCAGGTCTGCGCGAGCGTGCTCGGCGTTCAGGTATCGAGATCGCGGCATGTGTAGCCGAGCAGGCCTATCGCCGTCAGGATCGCCGCGATCGCGAGGAGCACGAGGCTGGCGACCCAAGCCGGTCCGGTGTCGGGAACGGCAGACAGGTGAGCGAAGGGCGAGACATTGATCAGCCATGCCGGTGCTCGGATGCTTCGGGCGATGACGTCGAGCAGGAACCCTCCGGCGACGGGGAGTGCGCCGACCGGCCCGACCGCGGCCGGATACCAGCCCAGCGCGAGCATCGCGGCGCCCAGCCCCAGCAGGGCGATCGGCGCGACGTTGATCGCTCCGGCGAGGGCGGCGTCGATCCCCAGCGGCGCGCCGGTCAGTGCAGCACCGCTCCACATCGCGACAGCCGCGGTGATCAACAGGACGAACGATCCCGCCGCGGTCACCGCGACCTCCGCGGCTGCGATGCGACACCGGGGCACCGGCAGGGCATGCAGCACAGTCCAGCGCCGCGCCTTCTCGTCCGCGCCCATGGCCGCGAGCCGAGTCGCGCAGTAGAGCCCGACCGGAATCGCGAGCAAGCCGAACAGCGCCGCGGCGAAACCGGTGGCCGAATCGAGGCCTGCGAATCCAGCCGACGCGGCGAGCTCGGCGAAGCGGGCATTGCCCTCGAAGAACTCCAGGATCGAGGAGATCAACGCACCGATCAGCAGGAAGTAGGTCGCGATACCGATCGACCACGCCATTGTCGGCATGACCGCCCGACGCAGCGCGAAGGCACTCATCGAACCCAGCAGCCGAGTGCGCGCAGGACGGGTAGCCGGAAGAACGATCAGCGCGCCGCCGAGGTCGCGATTGCGAGCAGCAGCCAGCGCGGCGACCGCGAACGCAACACCCACAGCCACCAGCACCAGCAGCGGCTCATAGCGGTTGCCCGCATAGGGCGCGGCGCGGGCAACGAGCCCGAACGGTGTGACCCATGCGGTCCAGGCGACCTCGGACACACCATCGGCGAGCATCCGCAGCAGCAGACACACGCCCAGGACCGCGCCGGAGAATCCCGCGGCCGCGGCCCGGGAGGGCAGCAGTTGCGCGGCGAACAGTCCAGCGCAGCTGAAGACGACGACAGTGCCGAACACGCAGAAGGCGTGCACGATCGCTCCGGCGGGATCGGTGCCGGTCAGGATCAACGCCATTCCCACGCCCGTCGCGATCAGGAGGGCCGCCATGGCAAAGGTGACCAGGCACCGCACCAGCAGATCCACCGCGCGCACAGCTCCGCCGAGGAGCAGGTCCCAGCGCCCGGCATCCTCTTCTCCACGGGTGACGCGAGTGGCGGCCAGCAGCGCCCAGACACCGCTGAGTACCAGGACGGGGGTACCGGTTCGCCACACGGTGAACCCGCCGGGATCGTCGAGCGCGCGTGGAGTTCCGAAAAGGACTCGGATAGCGGGGTTTTCGGCCAATGCGTGGATGGCGTCGGTGTCGATGGCATCGGCGAAGGTGGTCTGATACTGGCCGGCGACGAGGGCAGACATTCCCGCCGCGGTGACCGCCACGAGAACCGCTCCTCGCCGGATCTGCCGCGCGGTGAGCCATTGGACAGCCCGGCCAGGCGCCGGTGCCTGCCTCACCTCTGTCCGGACTGCGGTGGTCATCGCTCGTCCTCGCCGTAATAGTCGAGGAAGATCTCCTCGAGGCTGGGCTCACGCAGCGAAAGGGCGGTCGCCTCGGACGCGGCCAGTGCCCGTAGCGCCGGCGCGGGCGGTCCGGACAAGGTGAACCGCACACGACTGCCATCGAGTCGTTCGACTGCCGCCACCCCCTCCACACCATCCAGTGACGGCGCGCCGCCTCGATAGGAGACTTCCACGACAGTGCGCTGCAGGCGGCGCAGGTCCGCCAATGTCGCGATCTCGACCAGACGACCGGCCCGCAGAATTCCGACCCGATCACACAGCGCTTCGACCTCCCCGAGCTGATGCGAGCTCAGGAACACCGTTTGACCCCGCTCGCGCGCCTCGCCAACGCACCGGCGAAATTCCCGCTCCATCAACGGATCCAGCCCAATGGTCGGTTCATCGAGAACCAGCAGAGGTGCGCGAGTGGCGAACGCGGCGACCAAGGCGACCTTCTGACGATTGCCAGTCGAATACGCCTTGCCCGGCTTGTCGAGTTCGAGCGCGAAACGGTCGATCAGCTCGCCGCGATACGCCGCATCGATTCCAGGGCCGACGCGGGCGAGCAGCTCGAGGATCTCGGCTCCGGTCAACGACGGCCACAGCGCGACGTCGGCGGGCACGTAGGCCAAGTGGCGGTGGGCCGCACGAACGTCGCCCGCGAGGTCACCGAACACGCGCGCCACCCCTGCGGTGGGGCGGATCAGGCCGAGCAGAAGCCGGATCGTGGTCGACTTCCCGGCGCCATTGGGCCCGAGAAATCCGAATACTTCACCGTGTGAGACTCGCAAACTGAGGTCATCGACAGCGAGCGTGCGACCGAACCGCTTCGACAGGTGGTCGATCGTGATGGCCGCGCTTGAATCGAGGGCGCGCGCGGACAACGCCGCAACAGTGGACATGGAAGCCCTTTCCTAGTCGGCGAACTGACCTGCCGACCAGACTTCCCGGCGCACCTACCAAACAGGCTACTCCGGAAAGGAGCCGTCTCACGGCGTTTCCAGCGGACGCGAAGGCAAGCGCAAGGGAGGCGACAGCGCGTAACACTTCGAGCCGATCGGCCATGGAATCCCCACCGCATCAACCCGCCGAAGCCTGCCCCGCAGCAACCGACAGTACTCTCCGTGAAAATTCATCAGGGTCACACCGTGGGTGTCGGTTGCGTGTTCGGTGATCGGCAGATCCGTTGCGCTGCCGAGGATTTCGTCCAGCACGTAGTGCGCTTCGCGTTTCGTGGCGACGATGATCTTCGTGCCGTAGGTGGCGTGCTGATCGGTGACGTGGGTGTAGGTCGACTTCACCCGGCCGCCGTGGATGACCATCTCCCGGGCCGAGGTCGACTTGCCGCGCACCTGTCGCGCATCGAATCCGAGACCCGCCACCGCGCCTCATCGTCACGCACGATGTCGACCTTGCTGGTCGCCGGTTGGCAACATTCTGATGCTGCTGGCCGGTCAGAGGTCACCGTCGAACGACGAGCTGAACGAGACAAGAAGACGGTGTGATGATTGCCATCATCACAGCCACGATCGCCAGTGCGACCGATTTCGGTGTGCTGTGGTGGATAATCGCCAGACAGTCCAGCACTGTGGCGAGACCCGCATCGCCCTCGTAGGTTACAGCCAGGGTGCCGACGCCGCCGGAGATCTCGCGGCCGAAATCGGACGCGGCGGCAGCGTCGTGGCTCCGGACCGTCTCGTCGGCGTCGGTCTGCTCCCCGACCCACAGCGCGCCCCCACCGACATCCAGGTCGGGCCGCAGGTCGGCGGGGCGGGCGCGATCGGCGCGCGACCGGGAGGGCTCGGCCTGGTCCACAGCAAGGTCCGTACCATCTGCGCAACCGGCGACCTGTACTGCTCGACCGACGACGAGGATTTCCTCCTCCGCTTCGGCGGTTACCTCGCCCGGGCGTCGGGCACCACGTCGGACCCGGTGCTGCACAAGTGCGATGCCGCCGCGCTCCTGGACGCGATCCGGTCGCGCGGCGGCATCGCGGCTCTCCCAACCGATTTCGACGAGGAAACCAGCGGGCAGCGCGCGCAGCTGGCACACTTCTACGGCTCCGGGACGCACATGTCGTACGGCACCTATCCGGTCGGAGACGGGCACACCGCTATCACGTGGATGCACGACTACCTCGCGAACCTGGCCTGAGCGCCCACCCGTGCCGACCTCGACCGTTCAGATCATCATCGCCGAATCCTGCGCCGCCACAGCGCGGCGACCGCCACCAGCGCCCAGATCACGACGACAGCGGTGAGCAGTCCCGTGCTGTAGTCGCGATCGAGGACGGTGGGGTTGGCCGCGTTCGCGTGTTCGCGGCCGAGGACGGCCACGGCGAGCAGCCCGAGCGTCACGGTGCATACCGCGCCGACGACGACCGGCGCCCACGACCACGCAGGCAGCAGACGTCGGGCCGTGAGACCCGCGGCGGCGCACAGGGGCGCGAACACCCCGTCGTGCAACACGATCGCGGCGGCGAACCACCACGCGATCGAGATCAGGTCCGCGCGCGGAAAGTCGAGCAGCTGGCTGAATCCGTGCCAGCCCAGCCAGAGTCCGGCCGCGCCGAGCAGCAGCCGGATCATCGTCATCATCGCACCTCGATCGAGGACAACCATTTGGTTTGCAGGACGCCGGGTCGGGTCGGGGCGATGAGTCGACACGGATAACCATGGTCGAGATCGAGGTCCTCCCCGTTCAGCCGCAGCGCGATCAGGCTGTCGGCGGCGACTACGTGGGACTCCGGAAGCGCTGAGCGGCTGTAGAGCCCACCCTGCTCCAAGGAGCGGAAGACGGCGTCGCCACCGGTGTAGTCGCCAACCGCGCCGAGCAGATCGCGCACCCTGATTCCGGACCAGTCCGCGCTGACACTCCATCCCTCGACACAGGCCAGCGGCAGCGTCGCGGTGGTCTGCGGCAGCGCCGCGAGCGCGTCCCGGGTGAACTCGGCGGTGCGTTCGCCCACCGTGACGGTGAGCCGGTAGGCCGCATCGCGGGCGCGTTCGGCGACACCGGCCTCGACCGCGGTGCGATTCACCGGAAGCCCCTGTGGCCCTTCGCCACTGCGCGGTGCGAGCACCGAGATACGACGAAGCAGCGGCACCGTCTGCCCCGCGACGGCGACCCCGACAACCGCGGCCGCGGCGACCGCCGCCCCGAGCACGACCCGCCGCGAAGCCGTGCCGCTATCGGCGCTGGGCTCGACGGCGGGCCGAGCCAGTGCGGTGTGCACCACGGGAAGTTTCACCGCGAGGTGCACCGCGAGCGCACCGATCGCGACATAGGCGAGGGCGTAGTGGGTGGTGGTGAAGAAGAACCGCCACGGGTAGTACTGCGCGGAGTTGAGCAGTCCGGTCACCAATTGGAAGATCATCGAGCCGACCAGCACCGCGATCGATCCGCGTTCGAGCAGGTGCAGCGGATTGCCCAGGATCGGGCGGGCGAACAACCTCGGAAACACCGACCACAGCTTGACGATCAGCAGTGGTATCGCGACCACACCTGAGATGACGTGGGCGCCTTGGCTGACGCGGTAGAGCCAGACCGGGTGCGCGGGCCACCAGAACCAGGCGGGCGGATGCTGGATCCAGTGACTGATCAGGCCGGTCACGAGGCAGATCGCGACGGCGATTCCGAGCAGGATGCCGACCCGGGCGGCGACGGCCGTCGAGCGGGCCGGGGAGATGCGCGCGGTCACCGCCGCGGGCAGCAGCAGGGCGGTGTCGGTTCCCGGTTGGGCTTCGGTGTCGCGAGGCTTGTGGTCTTGCGCCACGGTCACTCCTCAGAGGTGGTCAGGGGCCGCGCGTGCGGTCGGCCGCGGTAGGGGCTCCGAGGCGTTCGGGCGTCTCGGGGACAACCGGAATTTCGGGGATGATCGGCCGCCGCGACACCCCTGTCGTGGTACCGACCCGTCACGGCCGGCTCCCGCTGCCCACGGTGAGGCGGGCCGCGACGGCCGCGAAGCGTCCACCCGAGGCCTCGGCGACCGGCGCGATGTCGTCGACCTCGTCGACGTCGGTCAGCATCGGCAGCAGGCCGATGTCATAGCCGTTGCGGAACAGTGCGTTTCGCGTCAGTTCACCGGTCGTGGTCGTCGACATGGGTATCCCGACGAGCATCCGGGCGATGCGCGGATCGGTGAGTCCGAGCATCCACCAGCCACCGTCGGTGGCCGGACCGAGCACCGCCTCCCGGCCCGCCGCCAATTGCGCGGCCGCCTCGGCGAACAGCGCGGGGGTCACCTGCGGGGTATCCATACCGATCTGGACCACGGGATCACCGGGACGTGCCGCGTCGGCGTGTGCGTTGGCCAGGCGTTCGCCGAAGGTCCGGCCGCGCTGCGGCACGACTTCGAAATCGGCGAGGGCGCTGACGATTTCAGTGGCGTGCTGAGCGTGCGTGACAGAGCCGGTCCACGCAACGATCGCATGGCGCGGATTGCTGGCGCGCACCGCGTCCAGGGTGTCGAGCAGCGCGGCGGCGGCCAGGGTGGCGGCGTCGACGGGCCGCAGCGGCGGGGTCAACCGGGTCTTGGCGAAGCCTGCGATCGGGGCCTTCGCGACGACGAGCACCGTCGCGTCCAGGGTGGTCATCGAACGCTCCAGAAGTCGCGGGCCGCCCGGATCGTGCCGAGCACCGAACCGGAAACCTTCGACACCCCATGGGTTCTCGGCCGGTAGGTGACGTCGCGTTCGACTACGCCCCAGCCTGCCGAGGCCGCCCGCGCCAGCAGCGCCAGCGGATAGCCCGACCGCGGATGCAATGGACCGAGGTCGACCAGTTCGGCGCGGCGCAGGACGCGCATCGCGGCCAGATCGTGCACCACCAGGCCGTACCGGCGACGCAGCCAGCTCGCCAGCACCCAGTTGCCCAGCCGAGCATGCCACGGCCAGGCCCCCGGCACAGGTCGACGACGTCCCGCCACCATCGTGACTTCGGGTGCGAGAGCGGCTACAAGCCTGGGAAATTCGGCCGGATCCATGGATCCGTCGCCGTCGAGCACCGCGATCAGTTCGGTCGTCGACGCGTCCACTCCGGCTTGCACGGCGCTGCCGTATCCCGGCCTGGTCTCCGTGACGACCTGAGCGCCATGCGCCCGCGCGACGGTCGCGGTGGCATCGGTCGAGCCGTTGTCGACCACGATCACCTCGTAGGCGGCGGGGATTGCCGTGAGGACGCCGGGCAGTGCTCCCGCTTCGTTTCGGCAGGGAATCACCACGGTCACTCGCCGTGTGCTTTCTGCAACGTTCACACCACTGACCGTAGGGTCGTTTCAGCGGAAAATGCCTGCTGAAACCAGTGACGAAACTGTGACGGCGCGATCGCGTTGGTGTGCGAGGAGGTCTGTGGAACCTACCGTGAACCAGTGCGGAAGACGACTGACCGACCCCTGCGCCGAGCGATTACCGGGCGGGCCGATCTATACGGCGCGGGTGCCGCGGCGGCCCTGGTCGCGCTGGCGATCCTGGTGCCCCTGCTGGGGAGCGACCAATGGCGAGACAGCCTGTACGCGGCATCGGCCCCGATCTTCGGCAGTTGGGATCCGCACTGGGGGTGGGGAACGGCACCGGCGATCGCGATCGGCGCGCTCGTCACCCTGTACGGACCGGGCCTCGCCGCCCGATTGCCCTGGCGCACAATGCTGCTCGCGGTCTGGCTCACCGGGCTGGCGTGGGCGTTCGCGCTGGCCATGGTGGACGGCTGGCAGCGCGGCTTCACCGGACGGCTGGACAACAGCCACGAGTATCTGCACGAGGTCGGCGGCGTCACCGACATCGGCGCGATGCTGCGTGGTTTCGCCGACCGCATTCTCGACTTCCAACCCGATTCCTGGACCACACACGTGTCCGGTCATCCACCGGGGGCGCTGCTGACGTTCGTGCTGCTGGACCGCGCGGGATTGGGCGGAGGAACCTGGGCGGCGCTGGTGTGCACCGTGATCGGGTGCAGCGCGGCGGTCGCGGTGGTGGTGGCGATTCGCGCACTCGGTGCACCGGACCGTGCGCGCGCCGCGGCCCCGTTCCTGGCGCTGGCGCCCGCCGTGATCTGGCTGGCGGTGTCGGCGGACGCACTGTTCGCCGGTGTGACGGCATGGGCCGTCGCGCTACTCGCCCTCGCGCTCCAACCGGGTCGACGACGGCCGATAGCCGCGTTCGCGGCCGGGTTGCTGTTCGGGTACGGGCTGTATCTGAACTACGGCCTGGTTTTGATGGCGGTCCCGGTGCTGGCAGTGCTCGCGCTGCGTGGGGTGTGTCGCGCGGCGGCCGCGGCGGCCGGGGTGCTGGTAGTGGTCGCGGCCTTCACGGCGTTCGGGTTCTGGTGGCTGGACGGCTACCACCTCGTCGTGGAGCGTTACTACCAGGGCATCGCCACCACGCGTCCGGTGTCGTACTGGGTGTGGGGGAACCTGGCCGCGACAGTCTGTGTCGTCGGCTTGGCGAGCGCGGCGGCGCTGACCCGGCTCCCCGGCTCGCTCGCACTGCCGACCAGACTCCGTCCGAATCCGGTTGTGGTACTGAGCGATTGGCGCGAACGCGTCGACCCGGCCGCCCTGCTGGCCGCCGCCGGACTCCTCGCCCTGCTCGCGGCCGACCTGAGCGGTCTGAGCAAGGCCGAGACCGAGCGCATCTGGCTGCCGTTCGACGTCTGGGTGCTGGCCGCGACGGCGCTGCTGCCCGCCTGGTCGGCACGCCGGTGGTTGGCCGTGCAAGCGATTGGCACACTCCTACTAGCCCATCTCATCCTGACGAATTGGTGACCGACACGATGCGTATCCTGATTGCCGACGACGACCCGGTGGTCCGCGAGGTGGTACGGCGCTACCTCGAGCGCGACGGGCTGGAGGTCGTCGAGGCAGCCGACGGCGCGACCGCGCTGGCCCGCCTCGAGGCCGCCGATATCGACCTCGCGATCCTCGATCTCATGATGCCGCCGCCGGACGGCATCGCCCTGTGCCGGGGCATCCGAGCCGGTGATCGCGCGGACATCCCGATCATCATGCTCACCGCACGCGGCGAGGAGGACGATCGCGTGACCGGCCTGCGGGTCGGCGCCGACGACTACGTCACCAAGCCGTTCAGCCCCCGCGAACTGACCCTGCGGGTCGCCTCGGTGCTGCGACGGACCTGGGCCGCGGCACCGTCCGGTGAACCGGTGTTGCGTGGCGGACCGATCGAATTGCGTTCTGCCGCAAGGACGGTCCACGTCGCCGGGACCGCGGTCGAGCTGACCGCGCGGGAGTTCGACCTGCTGGCGTTCCTGCTGGCCAATCAGCAGCGTGTCTTCAGCCGCACCGAATTGCTCGAGCGGGTGTGGGGCTGGAACTTCGGCGATCAGTCGACAGTCACGGTGCACATCAAACGCCTGCGCGCCAAACTCGGCGCCGCCAGCCGGATCGACACCGTGTGGGGTCGCGGCTACGCCTGGGGTAGGAGCAAGGACGAGGGGCGCGACGATGCCCGCTGACGTCTCCGGCCTGATCGGTCTCGCGCTGATCGGTACCCTGCCCGTGGTCGCGGCCGGCGCGCTCGTACTGCGGCTGATCCGCAATCGCCTGCTCAGTACCAGCATGGTGATCCTGGTGCTGATCCCGACCCTGGCCACGCTGACAGGTTTCGTCGCGGTCAGTCGACTGATGGTCACCGACGAACTCTGGCGTGTTGCCGTGGTTCTCACGGTGGTCACCGCGGTGACGGTGCCCGCGGCGGTGCTGCTCGGCCGGGCCCAGGCGCGGCAGCTGGTGTGGGAACAGCAGATGCTCGAGCAGGAACGCGTCGCCGAGCAGTCGCGCCGGGAACTGGTCTCGTGGGTCAGCCACGACCTGCGCACCCCGCTGGCCGGTATTCGGGCCATGGGCGAGGCGCTGGCCGACGGCGTGGTCGACGCCGACGCCGACATCACCCGCTATGGGCTCCAGATCGTGCGCGACACCACCAGGCTCTCGGCGATGGTCGATGACCTGTTCGAGATGTCGAAGATCAACGCCGGCGCGCTGCGCCTGCATCTGGAACCCCTCGACCTGCGCGAACTCGTCGACGAGGTGTGCGCTGCGAACGAACCCGCCGCAGCGCGCGCCCAGTTGACGCTCACCGCCCGGCAACCGCTCACCCGTGTCATGGTGGCCGCCAGCGATCAGGCGCTGACCCGCGTACTCACCAATCTTGTCGGCAACGCGATCGCGCATACACCGCCGGGCGGCCGGATCGAGATCGCCGCGGGCGCCGACGACCAGGCATGGGCCCGAGTCACCGACACCGGGCCCGGCATCGCGCCCGAGGACCTGCCGCGCATCTTCGAAGCCGGATACCGCGGGACAACGGCACGGACGCCCGGACTCGGCGAATCCGGCGGCAGCGGTATGGGTTTGGCCATCGCGGCCGGACTGATGTCCGTCCATTCGGGCACCATCACCGCGACGAACCGGGAGCCCGGCGCACGGTTGGAGATCCGACTGCCCCGGTTGTCGCCGCCGAGCGCCGGAGGCTGATCGGTTCACCAAGTTGGCGCGCCCGCGCCGCCGACGGCGCGCAGTGGCGCACGAGCGAATTCGGTCAGTCCGGGCTCCGGCCCGATCGCGGCGGTGAAATCCAGCAGCTCGCGGGCGCGGTCCGGACTCGCCACGACATGGCGGACATCGCCCGGCCGGAACTTCCCGGTGATCACTGGCGCGGGTCCGAGGTGGGCGGCCGCGAGCAGCGTGGCGACCGCTCCGATGGAGATCGGCTGTCCCGAAGCGATATTCAGCGCGACGAAACCGGGCAGCGGCCGTTCGACCGCGGCGAGATTGGCCGCGGCGACATCGCGGACATGCACGAAATCGCGCATCTGCCCGCCGTCCTCGAAGACTTGCGGCGGCACGCCCGCCGCAAGTGCCGACCGGAACAGCGCGGTGACACCGGAATACGGTGTGTCCCTTGGCATATCATCGCCGTACACATTGTGATAGCGCAGCGCGGTGACAGCCGAATCAGTGGCGGTCGCCCAGGCCGCGGCATAGTGCTCCTGGGCGACTTTGCTCGCCGCGTAGAGACTTCGGGGGCGCACCGGCGTGTCCTCGCCGACCGGGGCCCAGCCGAGGGGTTCGCCGGAGTGCAGGTCACGGTGTTCGAAGAAGCCACGCTCGAGCTCGTCCCGACTGCGCGGCGCCGGTACCCGTGAAGTGGAATCGGCTGCGCGATAACAGCCTTCGCCATACACCACCATCGAGGACGCGAGCACCATGCGTCGACAGCCCGCCCGCGACATCGCGGCCAGCAGCACCGCGGTGCCGAGGTCGTTGTGGCTGGCGTAGGCCGGCGCGTCCTGGGCGCTCACACCCGCCCCGACGACGGCGGCCTGATGACACACCACGTCGATGCCGGTTAGCCGGTCGTCCAGGGCCGCTGGGTTGCGCACGTCGACACGCTCGACGCCGACCGGCGGCGGCGCCGCCGGACCGTGTGCGGCGGCCAGCATCAGGTCGACGGCAACCACCTCGTGCCCGGCATTAGCCAGAACGCGCCGCACCTGGGACCCGATGAAACCGGCCGCGCCGGTCAAGAGCACTCGCATGGGGTCGAGTCTGTCGATGCTCGCCTGGAATTCCCAGCAAATCCCGCTGTACCGGACCAGCGGTAAGAATTCCGTCACATTTGACAGCGCGGACATGATGTCAATGTTTCGTCAGATTTTCCCGGGGTCGCCGAATGCCATTCTGCGGAATGCTGGGCGGGTGCTGTTGGACATGGACGAGACCTGGGAGGCCGGCATGGCGGCAACCGTCGCCGATCGTATTCGGACCCGCATCGAACGGTCCCACCACGAACGCATCCTGGGTGGGTGGGGTGGCCGAAACCCACGCCACAGCCGCGCACCCGCCACCCACGACATCGTGCTGACCAGCAACGACTACCTCGCGCTCGCGGACGACCCACGGATCGCGGTGGCGGTGTGCCGAGCCGCGCTCGACCGCCCGCCCGCGACGGGCCACCGCGCGGAGCGGGCCAGCGCCGACCTCGAAGCCGCGCTGGCCACCCATGTGCACGCGCAGAGCGCAGTGCTGTGCCAATCAGGGTGGGAGGCGAATGTCGGTCTGCTGCAATCCATCGCCGATCCCGCAACCCCCGTCTACCTCGACAGCCGCACACACATGTCCTTGCGGTTCGGCGCTCGGGCCGCAGGCGCGCCCGTGTACTCCTTCCGACACAACGTCCTCGACGACCTGCGCGCACTGATCACCGCGCACGGCCCCGGCGTCATCGGCGTCGACGCGATCGACAGCACCGGGGGCAGCCACGCCGCGCTGGCCGCGCTGTGCACGTTGGCCGAGGAGTCCGGTGGTGTGCTGATCGTCGACGAGTCACACGCGCTGGGCGTGACCGGACCGCGCGGTGCGGGTGTGGTCGTGGCGCTCGGCCTCACCGACCGGGTCGCCTATCGCACCGCGAGTCTGGCCAAGGCGTTCGCCCGGCACGCCGGGGTCGTCTTCGCTCGTGATCCGGATTTCGCCGGATACTTTCAGTTGGAGGCGGCGGCCGCGGTGTTCTCCTCGCCCGTCCCCCACGCCGATATCGCCGCGCTGACGGCGACGCTCGCGGTGATCCAAGAATCCGATTCCCGGCGCGACCGGCTGCGGGAGGTGGGGCACCGAATCCGAACAGCGTTGCGCACGACGGGATTCGAGCTGGCGGGGGCGGCCGGCCACCTGGTGTCACTACCCACCGGGCCCGCGCCGCATGCGATCGCTGTCCGAGACCATCTGGAAAAGCTCGGCGTCTTCGGCTCGCTGTTCTGGCCGCCCGCGACCCCCGACGACGCCACCCTGATCCGCTTCTCGCTTCATGCCGCACTGACCGACTCCCAGGTCGACCGCATCCTCGACGCCTGCCGTGAGGTCGCGAACACGTACGGGCCGATCCCGCCCGCTATCGCTTGACCGCCTGATGAATGGCATCGATCGTGCCGGGTCCACCTGATCAACAGCTTGCCGACGCGGCCATCGATCCAATGGTGCGTCGGCAGATGGAAATGAGGTTCCCCCGCTAATCCGGAGAGCGGATTATCTGGTTCCGGCTGGAACCTGGTAGTTCGCTCTCCGACCAAGCGGGAGAACCTCATCTCGGCCTTCACCCGCCAGGATGTGCGTGATCTGTCTGGGCCCAGGCGACGCTGGCCGGTGAATTGGCGGGACGGGCGGCCAGGACCATCTCGGCCCGGGAACTCGAGCAGCTCGGCGATGTCGTCCCCGAGTACGGCAGGGCCATGACCGCGGGCGATACCGACCGCATCGTGACTCTCGGCCGCGAGTTCCATCGCCGGATCAACCTCGCCGCTGATTCGCACCGTCTGGTGACGGCTGTTGGGTTCGATCGTCAAACAGTTACCCGACCGGTTCTTCGGCGATATCGAGGGTCACACCGAACAGACGCGCCATTTCCATCCGGCGATCCCCGAGGCGCTGTGCAAGCGCCGCGCCAAGACGGCGACCACGCTGATGCGCGATCACATCGCGCCCGGCACCAACGATCTGGTGGCCGTGCTCGACGAGCACGGGCTCTGGGCCGAGGACGCCGAGTCCAGGCCTAGAACGTTCACCTGTCGATGACGACGTGTCGAAGTTCTGGTCGATCTGGTTGTCGGTGAGGAACTCCCGCAGAAGTTGTGTGCCCCGGGTGTCCGACGGACAATATCGTCGACATCCACTGATCCAGGCCCGTTCGCGCGGCGCCTGCTGCCGGGAGGGCAGTCGGAATGTTCGTCGAACCGCTGTCGGGGCATCGCTATTTTCGGACCGACGACCCCGAGGTGGCCCGAGCGGGGATGGCCGGCATCCTGCGTGAGCACCGGCTCGACCCGGGCGCCTCCACCATGGAGGCCAGCTGCAATATCGTCCGGTACGGCGATATCGGCCTGGTCTACAAGCATTACGGGGTTCAGGTTCGGATCCGGACCGACCCCATCGAAACCTTCCGCCTGATTCAAATACCGCTGGCCGGGTGGGTCCGGGTGCTCGACGGCACCGCCGATATTGCCTGCGACCCGGCGGTGGCCTCGGTTCCGGACCCGGATGCGCCCCTGGACATGAACTGGCACGAGAGCAGCAGGCAACTCCTGGTCCGAATCGACCGTGCCGCGTTGGACGACCATTTGCGGCGGATGCTGGGCCGGCCGCCGGATCGTCCGTTGCGGATGGCCATCGCCATGCAGTTGCGATCACCGGCCGCCCGGACCTGGTTCGAATCGCTGCGCATGCTGCAGACCGACGCCGAAGGTCCGGGCCTGTTTCTGGATCCGCGGCTGCGGCCGCAGGTCGAGCAGCTGATGATGTCGCAATTCCTGCTGGCCCAGCCGAACAGCTGTTCGGAGCTCCTGCTCGACGACGCCCCCGGAAGGTCGACGCCACGACCCATCCGCCTGGCCGAGCAACTCATGGCCGACCATGCGCACGAAATGCTCACCGTCACCGATATCGCAGAGGCAGTGGGACTTTCGGTGCGGAGTCTCCAGGAGGGCTTCCGGCGATACCTCGACACCACACCGACGGCGCGATTGCGTGAAGCCCGGCTGGTGGGCGTGCACTCCGCGCTGGTCGCCGCGGACCCCACTATGACCACGGTCGCCGCGGTGGCCGCGGACTGGGGGTTCTGGCATCTGGGCCGTTTTTCGGCCCTGTACCGGCGGCGATGGGGTGTGCCGCCGTCGGTGACGCTGCGCGCCTGACGCACCGCGCAGCCCGGACAGAACTCGCGCGAGGTGGATAGTCGCGGACGGTCCGGACCACCCATCATGAGTGCGGCGGATTTCCGCCCACCGATACTCGATCCCACCGGCTTTGAAGGGTCAATCATGTTGTCACTCAGACTGTTTAGCCGTCTCAGCGTCGCGGCGGCAGCCACCATCGCGGTCGCCGGGTACGGCGCAGCCCTCGCGCCGGCGCCGGCATCGGCGGCCTACGACTGCCCGGGCGGACTGTTCTGCGGCTACGACCACCGCGACGGCTCCGGCATGTTCGTGCAGGTCGACAACAACTGCCTGCTGCACGACATCGGCAACGGCGGAATGGGAGATCGTTTGAGCTCGTACTGGAACCGCACCGGAAAGACGGTCGGCGTCTACAACTGGACCGGTCAGAAGTGGCAACTGCTCGTCGCGGTCCCCGACAACAGCAAGGGCAATGTGCCCGCCGACGGTGACAACAAGGCCGATGCCCTGTGGGTCTGCGGCTGAGGCTTGCAGTACTCGGTAGACCCTCCCGGCGCACCACCGGGAGGGTCTTCTGTCTGTCGCGCTGAAAGGCCGCCGACGTTACCTGTTCAACGTGGCAGCGATGTGCAGGACGGCTTGGTAGCGGACGGCGAGCTTGTCGAACCGTGTTGCGGACAGCGAGCTCGGTAGGCCGCCGAGTCCCGGCTCGTCGGAACCCGGGCCGGGCGGATCTTCCGGTCGGCCGGAGTCCGAGGGGGGCGGGAGACCCGGTGTCGATCCGAAGAAGGAGGCCGATCGCCAAGCGCGCATCGCCAAAGGCGAGGCGCTTCTCAACGACACGCGGATCGGTGATACCGAGGATTCCCTGGGCCAGGCGATCTGGGGTGACCGGCCCGCGACCGATCGCGCTCGGCAGCGAGCGGCGGACCTGGTCGGTGGTGGCACGACCTTCAAGAAGAAGGCTTTGGCGGAGGGAATCCAGGACCGAGCCATCCAATGGGCGTTCGAGCAGGGCGGGCGCAATAATCCGGGGCGATTCTCCAATGCCTACGAGTACTACAAACTGAAATTCGACGAATATCGCGGATCGCTGGACCCGTCGCTGTACCGGAACCAAAATCTCGATGCCCTCGCGGCGAGGATGTTCGAAAATCGCATTGCCGACGAGATGTTGGCGATCGATGTCCAGACGGTCCTGCGCAGCGGACGCGGCGCGGTGAATCTCGGTGCGAATCTGTCCGACGAGGCGATGGTATCGGCGCTGCGCAATGCCGAGGGGTTGGGCTTCGATGACCCGGTCTCTAGTGCGTATCACACCCTCAAACACCGCGATGAGTACCCCGATATCGAGAAGGTCGGGCCGACCGAGATCGAGTCGTATCAGAACAGCGCGGCCCGAACCGTCCGCGAGGGCCGTTTGGTTCAGGTCGGGGTCGACGACGCGACCGGAGCGACGAAACTGGTTTTTCACCGAGTGATCGATGACGGCGCGGGCGGTACGAAGATCACTGAGGCGATCGTATGGGTCGATACCGAGGGGCGTGCCTCCATCGCCTCGTACGGCGCTCCGAAGGCGGTTCGGCTGGGACCGGACAAACAGTTGCCGCCGGAATGGGAATTCGGCGGCGCCCGATCGGACGCACCGCAGATCCTGCCCGAAGACGCCGATCCCGCCCCGACCGGAATACCGCGCCCGCTTCTCACAGTGCCGCCGCTGCTCTCGCTGCGACCCGGCGAATCCACGCCGAACTCCGGCGACGGAACAACCGCACCGTGGGCGGGTGACCTACTACAGCACCTGCGGGAAACGATCGAGATGGCTCAGCGCACGGTCCCGCGGACCTTCGCGGCGATGCCCGTCGCTCGCGCCGAGACGTCGCAGGATCGGCCGCTGACGTTCAATATCCGCGTGCCGAGGCCGACAACGGACATGCGAGCGGAATCGGCTAGGGTGCTGACCTATTCAGCCCACCTCGGTTGATTCGTAAGGGGATCGATATGGCGCGCAATTCCGACGATGGCGGAGATGAGAAAATGGCTTCGACTGTGAGAGACAAGTTGATGCGTGACACGATCGCGGCATTCGAGGAATCCGCGTCGATCGCGGACTCCGGCGCGGATGATGTGATACGTGGGCGCGATTCCGCATTCAGGCGGGCGATGGCGTATCTGTTCGAGGTCTGCCTCGACTCCGAGCGGGCGAAGGCAGGTTCCGGGTGGGCCGAATTCCGGGAGCGGGTAATAGGTCTCATGCGGCGCAACGGGTGGGCGTTCCACAATTACATCGACGCCACCACAGAAGCGTCACTGCATTCCTCGGTGGACGGCTGGGACTCGTGGACATCGGCGTGTCGGCGCCGGTCCTCGGTGCAGTTCGTCATGGACGAATTCGACGGCGCCGCGTTGCTGTACGCCGGTGATTACGACGTCGAGTTGTTGCGGGAGGCCGACGAGGAACTCCGCGAACGCGCGCACCGGGTCTCGCCGCTGCCAGACGACCTGCTCCCGCCCGGTATTCCGGAAACCCACTGGTGGTGGTTGTCGCCGGGGAACCCGTGAGGCCGGTCGGGAAGGCCCGGGACGGCGAGTCCGTCGGTGCCGCGCCCGGACCGCTCGTGCCGGGCCCGCCCGGCATGGGTATGGCCTCAGTGTGAGTGATGAGCACGGCAGCGTGCCCAGTTCAGGAACGGAGCGGGCCGTGGCGCGAAGGTACCGGTCACACGGAACAGCACCGACGCGATCGCGTACCGGCCTGCCGTGAGACCGATCGTAGTGCCAGCGGTCGTTCCCAGCATCAATCCGAGGAGTAGTCCGACATCGAGCCCTTGCTCGAACTGGGGCAGCATGGTTCGGGCGAGCTGAGCTCCGGACAGGTGATCGGGGATTCCGTATAGCCGAAGAACGAGCCAGCTACGAAGCAGGAATATAGGGCCGGTCAGGATGCCGACTGTGAGCAGGACCGTGAGTCCGACGGCGATGGCGGCGGTTCGGACGTCGCGGATCACCCGCTGTTCGTCCACGCCGAGTGCGAACCGGTCTTCGCTGGTCGTGCCCAGTGCCTTCATGACCGCGATCGCCACCCCGAGAGGTAGTAGGCACAGCGAAATCAACCAGCCCGCAATAGCGATCGCGCCGGAGGGGCCGCGCGGCTGGAAGTACCACATCCAGGTCGTCAGCGTGAGCGCGAACGCGATGATCGCCCCGGCGACCAGCATGCCTTGCAGGGTTCTGCGGCCTCGGGATCTGCCCGGGATACGCCAAGCCAGGCGCGGTGGCGCGGCGAGTTTCGGAAGGAACCGTGTCAGGACAGACCAGAATCCGAACCACAACCCCAGCCACAGCCAGGTCAGTATCGCTGTCCCGCCGATGAGATAGGGGCCGGACAACAATCCGGTCGCCGTGCTGTAGAAGAGCCCGCCTCTCAGGACGAACGCAGATAGCGTCAGTGATCGGGTCGGCCGCGCACCGGCCAGTTCCCAGATCCGGTCGAGGGTGATATCGGTGCCGCCACGTCCCCCGAGTCCGCTGTGCCTGGAGGTGCTCGGCGAGGTTGTGCAGCCAGATATCGACAGCGCGTTCGGTGTAGGCGCGGGTCGCCGCGGTGCGTTCAGTCGCGGCGATCGCCGCCGGAATCATGCTGGCGAACAACAGATCACACACCGCCGTGACGGTGGAACACGCGGCCAGCGCGTCGGCGGTGTCACGGCCGCCGCCATGTAGAGCGGGCGCGGCCAGTCCGAGCAGCCACGGTGTGCGCAACGCGGTGGCCAGCGGTCCGTCCGGATCTTGCTCGAGCCGCGCGGTCACCGACGCCCACGCCTGTTCGGCAACTCCGAGCTGGTCACGGTAATCATCGAGATAGCAGTAGATATCGGTCGTGGTCAGCGTTTGCACCGTCACCGTGGTCGCACCGTGCAGACCGGCATCGCCACGCAGGTCGGTGATCCTGGCGAACGCCGGAGTGCGGCATAGGACGACGAGAAAATGGATCGGTTCTTCGACACCCCGCTCACCCCCGAACATCCAGCTCTACCGAGGTGCAGCACCTCCGTCGGCGAGTGCGCCGCAAGGCCTGAAGCGGTTAGGTTGCATCCTGTACCTGCCATCTCGCGTGCAGACCGCATTCTCGCCGCCGGACAAGCGGGACTTTCCGTGACGAACCACAAGATGGTGGACTATCGCCGTGACCGGTTCGTTCTGGTTGGATCTGCTGATCGGCGTCGTGGCCGCGCTCTTGCTGGCCTGGCTCGCGCTGGTAGTCGCGCTGGTGGTTGTGCGTCCTCGCGGCGGGCTGCTCCGGGAAGCGCTGCGAATTCTCCCCGACACCCTGCGCCTGATCCGCCGCCTGGCCGCCGACCGGTCTCTGTCCCGCGGTGTTCGGATCCGGCTGTGGCTGGTCCTGGCCTACCTCGCCTCACCGCTGGACCTGATACCAGACTTCATCCCTCTCATCGGCTACGCCGACGACGCCATCATCATCACCGCGGTCCTGCGCAGCGTCGTCCGCACCGCCGGCGGCGCCGCGGTCCGCGCACATTGGCAGGGCACCGATGACGGATTCGCCGCGCTCGCCCGGCTCACCGGGCTGCCGACGTCGTAAATCGTTCGGTTCTCCGACACCCCGCCACCCGGCGGCGGTGCGGTCCGGAGTTTCAGTTTTCTCAGGCGGAGTCCGCCGCCGGCGAAACCCCGTGGCCCCGAATGACACCCGGCGGCGATGATGGCGGGCATGAGCCTGATGAAGTACTGGCCCCTGGCCGGATTACGGGTGTGGACACCGCGTCTGGAACTACGCCTGCCCAGTTCGGAGGACCTGGGCGCGCTTGCTGGGCTGGCCGCGGAGGGAGTGCATGATCCGGCGGTGCAGCCGTTCACTGCGGAGTGGACCGATGCGGAACCAGACGAGCGTGCGCAGCGGGTGCTGCGATGGCACTGGCGATGCTGGGCCGGCTGGCAAGTCGATGCGTGGGCACTCAATCTCGTCGTGCTCCGAGAGGGGGAGTTGGTGGGCACCCAAACGATCAGTGCGAAGGACTTCGCGGTCTGCTGCGAGGTGAGCACCGGATCCTGGCTCGGCCGAATCCATCACGGGCAAGGCATCGGAACCGAGATGCGGGCCGCGGTCCTGGAATTGGCATTCGCTCATCTCGGGGCCGAGTCGGCGGTATCGGGCGCGTTCGAGGACAACCTTGGCTCGCACGGAGTCTCACGCAAACTCGGCTACGAGCCCGACGGGCTCGAGGTGCATGCAGTGCGGGGAAAGCCGGCGGTGATACGCCGGTTGCGGCTGACGCGTGAGAGATGGGAAACGCATCGGAGCATGCCGGTGGAAGTGACCGGGCTAGCGCAGTGCCTGCCGCTGTTCGGGGCTCGAATCAAACCGTGACGACGACGCGCGAAGCGCTTCGACCTGCAGGTTCGGCGTCAGAACCGGCAAGGACCCGTGTCAACGGGTCTGTATTCCCCGCCCGGATCACCTTGTTGAGTCGCGGCCGGTTTCCCTGGTGGAGTATGTTGTCCAGCTTCCACCGGCCTCGCCCCAGACTCGGGTCAAGTGCTTGGCGGAGAAACCGAGTGCGTCGGCGACGACGGGGGCCGGAGCCTGGAGAACAAGCTGGCGGAGTGTCGCCGACTTCGTGGCCTGCGCAGGTAGGCCGAGATCGTTGCGGAGATGCTCGAGCAGGGTGCTGGAGCGCAGGGGTTGTCCGGCCCGGCGGCCAGGAGACAGCCACTCGCTGTCCGGATTCACCGTCGTCATGTTCTGGCGGCTGTCGACAAGTTTCAGCAGCATTCCCGCTAGTGGTTCACGGACGGGCAGCGGTGGTGTGCCGAAACGGATGAGCAAGCGGTCGTCGTCGCTGACAACGTCGGCGATGGTGAGTCGGACGAGTCGGGCGACGGACTGGGCGGGCCGACCTCTTTCGATGGGTGAGACTTGGGCGTGCCAGGCATCGATGTCGACCTAGGCGCACTCATCCAGCTGTGAGCCGTGGTCGTCGAGCCAGGTCAGGAATCGAGCTGCTTCGTCGATCGAAGCGATCTAGTAGTTGCCTCCGTCGACGACTCGTCGTCGAATTGCATTGCGGCGCAGATGCGGAGCTGATGCCAGATGCGAATTGCCGTAGCGACCGGCCGTAGGTGTGGTCGGCCAGATCGGACAGCTTCTGCTGTAGCAGGGCCTCGGGGTGCGGCAGCTGCTTGTCGACGGCAGGCAGAACGCCGCAGGTCATGAGCAGATCCCGCAGGTAAGCGACAGCTCACTGGTTGATCTGGAGCCAGCCGCAACTGTGTCCTTCGATGAGGGCGGAGGCCGCGACCTCCTCGGCGCGATCGGCGACTACGAGAGCCAGATGTTCGAATAAGGCGCCGAGGCCGTCCGCTTCGGCCTCGAGGCGCTGCCCGCCATCGCCCCGCAGACAGAACCGGCCTGACAGAAACCGAAGGTGCTGACTCTGGCTGACCTCGAAGCCCCCATCCGGACATGGGTAAGGCAATCCGTGGGCTGCACGGTGACGATGCATCCAGATTCTCCGGCTAACGCTCTTCGACGGAACTGCGCCCTACCGCGCACTCTGCCGCCGCGCTGGCGGTAGCTGGTGGATCTGCGTCGATAGGCCGAGACTGTTATTGCCTGCCCGCGCCATACGGCACGCGATCACACGGGTCGCGCTCGCCTCGGAACCGCCAGATCGGGCGAGGTGCGTGGGTCTCCGCCTATCGACATGAAGGAGGCTGGAAATGAATCACTCAGACTTGGACCCGACCTTCTATCGGAGCGCAGCGGAGGCGGCGGCCGCGCCACCGGAGCGGCTCGCATACGTTGTTGCGTTCGACCGCGCGGCACAGAAGCCAGATGCGCTGTCAGTAATCGATGTGGATCCGGGCTCGGCCACCTACGGCCGGGTGGTGGGCTGGACCGAGGTACCCCACCTGGGCAACGAGCTGCACCATTTCGGCTGGAACGCCTGCAGCAGCGCGCTGAAGCACGAGGGCCACCAGATTGAGGGGCTGACTCGGCGGTACCTGATCGTGCCGGGTCTGCGCTCGTCGCGCCTGTACGTGTTCGACACCCAGCCCGACCCACGCCAGCCCACCCTGTCCAAGATCGTGGACAGCTCCGAGCTCGCGGCCAAGGCCGGCTACTCCCGTCCACACACGCTGCACTGCGGGCCGGACGGTGTGTTCATGACCTGCCTCGGCGGGGCAGACGGATCGGACGGGCCGGGCGGGATCGCGCTGCTCGATCACGGCACGTTCGATGTGCTGCGGCAGTGGGAGACCAACCGTGGGCCGCAATACCTCGCGTACGACGCCTGGTGGCATCTCAACCAGAACACGCTGATCAGCAGCGAGTGGGGCACCCCAGCCATGATCGAGGACGGGCTGAACCCGGAGCTGCTGCTGGCCAACAAGTACGGCCACGCGATCCACTTCTGGGACCTCAGCGCCGGTCGGCACCAGCAGCGGATCGATCTCGGCGAGCAATACCAGATGGCACTCGAGCTGCGCCCGTCGCACGATCCGGACGCCGCTTGGGGGTTCGTCGGCGTGGTGATCTCGACCGAGGATCTGTCGGCCTCCGTGTGGCGTTGGCACCGCGATGGCGGCGTGTGGGCGGTCGACAAGGTGATCACCATCCCGGCCGAGCCGGCCGATCCCGACCTGCTGCCGCCGACACTGAAACCGTTCGGCGCGGTGCCGCCGCTGGTCACCGACATCGACCTGTCGGTCGATGACGCATACCTCTACGTCTCGTGCTGGGGTACCGGGGAGCTGAAACAGTTCGACGTGCACGATCCGGCTGACCCGAAAGAGACCGGGTCGGTCCGGCTCGGCGGGATCGTGGGCCGCACCGCCCACCCGGCCGCGCCGAACCAGCCGCTTGCCGGCGGCCCCCAGATGGTCGAGATCAGCCGTAACGGTCGGCGGGTCTACGTCACCAACTCGCTCTATGGCGCGTGGGACGACCAGTTCTACCCGGATGGGGTTGGCGCCTGGATGGCCGTGATGCGCATCGATCCCGACCGCGGAATGACCATCGACGAGTCGTTCTTCCCGCACGACGAGGACTTTCGAGGTCTGCGGGTGCACCAGGTGCGCCTCCAGGGCGGCGACGCCTCCTCCGACTCCTACTGCTACCGGTAGTCGGGTCGAGCGGGGACCACTGGATCTCTACCGCGTATGCCCGGTCGGCGAAGTGTCCGCACACGTCCAACCTCGGACACGCTGTTGGCGCTAGGAGATCGTCCCCAGAGGTGCTCGCCGAAAGCCCCAGGCGGCTTGGGGTTTGAACTTAGCAGCCTCGTCGGCGTAGCGGGACGATCGTCGTGTCGGTTGGCATGCTCGGCCGGGCTGCTTCCGGGGTGGTCAGCAATCGCGCCGAGCACTTCGCTGAGGCGAAGTCCGACACCGACACCGAGCGCGAGGGCGATGCGTGTCTCCTCGGGCATCAGATGAAAGCAGGTCCAGAACTCCGTCATCGTCGGACAGTAGGCGGCGAGCTCAGGGCGATCCCGGTTCGGTTTGGCGTAGGTCTCGATAGAACAGGGCATCACCACGGTGGCTTCGGCTCGTTCGCTGCAGCCGTGATCCGGGTGAGCATGCGATGGATATCGACTCGGTAGTCGAACGAATAGCCCGTGCGATGGAGTCCGGTCATCAGTTTCAGGACGTGTGGCTCGCGCATTTCGTGGACCGCTAGTCTGTCGAGATACAGGAGGATGAGCCTGATCTTGCTCTGGTAGCGACCGTAGGTTCCCCGATCGATCGCCTGGAGATCGAGCCATTCCCAGCACCATTCGGTCATCATGACCCGAGATCATCTTTCGTGATGTGCTGTCCGGCTACCATTCTGATCTGGGGGATCTATGACCTACGACGACTGCGGCTGGCACTCGGACACAACCGCGGAGTTGGGCCTGGACCGCGAGGCAGGAGCAACCCATATCGGGATGTTCTACGCATGGGCCGTCGCTCACGACCTGCATTCGCCGACCGTGCTCGTCTGGGGCGAACCGGAACCGGTGCCACGACCTGAGCTGGCCGCGTTGCGCGATCGCACGAAAACACCCGGCCGCTACCTGCTCGACCACTGCTGCAGCGAACTGAACGAGGGAGACCTCAACGCCACCGGACAGGCCTTCGCCAAGGCCGTCTACCGGCAATACCTCCGCGCCTATGAATCCATCCCCGCGATCGCGCGGTATGAGACCACCTATCACGTCCCCGATACCTGGGAGATCTACGACGCCGTCGCGGTCTTGCTCGACGAGGCGTGGACGGAGTGGCAGATACACGCTGGCTGACCTGCCGAAAGACGCGCGAAGGCACGGACTTCACTACGGAAGTCCGTGCCTTCGTGCGTTATTCGCGTAGGTGGCAGCGCTCACGAGGAGCGCGGGCTCACCAGGAGCTCTTGTGCACGCCGGGGAGCTCGCCACGGTGGGCCATCTCGCGCAGGCACACGCGGCACATCGTGGAAGACTCGGCTGACACTCGGTCAGAGCGCCCGCTTCAGCCCGACGTGACTGTTGTCGTACCCGAGCCGCGCATAAAAGGCGTGAGCTCGCTCGCGGACCCGGTCTGTGGTGACCTGCGCGAGTGTCGCACCTCGGTGCCTGCCGTGGTCGTGTGCCCACTCGAGCATCGCGGTTCCGATGCCGCGAGAGCGTTCCGAGGCAGCGACCCGGACTCCCTCGATCTGGAGGCGGGTGGCGCCGCCGCGGGAAAGCCCCGGAATGATGGTGAGCTGCATGGTGCCGACGATCCGGTCGCCCTCGTCCCGGACCACGGCCAGATAGTGCGACGGGTCCCTGGTGACGGCGTCGTATGCCTCCTCGTAGCGGGCAATTTCGAAACCTTCGCGGGTACGGCCGATCTCGTCGTCGGAGAGCAGCGCGACCAGCGCTGGCACGTCGGCACGCCCCGCCCGCTGCACACGATAGATCCGGTCGCCGAGTCGGAGCCGACCACCGACCGAAGCCCGTGCCCGTGACTGCAGTCGGGCGATCAGCGTGTCCAGCCAGGCGCCGACGTGCCGCCGGGCTTCGGGAGTGTCCGGATACCGGCAGCGCAGGTGCAGCCCCGCCTCGTCGAGGATGAACCAGAGCATCACGCCGTCGGTCCGAATCGTCGCGCCGACGTACTGCGCCTCCAATCCGGTCGCGTCGACTCGCACCGGCAGCCGACGCAGGTCCAGCCACGAAATCGCGAACATCCCCGGCGCCTCGGGCATCCCGCCCCACGGACGCAGGATGTCCTCCAGTGGCCAGGACCCCATCCGGACGGCCTCCTTCACCGCCTCCGCGCTGGCACGGGGATCGGAGTCGGCCGACTCGAGCACCGAGTTGGTGATGAACCACCCCACCGAGTCGTGCCAGGTGGTGTCGTACCGACTGTGCACCGGAAACACGGCCCGCAGTGCGGTACCGGCCAACTCGTGGGTCACCTCGGTCATCGCCCCCACCACCAGCGCCAAGGTCGAGACGCCGTCGTCGCGGGCCTGCGCCGAGAACGCGGCGCTGTCGTCGACGTCGAGGACATCGCGCACCTCCACGCGCTCCTCCTGCAACGTCGCCTCACCCAGCGGCAGCGGGAACCGTGGCATCACATCGCCGCTGCCCGCCAGCACCTCTGCCCAGCGGCGGTGCACCTCGTCGGGTGCCGGCGGGCGGTCCCGCAGCGCGCGGGTGTGCTCCGCGAAGGCGGGTGCCGGCGGCAACGACGGTGCACGACCCTTCTGCACCGCGGCCAGCGCGGTGAGCAGGTCGCGCACGATCACCAGCATCGACCACATGTCGACGTGCGCGTGGTCGGCGGCGACCACCACGGTCGGCCCTACCGCGGTCTCGAGCACGCAGAGCCGGTACGACGGACGACCGTACGGTGAACAAGCACGGTCGAGCACGGCGCGGAGCGCATCGTTGACCGCCTGCCCCGGAGCGATCACATGCTCGACCCAGCCGCCGGGGCGGATATCGACCTCGTGCAGCCGAGGCTCGCCGTCCTCGCCCGGCACGAAGACCGACCGCAGCGTGCCGTGCCGCTCGATCACCGCCAGCCAGCAGGTCGCGAGCTCGTCGGGCGGTACCGGCGCGGAGAGCCTGAAGGACAACGCCATCCAGGATCCCGCTCGGTCGCCGGCGCCGACGTGGCGCCGCTGGTCGAAGGACACGGGAAGTGACCGGCCCACCCGACCCGCAATGACGTCGAAGCCCAGCAGGCGGCCGAACGGCAGGCGCAAGTGCGCGACGTTGGTCAGCCGCATGACGGTATCCTAGGCTTCTTCCCGAGCGATCGCCGTCTCACCAGCACCCTGGAGCCGCCGTGCCGACCTTCCGTGTTCCCGGCGCCGACCTCGCCGTGGAACTGAGCGACGAGGGCGGCCACCCCGTCGTCCAACTCCACGGCCTCACCTCCAGCCGCCACCGCGACCGTCTGATGGACCTCGATCTCGGCCGCGGACTCAGCGGAACCCGACTGCTGCGGTACGACGCGCGCGGCCACGGCCACTCGACGGGCCGTACCGTCCCCGAGGACTATCGGTGGCCGGTTCTGGCCGATGACCTGCTGAAACTGCTCGACCACTGGTTCCCCGGTGAACAGGTGCACGGTGTCGGTCCTTCGATGGGCACCGGGACACTGCTGCATGCCGCTGTCCGCGATCCTGCCCGATTCGCCGGCCTCACCCTGCTGGTGCCCGCGACCGCCTGGCGCACCCGCGTCGCGAAGGCCGACATCTACCGGAAGAATGCTCGCTTGATCGAGGAACAGGGACTCGACGCCTTCCTCGGTGCCGATCTCACCGCGCCTCGCCCGCCGGCCACCGTCGGAACGCCGGAAACCGTGCCGGATGTCGCCGAGCACCTACTGCCCTCACTGTTCCGCGGGGCAGCGATGAGCGACCTGCCCGCCCCCGAGGCGATCGCCGCGATCGAGGTGCCGACCACGGTGTTGGCCTGGATCGACGACCCCGCCCATCCGGTGTCGACCGCCGAGGCGCTGGTGGACCTGCTGCCGACGGCCACACTGGAGGTGGCGCACACACCGGCCGATCTCGCACGCTGGCCGAGCATCCTGTGCGAGGACGTAGCACGACACGGGTAGGCACGACGCCCTAGCGATTCGTTCTGGGGCCAACCGCCCGACACGATCGCCCGTGCCCCACAGCTCGCCGTCGGCCGGTCCGACGGGGGCCCGAGCACCCAAATGTACGCTCTGGCTACACGGAACTGATCGAATCGGTCCCAGGACGGGTGCATAACAGCCGAGCGCCAGCCGGATCTCGTGTGGCGCAGCGCCAGGCCGCACGCCCCGCGCCCGCCTGGCTTTCGCGATCTCCGACGGCGGTTGTTCATCAATAGTGACGGCAGTCGGCGGGGTTGCGGCGGGCGTGTTGTTCGCGAACTCTGACGGCGGTCAGGCGGGCGGAAGTGCCGGTGCGGTCGAGGTGATCGTGTTGCGGCTCTGGGCCAGGACGACGGTGTCGCCGGTCATGGGTGTGGGGTTCACGGGGCCTTTCCATCCGCACCAGCCGCCGCAGGCGGCGATGCTTTGGCTTTCGACGCGGCCGTCGTCGAATTGGGCGGTGATGAGCCAGGCGCGAGCAGGGTAGTCGCAGATGGGGCAGGTGCCGAAGTAGTTGAGAACGTCCTGGACTTCGGAAGCGGTGACAGTGTGTTTGCGACTGGCCATGAGCTGGTTCCTCCCTGAGCAGGGAGCATAAGCCGTTGGGGCCGTTGCTCTTTCCGGAATGCCGGGTGCTTCCGATCACAGGTCAGCGCGACGGCGGGATCTCGGTGCCGAGTAGCAAGGCGAATCGGAGCAGGTCGGCGCGAAGGTCGTCGGCGGTGTAGTGGCCGTCGGTGAGGTAGCGGTTGAAGCTTAGGCGGGCGTGTTGATCGGTGCTGATCCAGTCGTGGATGAGCAACAGCAGTTCGCCGAGCTCGATGGCGTCGGCGGGATCGGCGTCGGTCATCTCAGCTGGCGCCGGTGGCGGCTTTGGTGCGGGCGAGCCGGTACGAAACGGTGCCGGTCTCGATGATGTTGCCGCCGAAGGTAATCCTGTCGACAATGGCCGCGCAGAGCCGGGGATCGGTGAAAGTCTTTGTCCAGGAACCGAAGCTTTCGTTGGAGGCGATCGCGACGTAGCCGAGTTCATCGATGCATAAAGGTCGACCCGGCCGTAACGGGCGATGGTCTTGGTCAGCACCTTGTCGTCGGCGGCCTCGACCAACTCGTTGACCAGCTTGGCGACGAGGGTGTATTCGACTCGGAACCCGGCCATGGCGGCCTCGGTGCCCAGCGCGATCAGCAGGTGGGACTTGTCGGCGCCGGAATCGCCGATCAGACACAGCGGCATGCCTTTTCGGATCCATTCGCATTTGGCGAGAGTGTGGATCATGGCCGCGTCGATGTGGGGGTTGGCCTCGAAGTCGAAGCCGCGCAACGACTTCTCGCGCGGGAACCCAGCGGCTTTGATGCGGCGTTCGGAGCGGCGCCGGGCGCGGTCGTCGCATTCGGCCATGAGCAACTCGGCCAGGAAGCCGCGGTAGCTCATCTGTTCACGCTCGGCGGCATCGGCCATGTCGTCGAACTGGGCGCGGATGGTGGGCAAGCGCAGCAGGCGGCAGGCGCTGTCGACCGCGGCGTCGGCGGCCTGCTCGGTCAGCCCGCGGCGGCGGGGCGTGTTCATCGAAGGTCATCCTTTCGCTCGGGATCTCAACCGCAGCAGCTGGTCATAGGCGGCCACCGACGGCAGCGGCCGAGTATCGGCCGGTAGCTGCGCCAACCGGCGCGCGGTCAGCGAAGCCACCAACGGTGACCGGTCCACCGGTTCAGCGGTTGTGGTGTCGGTAGCGGGATGGTCCGCGTCGGCAGATTTTCGGGCCTTCATCGCGACCGCGTCGGCGGTGAGCGCGCCGGCCTGCAGCGCGGCCGCCAGGCCCGCGACGACGTATTCATGACGCAGATGCCGGTGCAGCATCAACACTTCGATCAGAGCGAGAGTGCCGTCCTTGTCGCCACGTGCCTTGCGGGCGGCGGACCACCAGGCGTCGTGGACGGGAGTGAATTTGCCCGCGGCGCGGGCCTGTTCGAGGATCGTGGACCCAGGCAGAGCACCGGGTTTGCGCAGCAGCCCTTCCAGGTAGTGGTCGAGCTCGAGGCGGGTGTCACCTTTTCCTGCGACCCGTTCGTGGCGGGCGATCTCGGAGCGGCCGTCGTAGACGATCAGCTCCGAAGCCCGAAGCAGCACCCGCACTTGCCGACCCACCAGCCGCACCGGAACGGAATACTTGTTGGTGCGCACCGTAACCTGCGAAAACCGGTCGACCCGCGGGGTGAACCAACGGCCGGTCTCGAACGGCTCGGCGGGTAAAGGCTTCAGCGGCGAACGGTTCGGCTGACCGGCCAGGTGCGAAACATCGTTAGATTCGTATATCGACATAGCCGAACTATTCGCGCGGCCGCCTGCACTCAGGCTGTCGACTGATGTGGCCGAGGACGTCGGCGGCGCGCTGCGGGTCGCATCAGGCGCCCCGATCATCAACGCGCTGTACGTACGGGGCCCCCGCCAAATGTTCGAAAAGCTCAGGGGCTTGCCCGCGCGCGCCGTACACCCGACGTGGCATTACCGCCAGCGCGCCTGCACCGGGTGGAACCAACTCCTCCTCGTGGTAGCGACCGCGGTGACGCCTCGCACCTTTGTCGAACTCGACGAACGCCGCCCTCGCTTCGGCAATCGACCGTCTGCTCGGCTTCTGCGCATCCTCCCGCTGGCCGGAACTGGTTCCCGCCAACCTCTTTCGACATCCATCTCCCCTCCCCACGCCAGCTCACAGATCGCGCAACAGTACGGTACTTGCAGTTATCCCTGGCCTCGAACCAGGCTCAGCAGGCAGCGATCCGAACACAGCGCGTCGACGAATTCGTTGCCGCGGAGAAGGCACTCTTCTGCCGAGGGGAATGCCCCGGGGGGCCAGCACCTACGCTGCCATCATGCCCAAGCTCAGATTGACCAACACGCACGAGAGCAAGAAGCTGGTGATCTGGCTCGAACCCCTCGGCGAGGACTTTTGGATGTGTCCGGGAGAGGCATTCACGGTCGAGTTCGACGGCAGCGACCACGCGGAGCATGTGATCGGCGACGCACACTTCGACGTCTCGTGGTACGAAGACGGTTTCATCGTATGGACCGGCTCCCGGTGGTGCCCAAGCTTGCGCGACAAGGCAGGTGTCGAGCTCGAATGTGGGCATCAGCGTCCCCCCGCAGCCGACCGCGCTTGGCAGCTACCGAAGCTCATGCGCGACGGCGGGTAGGAGATGGCAGCGGGTAGCGAAGAGTTGCCACAACTCTCTGACCAAGACAGCCGCAAAAATCCGGACAATGCCCCGCTGAGCGGCGGCCTGCACCCGAGACGGACTACGGCTCGCAACGTTGTGGCTAATAACGTTCGGTAGCCGATTACCGCGCAATCGCGTGACACGCTCGGACATTTGCTGACTGATGGTGCGCCGACACGTTTGGCGGTTCCGCTCTGACTGAGCTGAGCGGCTTTGTCGCGCTGCTCCCTTGGGCATCACCACCCACTGGCTCCGCCACACCACACAGACCTGGGTCGAACGCAACTTCGGCCACGCCGTCGCCCACGCCTACGCAGGACACACCGACGCCAACGGCGAGAGCAGCACCACCCTCTATACCCGAGCCCGGCATCGAGAAAGTGGCCCAAGCCCTCTCAGCCAATGGGCGCAGCAGTTTCCGAGTCAACGCCTCTGGGTTTGTAATACAACAATGTTTGGAAGCCTGGCGCCCACAGCGGCTCCGGGCGGCTGTCGGACGGCGATGCCGGGGCCGGCGGGTTCCATGCCGGCGGACTGTCGAGGTCGATCAGCGTGACAGGGCGACCGACTGCATCATCGCCAGCAGGAGGGCGCCGCAGGCCTCGAGCTGTTGATCGGCGGCGTGGGGGTCGTCGCTTATTGTTTCGATGGTCGTCTTCAGGCCGTCGAAGGCGCCGACGAGGACGGTGGCGAGCAGTTCCGGGTCGACTCCGTCTGATACCTCACCGATGTGCTGGGCGTCGCGAATGAGGTCGGCGACGCGGTCGATCCATCGGCGGGTCAGTTCCGTGGCGAGGGTTCGGGTCGCGGGCACCTCGGCGAGGTTCTGGGCAAGGCGCGAGATGACCCAGGCGTCGGGGTCGTCACGGTGGAGATCCAGCATGGCGGGCAGCAGCGCTTCCATCCGCTGTAGCCCGGGGGGTGCCGTGGCCAGTCGTGCTTGTACCCGATCGAGCCATTGCGCGTGCTTCTCGGTGAGCACGGCAACGGCGAGGGCTTCCTTGCTCTCGAAATGAAAGTAGACCGAGCCCTTGGTCATTCCGCTCGCTTCGATCACGTCGGCCATGCGTGCCCGGTCGTAACCGACCTGCGCGAACACAGCGGCGGCGGCATCGAGGATCCGCTCTCGGGATGCCGCTCCGTGTTCGGTTGGGCCGGATGGGCGGCCGACGCGTCGCCGGGCCGGCGTGTTGCGGTGGGGGCTTGCCATGGCCTCATCATAGCGGTATTAATTAGACCAGCATGCAGGTTTAATTAAGGAGGTAGTGGTGGCCGGATACTTCGACCGACAGCGAGTACTGGTGACCGGGGCGTCATCGGGTATCGGGCGCGCGTTCGCCGCGCGCGTCGCCGCGGACGGTGGTGACCTCGTTCTGGTCGCCCGCAGGGAGGCGGTACTGCGAACACAGGCCGACGAATTGCACGCGCAATTCGGTTCGAGCGTGGAGGTCATCCCCGCGGACCTCAGCGCCCCGAGCGCCGCGGTGGGCGTCGCCGAACTGCTCGCCCAGCGTGCGATCACCGTCGATGCGCTCGTCAACAATGCGGGACTCGGAATCCATGGCGACCTCGCCGATGCCGACCTCGGGGCGGTCTCGAGTCAGATCGCGGTGAACATCACCGCTTTGACCGAGCTCACCGCAATCCTGTTGCCCGGCATGATCGCTCGCGGACGCGGAGCCGTCGTCAACGTGGCCAGCACCGCCGCGTTTCAGCCGGTGCCGCACATGGCGGTGTACGCGGCGACCAAGGCGTACGTGCTGTCCTTCACCCGCGCGCTGTGGTCCGAGACCCGCGGCACCGGGGTCCAGGTACTTGCCGTGAGCCCGGGTGCCACCGACACCGCATTCTTCGAGATCGCCGGTGAGGACGCCTCGGTCGGCAGCCGGCGTGCTCCCGAACAGGTCGTCGAAGCGGCCTTGTGCGCGCTCGGGTCCAACCGCCCCGACATCGTCGACGGCGCGGCGAACGCATTGCTGGCGCGCATCGCCGGCCGGATTCCCGCCAAGTGGGCAATCGCGCTCGCCGAGCGTTCCGTCCGGCCGGAATCGCCTGTACCCCAAACCAATTGATCGATTCGGAGAGAGTGCGACATGTTCATCCAGCAGTTCGCCACCGCGGCCGCGGCCGCGGTGAACAAGCACAGCGTCGATGAGGTCGTCGGCCTGTGGCGAGAGCCCGCCGCCTACGACTCACCCCTGACGGGTCCGCAGCAAGGGCTTGCGGCGCTGGCTGCCCGAGAATCCGCGCTGTTCGATGGTTTCAGCGACCTCACCGCCACTATCCAACCCCTCGGGCAAGTGGATTCCACTGGCGCCGCGCTGGTTCGCTTCGACGGTACCCACGACGGGCACTACGCGGGAATAGCGTCGAGCGGGAACACGATCGCCATCGAGATGGTCGCCGTCGTCACCTTCGACGACGAGGGCTACGTCATCGGTGAACGGGTCTTTCTCGACACCGCGGCAGTCCTGCGTCAACTCACCGGATACGACGGCACCAGCACGACATAACCTCGCCAACTTCATCCCGACCGCACTGCCCGACGGAGCAGGGCTCGCCTCGATACGACGTGGACGACGGCCCCCATCTTCCATGCGATCGCAAGCGAGGATCGTCACGAGCGAGAGCCGTGGCCCGAGCATGCACTCGCGGATGTCGGACACACCGCCGCTGATCTCGTCCGGCAAAAGGCCGCGGCCTCCGAGATCGCTGTGCAACCGAGTGCCGCCGAGCAGGCCGGGACCTCAACTGAGTACCGGGGCGGCGATCTCGTCGGCATCCACCTCGGCGACTCCTGGCTGGAACGCTTGGGCTGATGAGATCAACTCGCCCGTCGAACGCGGTGAGCGGAGCGTGGGTAGCGCTCCGGTTGACCAGAGTGGTGCCAACTCTGCTCCGGCACAGCCAGTCCGCGACTTTTGAGTACGACAGGCCCAGGGGAATCGAACAGTTGCCGGCCCGTATCTCGACCCGCGCACAGCGAGAATATCGACTTCTTCGGCGCCATCGAAGTCGACCTTCACACCGAACTCGTCCGCTGGGGCGACTACCGGTCGCCGAAGCGTCAGATGGGCAGGGCCCCATAGCGTCTGCTGTGCGGCTTGCCAGCGGGCACGGCCAGCACGCCGGTGCCTTGGACACGTGTATGCGGTCCAAGTGCTTCAGGGCTCACCGACAGCCGCCAGGCCACCTCGAGGGACCTGAATTCCCAGCCCCCTGACTCCCCTTCGTCCTGATGAGTGTCGAGAGGTTCGTCGACGTCGTCGGCATCGTCGAACTCGTCGTCGATGTCCTCATAGCTCCTCTCATCCTTGGGAGTGGGTGCGAACTTTTCCAGCACCCACGCCTTGAATTTCTCTTCTGTCGACTCGCTGGGCGGGGTCTCCGGTCGCACAGGTGGGACTCCCGTGCCGGGGTCATGCTCGTTCACCCAGGCCCGAAGTTCCTCGACGGTCGGTTGCCGTCCGGATTCGGCCGCAGGGCCGATCTGCACTCCGTCGTCGATATCGAAGTCGTAGTAGCAGTACCGCACGACCTCACCCTTGTCGGCGACGCACCATCCGCTCTGATCCCAACATCCACCGCTCTCGGTTTCGAGGTACCAGTGCGCTTTCCCGAAGCGGCGGCTCAACTCCGCGCAGCGGCGGTGCGCGGAGGCGAACGCAACTTCACCGTCAGCCACATTCCCGTCCGCGGTCAGCACGCTGCCGTCGGCGAATACCAACGTCCACCCGTCCAAGGCCGGTGTGACGAACACCTGCCCGTACGCGCCGGTGATGCCGTAGCCGATGTACTCGGGCAACGGCCGCCACGGGCCGTCCAGCTGCCAGGGTGCGAATCCCATACGCATGGTCACGGGCACCGGGTCTCGAAGATCGAACGCGGCCAGCACTGCTGCCTGGTCGGTCGTCGGCAATGCGTACCACTCGCCCTGCGGGATCACCGGCTGCGGCACTTCGGTGAGCTGCTTGACCCGAATCAGGCGTTGAACCAACGCTTGGTCGGCCGTGCCCAACTCGGCCCAGTCGAGCTCCGCCAGGGCGCTGATCGCGGCGCGCCGGCCCAACATTCGTGTGTCTCGTACGGCGCGCAGTACCGGGGCGACGCCGGGGCCGAGTTCGGCCAGGAACCACACTGCATTCTGCCGCACCCGCTCCAGCGGGCTGCCCAGCAGTGCCACCAGCACGGCTGCCCGTTGATGGAGGCCAGCAGCCACCGCGGGCGCGGGTAGCACGGAGTCGCCACTGTGACCGTCAATGGCGAAGCGGGGCGGGTGAGTTCCGGCCGGTAGCCCGAGCAGACCGGCAAACCGATCGAACACGACCTCGTTCGGCGCTTCGATGAGGTCATCGATGAAGACGTTGAAGGAGATCTTGCTGTCACAGAGGTCTTCGCTGAGCATGTCGGCGCAGTCCGGCCAGGCGTACGAGTACTCCTCGTATCGCAGCACTTCCACCAACACGTTGTAGATGTAGCCACCCCAGTCGGCCAACCTTTCCAAGCCTTTTCGGCGAACCTCCGAATCCACGTCGGTCACCTGCGCAAACAGCTTGGCTATAAGAGCGTCACCCACGGCCGACAACGCTACTGCCCCCAGATGTTCGACGGGTAGGCTCGAAACCTGAACCAGGGCGACCTCACAGCCCAGTACCGGCAGACCGAGCAACCGACGGACGTATCGCCGAGGTCCGCTTGTTGTCTTGGACACCGCGGCCGTCACCGAAACTTGTTCGCCCATTCGGCGTAGGCACGAGGACGACATGGGCACGGCGGCAGATCATCACCGGGAATCCCTCCCAGCAGCAGCTGATAACGCTCCAGATCGACACACAGATCACCCACTGAATACGTGCCGGTCCCCACGAACGCCGCGAACTCCTCGGTCACCGCCAGCCCCGCCGCGCCGAAGAAGTCTCGGATGAACTCCAACAGTTCAACCAACCCCAAGGCGTCATTGACGTCGATACGTATCCCGTTGTCGGCCATGGCTGAATCACCCCCGGTTTGGTGCCCACCATGCCTCAACACACCCCGGCCCGCACTTCTCCGCCATCACCGTCCGGACCCGCACAGGCGCCGTCCAAATCCGCGGACACTACCCCTGCCCGATTTCTCGGTGCCGTCCAAATTCGTGGACAGACGCCGTCCAGATCAGTGGACGTAGCCACGGAGCACCGCCTTGCGGAGTGAGGTATGAACTAGCGAGACCACCGACTGGCACTGAGCGCACAGCTCGTGGGTACCCCGCGGGCGACCGCGACGTCCAAGCCGACAGCACCGCGTTTGAACCCATCAGCATCTCGCTTAGCTTTTCGCCTACTCCCGGAGATGACAGTGACCGATACCTCTGACACAACGCCAACTGTGCCCGATGGACCCTCGCACCAAAGGCCATACGAAAGAACCTATTCCGTTGCGGACGGCGCCAGCGCGCTGCGGAAGTCAGTCCGCTGGTATACCGAACAACTAAAGGCAGGGCGGCTGCCTGGTCATAAGGCGGGACGAACGTGGTTCCTCACCGACAGCGACATCGCTACGGCGATCGAAGTCACCCGCCAACCGGCTACACAGCTGCCCGTACGGGCCCGAACTGCGCCGACCATCGACCGATCGGCCCAACCGCGCCTCCGCGCACGCCGTCGTAACCCGATCCCTCCACAGAACGACCGGCGCTGACGCCTCCTCCTTCAGAGCCATTCATCCGATCAACCACCCGTCGCACGGTCGGAATGCGGCATGGTTCCATGCGCGACATCAACCTGGATGAAAGCTGCGGCGCCCAATCGATAACCGAGCCAACGAGGTTCAGGCAAGGGGAGCGACGACGGTCTGCCTGCCGTCTCCGAGGTCCCGCCGCGAGCCTGTCGCGAATGCCGTAT
This sequence comes from Nocardia sp. bgisy118, assembly GCF_057708605.1. NCBI lineage: Bacteria > Bacillati > Actinomycetota > Actinomycetes > Mycobacteriales > Nocardiaceae > Nocardia > Nocardia sp. bgisy118. The sequence goes on along the minus strand of NZ_JBYISM010000046.1, from coordinate 2,843 downwards.
CAGAGCCAGCCCAAAGCGGGCATCAAACCAGGGCGATTCATGCGCGGCGCAGCGTCGCACACCCTCCTGGCCACATGGAGATTGTCGGCCGCATTCCTGAGGTCGGCGGTTGGTGCATCCACGTCAAGGACACGAATATGCCCGCGCTGTTGCCCACACCAAAGCCTGTTGCGCTGGAACCGACTGCAAGAACGCACACCGACGACGTCGAACTAGCTCGACGCACCAACTAGCGTTGACATGGAGGGGCATCTGTAGCAGCGCGCTTTCTTGGTCATGGCGCCGAAGCAGAAGATCGGGTTTCATGTAAGTGGGTGAATCAGGCTAGACGGGCCAGAATGCGATGTCCCATGCCTTCGATTCGCAACAAGCGGTCGGTAGTCCACTTCAACGACAACGTGTCGAACACTGAGAATCCAGATCGCAGGCGCGCGACGGACTTTCAACGCCCTCGTCATCTCGTCTCTTCACTTCGAAGTGTCGACGATCGACTCGCCAGCGGGACTCCAAAGCAGACAGGCTTTCGACCCGTCCCGCTGGGCTTCCTCAGTGGTCGTGAGCGCTGAAGCCGATGGTTCCGCATCCTTCTCGCAGACGCCCCGCTGGATCGATCGAGGTCGTCTGCCCAGACGACCCGCCCGAGTTGAACCCCGCCGCGGCTAGGCTGCTGCTCGAGCTGCTTCTCCGACATGCCCGCGACGGTTCTGGTGAGAGGAAGACCGACGATGCCGACCGAGTCCAACGAATGGGCCGTGCTCGACGAACTTCTCGGGCTCGTCCCCGAAACCGTTGAGCCGAGTGCCGATCAGCGGTTCGCCTTCTACGGGCGATGCTCCACCGAGGACAACCAAGACCCCGAAACCTCGTATCGGTGGCAGCGCGGCAACGCCGAAAAGTTCGTCGCCGACGGCTCCATCGTCGAGGACTACTTCGACGTCGGCCAATCGCGCTCGGTGCCATGGCATCGCCGCCCCGAAGCCGCACGCCTGCTGGCAGACCTGAAGCGCCACACCCGCGGCTGGTCGGCGATCGTGGTCGGTGAAGGGACACGCTGCTGGTTCGGCAACCAGTTCAGCCTCGTGGCACCCCGCATTCAAGCGCACAAGGTCGAAGTCTGGGTCCCCGAACTCAGCGGACGCTTCGACCCCCACAACGTGACCCACTCGATCATGATGAGCATGCTCGGCGGCCTCAGCGAATCCGAACGCCAACACGTCCAACAACGCACCCGAGCCAGCATGGACGCCCAAGTCCTCAACGAAGGCCGCCACCAAGGCGGCCGAGCACCCTACGGATACATGGTCGTCGACGGCCCACCACACCCGAACCCGAACCGGGCCTCCGACGGATCCCGACTGCGGATCCTGTCACTCGACGTGGCCACCGCACCGGTGGTCCAACGAATCTTCCGCGACTACATCGCCGGCCGAGGCGACAAGGCCATCGCCCACGAACTCAACCGCGAGGCCATTCCCTGCCCCTCGGCGCACCGGCCCGAGCAGAACCGGCACCGATCCCAAGACGGCTGGCAAGCCAGCACCGTCTCGGCCATTCTGCAGAACCCGCGCTACACCGGCTACGCCATCTTCGGGCGCTGGAACAAGCACGAAGAACTCCTCGATCCCGACGACGTCGCCGCAGGCCACATCACCCGCCTACGCCGCTCCCCCAACCACCGCATCATCCGATCCAAGAAGCCCGCGCACCCCGCCATCGTCTCGGTCGAGACCTTCACCGAAGCCCAACTTATCCGCAGACGCAGGGCCAGCACAGGCAATGGCGCCCGCGGCCGCCTGGAACGTACAAGGAAAACCTCCCCACGCGAGTATCTGCTTCGCGGGCTGGTGCGCTGCGACGTCTGCGGGCGCAAAATGCAGCCTGGAGTGGTCCGAGGAGTCGTCTACTACCGCTGCCGCGCAAAGACCCTCACCCCTGGGAGCCCCGCCTTGGCCGAGCACCCCCTGACGGTCAACCTCCGCGAGGACCACCTCGCTGCACCGATCAACCGGTGGCTGGCCACCCTGTTCAATCGGGCCAATCGCGATCGCACCATCGCCAACCTGTTCGCGGCCCAGAACGGCAACGATCACGACACACATCGGGCATTGCTACGGCGACGTATCGCCGACGCCGAAGCCAAGCTCGAACGCCATCTGGCCGCCATCGAAGCGGGCGTTGACCCGCAAGCCCTCGTCGCCGCGATGAACACTGCACAAGCGGACAAAGCCGCAGCCCAAGCAGAGCTACAGAACATGCCGAGCACCCCCCGACTGACCGAGACGGAGATCCGCAAGCTCATCGAGTCCCTCGGGGACATCCCTGCCGTCCTCGCCGCGGGCGCACGACCCGACAAAGCGGACCTCTACCAGGCTCTCCACCTGGGCATACGGTATCGGCCTCGACAACGGGTTGTCGTTGTCGAGGCCGATGCTGTGTTTAGCACTGGTGTCCGGAGCCGGATACGCTGCAACCTGCATCCACCGACAACCGGCTCTCACGCGCGCTGGACCGAATCACGGGGTCCCGTCAGCCACATCAGGTAGCTGTGAAACACTCAGGCGAGCCGGTAGGTGATGTCAGCGCGAACCTCGGTTACCGGGGCGAGTATTTCGATGTCGGGTCCCCATCCGGCAACGGCGAGAGTCTCACAGCTCGTTGTCGATAAAAGCGAAAATCTCATCGGCAGTGGCCGACTTGAGCTTCTCCGCAACGTTCGCACCACCTGTATCCGGTGTTTGGCTGATTTTGGTGAGGAGGGCTTGGAGGCGTGATGTGATGCCCGAACGATCGGCTGGGTTTGCCGCCGATATGACGGCTTCGAGCCGATCAAGCTCCGCGGACAC
>NZ_JBYISM010000045.1:0-49825 GCF_057708605.1 Nocardia sp. bgisy118 | reverse complement strand
GCCAGCGCGATGACCGGTCATCTCAGCGATACCGATCGTGCCCGCATGAACCGCGTCGGTGTGATGGCGTTGAGCGCGCAGCAGGGGCTGGAGCTGTTCGACACCGCAATCCTGGCCGGGCTGTCCGTGCCGGCGAGCTTGGTGCTGGCACTGCTGGATATCAAAGCCCTGCGGTCTTCGGCCGGAGCCGGCCGAGTCCCGGCGCTGCTTCGCGGACTGATACGACGCCCAGCCCGCCGCCCGCTGGCCTCCGCCCCCGGGAGCGGGTCGATGTTGTCCCGGCGGCTGTCCGGGGTGTCTGCGACAGAACGGCAGGCGGTGGTCTTGGAGGTGGTCCGCGGCGAAATCGCCGCAGTGCTGGGTTATTCCAGCCCCACCGCGGTGGACCCAGACCGGGCATTCACCGAAGCCGGATTCGACTCACTGACCGCGGTCGAACTCCGCAACCGGTTGGGGGCTGTGACCAGACTCCGGTTGCCGACCACGCTGGTGTTCGACCACCCGAACCCCGCCGCGCTGGCGGCCTACCTCGGAAAGCTCCTGACCGACGCCTATCAGGACGCTACCGAAGGTCCTTCGGGCGGATCGTCATCGACAACGCTGGGAACACTTCTGAGGCAAGCCAATCAGTCGAATGGGACACGCCAGTTTCTGGAACAGTTGACCGGACTGGCGGAATTCACACCGAAGTTCGAGAACCGTGAGAGCGCTGGCTGGGAGCTGGACGTGGTGCAGCTGGCACACGGTGATGCTGCTCCGACGTTGGTCTGTATACCGTCGATCCTGGCGACCTCGGGCCCGCACGAATATATGCGCCTTGCCAATTCGTTCGCAGGCGGCCGGGAGATACTGGCGCTGTCACTGCCCGGCTCGGACGGCAGGCGGCCGTTGCCTGCAACCTTCGAAGTCTTGATCCAGTCCATATCGGAGGCGGTTCAGACTCACATGCACGGCAAGAGCTACACGCTTGTCGGACATTCCACCGGCGGAGCGCTGGCCCATGCGATGGCGCAGCATCTGGAGGGTGCCGAGAATCCGCCGGTCGCAACCGTTTTGATCGACACCTATTCCATCGACGGCGACTTGCTACAGGGAATCGCCGACCAGGTGATCGGTGACATGCTGAATCCATCGGAAGGCATCTCGACCGTCGATGACGGCCGGCTGCTCGCGATGAGTGCATACGTGAGTCTGCTGACCGGCTGGGAGCCGACAAGAAGTGCGACTCCGACACTGTTGCTGCAGGCCATCGAGCCGATGATGTTTGGAACCATTCCGACGTATGCGGATTGGCGATATTCGAGCACTGTTCGTCGCGCGCCGGGAAACCATTTCAGCATGATGAAGGCGCACGTTTCCGAGCTGTCCGCGTTGATTGACGGATGGTTGGCGGAATTCTTTTGACGTTGTACGAGGTTCTCGGTGCCGCAGATGCGAACGTCAAAGGCGCATCAAAGGGAGGGCCGAGGCTTGATGATCTGGAGGAGATATGACCAGCGAGACCTTCGCATCGCCGGAAGACCTCAACACTGCCTTTTTGGTCGACCAATACGGCACGTATGAGCGGCTTCACAAAATCGGCCCCATTCACAGGGTGAAGACATCAGACGGCGTGCACGCCTGGTTCGTGACGAGCTACGCCGAGGTGCGGCGCCTGATAGGAGACCGCCGGCTGGTTCGACGTCGCACAGACGCCGAAGGCGCACACTACGCTCTTCCGGCGCCACCACCGCTGACTAGTTCCGTGCTGTGCCAAGACCCGCCCGCGCACACTCGACTGCGCAAGCACATGAACAAGGCGTTCAGCGTTGCGCGAGTTGACGCGATGACGCCGCGCATCCAGGAGGTGGCGACCGGTTTGGCCGATGACCTCGAGCGTGGGACCGTGGTGGACTTCATGGCGGAATTCGCGGCGCCGCTGCCTATCACGGTCATTGCCGAGGTGCTGGGCATTCCGGAAACAGATCGCCATGGACTGCGGACCTGGGGCGACCAGATCCTGAGTATGGATCCCGCACAGATGCAACAGGGCGGTGCGCAAATGAATCAGTTCCTGATGGCGCTGATGGCCGAAAAGCGCGCGAACCCCGGCGACGACATATGGTCCGAATGGATGGCTACGCCTGACGGGGGCGGAGCGCCACTGAGTACCGAAGAGCTGCTCGGAATGGGCTACATCGTCCTGCTCGGCGGCTACGACCCGTCGGCGCGGGCGATCGGCTCATGTGTCCTCGCGCTGCTCTCGGATCCCGCGAAGATGGAGCTCCTGCGAGACAACATGGAGCTGATACCACGGGCGGTGGAAGAATTCCTGCGGCTGTACAGCTCGAATCACTCGGCGACGCCCCGTTTCGCCACCGAATCGATAGATGTTGCGGAGGTGACGATCGAGGCCGGGGACGTCGTCTTGCTGTCGATCGCGGCCGCGGACCGCGACCCCGCCCAGTTCGGCACACCGAACGCTGCGGAATTCGAAGGTCCGAACGGCCGGCACATCGCCTTCGGGCTGGGGCCGCACTACTGCCCCGGCGCGGAACTCTCCCGTCGCCAGGTCGCGATTTCCCTGGAAACCATCATTCGAAGGCTGCCAGACCTCCGGCTCGCGGCTCCACCCGCGGACATCGACCTGAGGGAGTCCTACTTCATCCGGACGCCCAATGTGTTGCCGGTGATCTGCCCATGACGTGGCGTCAACGATGATCAGGCGACATCCGTGTTTGTGGCGCAAGGCTTTACTGAGGGCCGGTCATCGGTGCGAAGCATGCGTTCCTTCCTCCTGCGGTATACAAGGCCCGGTTCCCGATCGCCCGTGTCGGCGGCACGGCAGAAATGGATCAAGCACACTTTTCGTGATCAAATCGGATCGTGGAGTTGAGGCCATGCGCGCAGACACTTCCACGACCGTGATTTCTGAAGGGTGCTGGAGGTTCCGGCGGGGGCTGCTGTCCCCGGAGAAGTCAGAGCGGCCGTACAGTGCTGCGTCGAACCTGGTTGTGGCACTGGCGACTACCGCGGCGGTGCTGGTCCGCCCGCGGTATCGGCGGGCAGGCACCAAGCGAGTCCACGATCCGCCGATTGCTGCGGCGCCTGGACGGCGACGCCTTCTCTGCCACCGTGAATGCATGGGTGTCGTTGCGCGCCAAAGCTACCGGTGGTGTCACCGTCCGTGATCGTCGAGGCCGCCCCGGCAACCTGCCGACCAGCACCCATACTCGCGCCATGTGACATGCCCGTTACCGGGCACCTCGGCATACCTGCATTTCAGCTTTCGCAGGCTATTCCACTCGTTCATCTGCAGAAAGGCGAGGCAGTGTACACCGCTATCTGCAGTGGACGGTTCACGCTGCGCTGTGTTAGCGTCCTCGAAGACCATCCAGTGTTGCCGTCACGTGATGCGTTGAGGGGGAATGGGTTTCAGGGTGGCTAGATCAACTTTTGCGGCCGCTATCGTTGGCATTTCCTACAGGGCAACGGGCGAGGCGGGTCTTGATCGCTTCGGTCAGCAGATGGGTGATGCGGGTGCCGTGGTCGGTGAACCTCTCCATGCGCGGAGCGCTATCAATGAGCGGGCAGGATTCGAAGATGCAACAGGGGATTTCGACGCGAGTTTCTTCGGAATCGTGTCAAATGAGGGACAGGCTGTCGATCCGCAGCTATTGCTGGCGCTGAAGCTGAGTTGGGAGGCGATCGAGGACGCGGCTCTGGCGGACGTAGTGCGCGGTGCGCGGCGCTGTGGGGTCTTCTTCGGCTGCACGGGCGGCGATCTTGCCGAAAGTGCGGCGTCCCGGCACATCTCGCACTACTTCGGATTCAGCGGCCCGAGCATCATGGTCGACAACGTCGAGGACTCGCTGGTAACAGTTCATCTGGCATTTGAGAGCCTGCGCTGCGGTGAGAGCGATATGGCTATGGCTGGCGGGTTGAGTCTCATTCCATTGCCGGCCGGAGGCGAACGGATTGAGCAGTTCGGCGGTATGGTGGTGCTGAAACCGCTGGCTCAGGCAGTTGCCGATGGCGACCGGATTCATGCCGTGATCCGTGGCAGTGCAAACGGCATTCGAACACGCATTGGTGCGATCGAGTCGAATGCAGGTCACGTGGAAGGCTCCGGTTTCGCAGGCCTCATCGAGACGGTGCTCTGTCTGGGCCGCCAGGAACCGATCGCCAGCCGCGGCGTCAAGGCGCGGAGTTCGCGAATTTCGCTCGGATACTTGGGGTTACGTGGCGTGTCGGACATCGATATCTGGTTGGAGAAGCCCCCCGTAGCCAGTAATGCCGAGTCCACGACAACCAGCGTCACTGGCGCAGTGCCGTGGGTGATAGCGGCCCGCAATGAGAGCGGCGTCGGTGTGCAGGCGGCCCGGCTGCTGGAGTGGATAGTGCGCCATCCGGAGCTGGATGTGGTCGATGTGGCGTATTCGCTACTGGCCACACGAACGCAATTGGAATGGCGCGGCAGCGTTGTCGGACGGGACCGAGCGGAGCTTCTGGTCGGATTAGCGGCCCTGGCCGATCCGGCCGCGCCCATGCCGGCGATTGAGCCGGCCACCGGGCGTGCCGAGCAGCGGCGGATAGCGTTCGTCTTCCCGGGTAACGGCAGTCAGTGGCAAGAGATGGCACGCGGACTGCTGGAGATGGGTGGTCCGTTCGCTGAGTCGATCGCGGAATGTGAAGCGGAGCTTGCGTCGTACGTAAACTGGTCGCTGACGGCGGTGCTGCGGTGTGAAGGTGATGCGCCGAGGCTCGACCGAGTGGATGTGGTGCAGCCGGCTCTATTCGCGGTGATGGTGTCACTGGCGCGGCTGTGGCGAGCGGCCGGTGTGGAGCCGGACGTGGTGATAGGCCATTCGCACGGTGAGATCGCCGCCGCCCACGTCGCCGGTGGACTGTCGTTGTCCGATGCGACGCGGGTGGTGGCGCTCCGGTCGCGGGCGCTCGCCGACGAGTTAGCCGGACAGGGCGCAATGGCTTCGATCGGACTCGACGCGGACGCGGTCCGGGAACATCTTGCGGCATATGGGGATCGGCTGTCGCTGGCGGCAGTGAACGGACCCGCACACAGTGTGGTGTCCGGTGACGTTTCGGCGGTGGAGGACTTCCTCGCGGACTGCGCCCGCAACAGTGTGCGGGCCTACCGGGTCGCGATCGATTACGCGTCGCATTCGACGGCGGTCGAGCGGATCCGCGATCGGCTGCTTGAGGAGCTGGAGCCGATTCGCCCACAATCAGGGTCGGTGCCGTTCTTTTCGACGGTCCTCGCCGACCAGGTGGATACCGCTGCACTGGACGCCGAGTACTGGTATCGGGCAGAGCGGGAACCGGTTCGATTCACCGATGCCGTCACGGCGCTGATCGCCGACGATATCACCGGATTCCTCGAGGTCGGCGCGCATCCCGTGCTCACGATGGATATCGCCCGGATCGCCGAGGCGGCCGGTGCGGGCCAGGAGGTATTCGTCGGTGAATCGCTGCGACGCGGTGAGGGAGGCCCGGAACGGTTCCTGGCGTCGCTGGCACAGGCGTACTGCGCCGGTATGCCAGTGAACCCGCACGCGCTGGTCCCCGGAGGGGCGCCGGTCGACCTGCCGCTGTACACGGTCGGGCACAGTGAAATCCGTACCGACGGCTCCTTGGCGCGGACCTTGCTCTCCACCCCCGAATATCAGCGCGACAGGGTAGTTCTCGATATCGTACGCGAACATGCCGCTGCGCTGTCGGAACACGAGTCGACCCGATCGATCGACCCCGGCTTGCCGTTCACCGAGTTCGGCATCGACTCCGTCGGTGCCGTGGAGCTGCGGAACCGACTGATCCGCGCCACCGGTGTATCGCTGCCGGCCTCGCTCATCTTCGATCATCCGACCCCACATGCGGTGGCGGCGCTGCTGCGCGCTCGGGTCGAAGGCACCGACCCTGGCGCATACCGGGTGACGCGGCGGAGCGCCACCGATGAACCCATTGCCATCGTCGGTATCGGCGCCCGGTTCCCCGGTGGTGTGCGCTCGGCCGAGGAGCTGTGGGATCTGGTGGACGCCGGTCGCGATGTGATCGGCGAATTCCCCACCGACCGCGGTTGGGACATGGACCAGTTGTTCGATCCGGATCCCGATAAACCAGGCACGGTTTACACGCGTCACGGTGGATTCCTCAGCGGCGCAGGTGATTTCGACCCAGGCTTCTTCGGCATCAGCCCGCGCGAAGCCTGGGCGATGGATCCGCAGCAACGGCAGTGGCTAGAGACATCGTGGGAAGCCCTCGAAGACGCCGGCATCGACCCGGTATCGCTGCGCGGCAGTGATACCGGTGTGTTCGTCGGCGCCTGCTCGTCGGGTTACTCCCGCCGGGTGGTCGGTGATCTGGAGGGTTACCGGCTGACCGGCACGTCACACAGCGTTATCTCCGGCCGCGTCGCGTACGTGCTCGGTCTGGAAGGTCCGGCTGTGACGGTGGATACGGCGTGTTCGTCGTCGCTGGTGGCTCTGCATCTGGCCTGCCAGGCCTTGCGCGAGGGCGACAGCTCGCTGGTACTTGCCGGTGGGGTGAGCATCGCGGCCAGTCCGTATCTGTACGTGGACTTCGCCCGTCAGCGTGGTCTGTCACCGGACGGCCGGTGCAAGGCGTTTTCGGCCGACGCCGACGGTGTGGTCTGGTCCGAGGGGGCGGGTGTGCTTGTGCTGGAGCGGCTTTCGGATGCGCACCGGCTCGGCCACGAGGTTCTGGCGGTTGTTCGCGGCAGCGCGGTGAACCAGGACGGCGCGAGCAACGGTCTGACCGCGCCGAATGGTCCGGCGCAGGAACGGGTTATCGCTCAGGCCCTCGCCAATGCAGGGCTCTCGGCCAGCGATGTGGACGCCGTGGAGGCGCACGGCACCGGAACGGCCCTGGGTGATCCCATCGAGGCACAGGCGTTGATCAATGCTTACGGGCGCGATCGCGACGATCGGAAGCCGGTGCGGATCGGTTCCTTGAAATCGAATATCGGCCATGCGGTCGCCGCCGCCGGAGTGGCCGGAGTGGTCAAGATGGTGCAGGCGATGAGGCACGAGCGGTTGCCGCGGACGTTGCATGCCGAGACGCCGTCGCCGCACGTGGACTGGTCCGCGGGCGCGGTGCGTCTGTTGACCGAGGCCGAACCCTGGATTGCGGGCGATCGACCGCGTCGGGCAGGTGTGTCGTCGTTCGGGATCAGCGGCACCAATGCGCATGTGATCCTCGAGGAGGCACCTGCCGCGCCGGTGGCGGCCGTCGAGGTCGGCACCGAAGACGTTGCGGGGCATCCGAATATCACTGTTCCGGTCATCCCATTGCTAGTGTCCGGTAAAGGCGAGGCGGGTCTGCGTGCGCAGGCCGCGCAGTTGCGTGCCTGGTTGTCGGAGCGGTCGGAGATCGACGTCGCGGATGCGGCACATGCGTTGGCGACATCGCGGGCGCAGTGGGATACGCGCAGCGTGGTCCTCGGTCGTGATCGGGACGAGTTGCTCGCGCGGTTGGCGACTCTTGCCGAATCCGGGACCGGTATCGGTGTGATCGACGGTGCCGCCGTTTCGGTGCAGACGGCCTTTCTATTCACCGGCCAAGGCGCTCAACGGATCGGCATGGGTGCCGGCCTGTACGAGACGTTCCCGGCATTCGCGGGCGCGTTGGATGCGGTATGTGCCCAGTTCGATCCGATACTGGAGTGCTCGCTACGAGAACTCATGTTCAGCGACGAAACCGGCGCCACGACGTTGGATCGAACCGAGTTCACCCAGCCCGCGCTGTTCGCCTTCGAGGTGGCGCTCGTTCGCCTGCTGGAGGCGTTCGGTGTCACCCCGAGTGTGCTGATCGGCCATTCGATCGGAGAACTCGCCGCTGCGTATCTGGCAGGCTTGTGGTCGCTCGAGGATGCGTGTCGACTGGTCGCGGCGCGCGGCCGCCTCATGGGTGCGTTGGCCGAGGGTGGCGCGATGTTGGCCATCGCTGCATCTGAACGCGAAGTGAACGATGTCGTCGGTCGCCATCCTGGCCGAGTGTCGGTCGCCGCGGTGAATGCTCCGACGGCTCTGGTCATCTCAGGTGACGTGGACGCAGTCATCGAGATCGAGGCCTACTTCGTCGGACGTGGCGTGAAGACCTCGCGACTGCGGGTCAGCCATGCCTTCCACTCGCATCGGATGGAGCCGATGCTGGCCGAATTCGAGTCTGTAGCAAAGGAACTGACATACAATCAGCTACGCGTGCCCGTGGTGTCGAATGTGTCCGGTCAACTGGCTGGAGACGAATTGCTGAAACCCTCCTATTGGATCCGGCAGGTGCGGGCTGCGGTGCGATTCGCTCCTGGCATCGAAACACTGATCGCCTCGGGTGTTCGTCGATTCCTGGAGGTGGGCCCCGACGCGGTGCTGGCGACGATGACCCGCCAGAACCTTCCGGAGGGCTCGGAGTCGGTGGTGGCCGCAGCCGCACGCCGGGATCGCGATGAGCCCCAACAGTTCCTGACCCTGCTAGCGCACGCGCACACCTCCGGTGCAAACGTGGATTGGACGCCGCTGTTTCGCCGCGCGCCGATTCGGCGAGCTCCCTTGCCCACGTATGCCTTCCAGCACCAGCGTTTCTGGTTGCCGTCACGTCCCGAAGCCACCGGCGACAGCCTCGGCCACAAGTTGCTCACCGGTGTGGTGCCGGTCGCGGGCACGGACGAATTCGTTTTCACCGGCCGGTTCTCGCTGGCCGCCGACCCGTGGATCGCCGACCACCAGTCCTACGGCACCGTGGTGCTACCGAGTGCGGCCGTGGTCGAGTTCCTGCTCGCTGCGGGTAGGAGAATCGCGTGCGGTGTCGTCGAAGAACTGACCATCGAGGCCCCGATCCCGCCGTCGGAGGACGATGAGGTCGAACTGCAAGTGTCGGTAGGGGAGGCGGACGGAACCGGTCGACGGCAATTTGGCTTCTACTTCCGCCGGACCGGCCGTCAGGCGGGTGAATGGCAGCGTAACGCCAGCGGCGTACTCGCCCCCGCCTGGGACGGCGATGATTCGCTACTTGACCGGCTGCGGGATGAGCCCTGGCCGCCGGTTGATGCCGAGACCCTCGACCCTGCACGGATCCCCGAGCGGATCGCGCAAGCCTCCGGACTCGAATACGGCCCCGCCTTGATCGGTGTCGACGCCGCATGGCGGCGCGGTGGGACTCTGTTCTCCGAGATCACCCTCAATACCGCCGCCGCGCCCGAGCCGGAGCGGTTCGATCTGCATCCGGCCCTGCTCGATCTGGTGATGCACGCCGGGCTGGCCGGACTGCTGTGGCCCGATCAGGACGGGGACCCGAGCACGGGCTGGTTGTTGTTTCGCTGGGCCGGAGCGCGACTGCATCGGCCGTCGGTCCGGGCGACAACGCTGCGAGTCATTGCCGTGGCGAGCGGGGCGGAGACAATTTCCCTTGCGGCCACGGATGATTTGGGACATCCCGTGGTGTCCGTCGACGCGGTCGTCATGCGGCCTTATGACGTGCAACAGCTGCGCGCCACGCTGGCCGGTGCGACCGCCGACCTCTACGACGTCCAGTGGTCACCCGCGTCGGCAGCGGCATCGGGCATGTCCGCGGACCGGATGGCTGTACTCGGTCCGCGGCCGGTAGCCGGAATTGGCACCGTGTCGTCCAGCGTTTCGGAACTGGCCGCTGCGGAAGCTATTCCGGAGGTCGTGGTCTGGCAGCCGGAGACCGACGCCGCCGGCGACGATCCGGCGGCCGCTCGGGGCCGGCTGGAGGCGGTGCTGGCGACGGTGCAGGCATGGCTGGCCGAGGATCGTCTGGTCGACAGTCAGCTGGTCGTCGTGACGGTGAACGGTGCCGCCCTGCCGGGTGAATCACCAGATCTCGTCGCGGCGTCCGTCTGGGGCATGCTACGCAGCGCGCAATCCGAATATCCGGGCCGGCTCGTTCTCGTCGACGCCGATCCGTCTGCGCCCCTCGATGATCCAAAGCTGATCGGTACGGTGATAGAGGCTGGCGAACCGCAGGTGGCGGTGCGTGCCGGAGCCTTGCTCGTTCCCCGACTGGCCCGGGCACGAACCGAGCGTGGCGCCGAGCGGGGGCCAGCCTTCGGCACTGGTACGGTTCTGATCACCGGCGGCACTGGCGGCCTCGGCGCACTGGTGGCTCGACACCTGGTTACCGCGCACGGTGTCCGCCACCTCTTGCTGGTGTCCCGGCGTGGCGAAACAGCCGACGGCGTCGGGGAACTGGTGTCCGAGCTGTCGGAGGCCGGCGCCACCGTCCGCGTGGCGGCCTGCGATGTGGGCGATCGAGATGCCCTCGGTGCTCTGCTGGACTCGGTAGTGGCCGATCATCCGCTGACCGGCGTGGTCCATGCAGCGGGCGTCCTCGAGGACGGCACTTTTGCGGGCCTCACCGTCGAGCAGCTGCGCCGAGTCTTCGACTCGAAGGCCGCTGCTGCGTGGCACCTACACAACCTCACTCAAGACCGTGACCTGTCCGCCTTCGTGTTGTTCTCGTCCATCGCGGCGACGATCGGCTCGGCGGGACAAGGAAATTACGCGGCAGCCAATGCGTTCCTCGACGCGCTGGCGTACCGTCGGCGAGCCGTCAGGCAGTCTGCGACGTCGCTGGCCTGGGGGCCCTGGAACGCCGCCGGTGGCATGACAGGCACCTTGGATCGCAGCGCCGTCGCCCGCTGGGAGAGGCTCGGTCTTCATCCCCTCGCGAACGACGAGGGTCTGCGGCTGTTCGATGTGGCCACCGGTTGCACCGCCTCACACCTGGCGGCGATTCGGTTCGACCCGGCGCAACTACGGCGTGAGGCGCGCGGCGGTGCGGCGCCGGCGGTGCTGCGCGGATTCCTGCCCCGCACCACGAACCGGACTGCGGCACAGTCGAGTTCGCTGGCTGCGCGACTGAGCCGAGTGCCGGAGGCCCAACGCCCGGAGGCGGTGCTCGACCTGGTCCGGGAGCATGCTGCGGCGGTGCTGGGACACGGTTCCGCCGAAGATGTCGGTCCCGCCGAGCGATTCGATACCCTTGGATTCGATTCGCTCGCCGGGGTCGAGTTCCGCAACCGGCTGTCGAAGTCCACCGGCGTCAGGCTGCCGTCCACCCTCGTGTTCGACCACCCGACGGCTGCAGCGGTCGCCTCCTTGCTGCTCGCCACGATTCAAGGAACGGACTCCAGTACCAGGACCGCGCGGCCGTCGCGGCGAGTACGTGCGGACGAACCCATCGCGATCGTGGGCATGGCCTGCCGCTACCCCGGCGGCGTCCAATCGCCGGATGCACTCTGGGATCTGGTTGCCTGCGGTAGGGACGCGACTGGTGAGTTCCCCTCGGATCGTGGCTGGGATCTGGAGCGGCTGTTCGACCCGGATCCGGATAGGCCGGGGACGGTGTATGTCCGGCGTGGTGGATTCCTCTATGACGCAGGCAATTTCGATCCCGACTTCTTCGGAATCGGTCCGCGCGAAGCGTCGGCGATGGACCCGCAGCAACGATTGCTGCTTGAGGTGTCCTGGGAAGCGCTCGAGCACGCGAGGCTGGACCCGACATCGTTGCGTGGCAGCGACACCGGTGTCTACACGGGCGTGATGTATCAGGACTACGAGGCGGTGACGGGTAAGGCTGGGCCTGACGTCGAGGGGTACCTCCTCACCGGTGGCCTGGGGAGCGTGGCCTCTGGCCGGGTGGCCTACGCACTGGGTCTGGAAGGGCCCGCGATGACCGTGGACACCGCGTGTTCGTCATCGCTGGTGGCGCTGCATTTGGCTTGCCAGGCATTGCGTCAGGGAGAGAGCTCGCTGGCCTTGGTCGGTGGCGCGACCGTCATGGCGACTCCGATGGTTTTCCAGGAGTTTTCGCGACAGCGTGGCCTGGCTCGGGACGGCCGGTGCAAATCGTTCTCCGCTGCCGCCGACGGCGTCGCCTGGTCCGAGGGCGCGGCGGTGCTGGTGGTAGAACGCCTCTCGGATGCGCGTCGGCTGGGCCACGATGTGCTGGCGGTGGTGCGCGGCAGCGCGATCAACCAGGACGGTGCGAGCAACGGCTTGACCGCGCCGAACGGTCCGGCGCAGCAGCGGGTGATCGAGGCCGCGCTGGCGAATGCCGGATTGGCCGCGCACGACGTGGATGTCGTCGAGGCGCACGGGACCGGAACGGCTTTGGGCGACCCGATCGAGGTGCAGGCGCTGATCGCCACCTATGGGCAGAACCGAACGGGAGAACCGCTCGGGCTCGGCTCGCTCAAGTCGAATATCGGTCACTCACAGGCGGCGGCGGGTATCGGTGGCGTGATCAAGATGGTGCAGGCGCTTCGGCACCAGACGCTGCCAAAGACATTGCACGTGGATTCGTTGTCGCCGCACGTGGATTGGTCGGCGGGTGCGGTGCGGGTATTGACCGAGATGCGGGCATGGCCGGCCGGTGACCGGGTGCGGCGGGCCGGGGTGTCGTCCTTCGGCATAAGTGGCACCAACGCACATGTGATCATCGAAGAGGCCCCGCCTCGGCCAGTTTCGATGCACCAGCCAGTTTCGCAGCACCAGCCGGACCTGGATGCCGCCGTCGTGCCCTGGGTGGTGTCGGCCAAATCGGAGGCGGGCTTGCAGGCACAGGCGGAGCGCCTGCGGGCATGGGCGGCCGATCGTGCGGAGGCCGACATCTGGTCGGTGGCACGGTCATTGGTGGACTCGCGGGCATTGCTGGACCATCGGGCGGTCGTCATCGGCCGAAACCGGGACGAGTTGCTGTCGGGTCTTGCCGATCTCGCCACGGGCTCGTCGGGCGCGATCGAGGGGACGACCGGTTCGGGGAAGACCGCTTTCCTGTTCACTGGCCAGGGTGCGCAGCGGGTTGGGATGGGCGCGGGGCTGTACAAAGCGTTCCCGGTGTTCGCGGCGGCGCTCGACGAGGTGTGCGTGGCGATCGACGCTTTGATGGGCCGGTCGCTGAAAGACCTGATGTTCACCGACGCCGACAGTGTGCTGGATCGGACCGAATTCACACAACCTGCGCTGTTCGCGTTCGAGGTGGCCTCGTTCCGGTTGTTCGAATCGTTCGGTGTGACACCGGATCTGCTGATCGGGCATTCGATCGGCGAGTTGGCGGCGGCGTATGCCGCGGGCGTGTGGTCGCTCGCGGACGCGAGTGCGCTGGTTGTCGCGCGCGGCCGGTTGATGGGCGCCCTGCCCGCGGGCGGGGCGATGCTCGCGGTCGCGGTGCCCGAGGCCGAGATGGCCGAGGTGCTCGCCGCGTATGGTGGGCGGGTGTCGTTGGCAGCAGTCAACGGCCCGTCGTCGGTGGTGCTGTCCGGCGCGGCCTCTGCCCTGGACGAGATCGGTGAACGACTGGCCGGGCAAGGCGTGAAGACCTCCCGGCTGCGGGTCAGTCATGCGTTCCATTCGGTCCTGATGGAGTCGATGCTGGACGAGTTTCGTTCCATCGCAGCGGGATTGACGTATCATCAGCCGCTACTGCCGATCGTATCGAACGTTTCGGCAGCCCTGGTGGGCGCCGAACTGACCGATCCCGAGTACTGGGTCGCGCAGGTGCGAACGGCTGTCCGATTCGCGCCAGGAATCGAGGTCCTGATCGACTCAGGTGCGCGGCGGTTCGTCGAGATCGGACCGGACGCCGTGCTGGCCGCGATGACTCGGCAGTGCTTAGCCGAAACTCCGGGCGCCGAAGCGAAATCGACGGTGGTCGCGGCCGCCCGCCGTTCGGTCGACGAGCCGACTCAGTTCGTGTCCGCGCTGGCGCAGGCCGCTGTCGTTGGTATCAAGGTGGATTGGACGCCCCTGTACGCGCACCGCCCCACGGATCGGATCACGTTGCCCACATACGCGTTCCGGCATGAACGCTATTGGGCGCAGCCGGTCGACGTACCGAATCCGCGGCAGTCGGGCCTGGACGAGGCGGGGCATCCGTTGCTGATCGCGCAGCTCCGGTTGCCGGACTCCGACGATGTGGTGCTCACCGGGAGGCTATCGCAAGCTGCGCACCCTTGGCTGGCCGATCACGCAGTCGGCGGGGTGGTGTTGCTGCCCGGCGCCGCTCTCGTGGAGCTGGCGCTGCACGTGGGAACGGTGGTGGACTGTCCGCGATTGGCCGAACTGGTGATTGAGGCACCTTTGCCGATCCCGGCCGTCGGGGCCGTCGATCTGCGGGTCGTGGCGGGCGGATCGGATGCGACCGGCACCCGGACGGTGTCGGTGTTCTCGCGATCTGCGGATTCACCCGGTGACGGTGCGGCGCAGTGGATTCGACACGCGGTCGCAACGGTCGACGCCGGGTCAGGCACGCCATCGGCTGAATCCGATCCGGTGAGCTGGCCACCCGCGGGTGCGACGCCGGTCGCGATCGATCACGCCTATGCGGACCTGGCCGAGCGGGGCTACGAGTACGGGCCAGCGTTCCGCGGGCTGACCGCCCTGTGGCACCACGATGATGCGGTGGTCGCCGAAGTCGTCCTACCGGAGACCACTGGATCGGGCAGCGTGGCATTCGGTGTGCATCCGGCCCTGCTGGACGCCGCACTGCACGCGATCCTGCTTGGTGGGCTGGTTCCCGAAGCTACGGCCGGTGTGGTCGCCGTGCCGTTCTCGTGGGAGAACGTTACCCTGTATGCGACGGGCGCGACGACCCTGCGCGTCCGCGTCGCCAAGACCGGCTCCGGGCCACGTGGTGAGCGGCTAGCCGTAACCCTCGCCGACCCGGCCGGTCAGGCGGTAGCGGAGGTGGAGGCGCTGACGCTGCGGACCGTAGCGGCCGAGGCCTTCGGTGTGGCGCGGCCTCGCACCGAGGGCGTTGGCTATGAGATGAACTGGATCGCGCTACCGCAGTCCGCGGGCGAACTCGGGGCGGCAGACGTCTGGAATCGCACCGATGACGGCGAGACCGTGACGATCAGGGCCCAGGCCGCGACGGTGCTGCGGCTCGACTGCACCGCCATCGAGGGCGACTTGCCCACGGCGGTGCAGGATCTCGTCACCGACCTCGCCGCACGGGTGCAACAGTTGCTGACGGCGGACCGGCGCATCGTAGCAGTGACCCGGCAAGCGGTCGCGGTTCATCCGCACGAGCAGGTTGACCTGTCCACAGCCGCGGTGTGGGGTCTGCTGCGCACCGCGCAGAGCGAGAACCCCGACCGGATCATCCTCGTCGACGTCGATGACTCGGCAGCCTATCGGCCCGCCGTGACTCTGGCGCTGGCTCTGGGTAGCGAGCCGCAGCTGGCCCTGCGACAGGGGAAAGCCTTTGCGCCGCGCCTGAACCGCGCTGTTTCGAACACGCTCGATGTCACATCACGAGAGACTCCGGCATGGGCGCTGACGCTGGGCGGCACGGGCACGTTGACCGCGGACAACTTCGCCCTCAGAGCCTGTCCGAGCGCGTTGGAACCGCTTGCGCCAGGGCAGGTCCGGGTGAGCGTGCGGTCGGTCGGCCTCAACTTCCGCGATGTGCTGATGGCACTCGGCACCTACCCGGACAAGGCCGGTCGGCCCGGCGGCGAAGGCGCCGGTGTCGTCGTGGAGGTCGCACCGGATGTGACCGAATTCGTGCCCGGTGACCGGGTTTTCGGATTTATCCCGGGTGTCGCATCGATGGCGGTGGTCGATCGTCGGCTGCTCGCGTCGATGCCGCGCGGCTGGTCGTTCGCCCGGGCCGCGGCCATTCCCATCGCTTACGCGACCGCCTACTACGGCCTGGTCGATCTGGCCAGGGCGCGGCCGGGCGAGACGCTGTTACTGCACGCGGCGACCGGAGGTGTCGGCTTGGCGGCTGTGCAAATCGCGCAGCACCTCGGATTGCGGATGATGGTCACCGCCAGCGAGCCGAAGTGGAATGTGTTGCGCGATCTGGGATTCGACGACACAGCCATCGGCAACTCGCGCACGTTGGATTTCGAGCAGCGGTTCCTCGACGCCACCGACGGTCGCGGAGTGGACATCGTCCTGGATTCGCTGGCAGGTGAATTCGTGGACGCGTCGCTGCGGCTGCTGCCACGCGGCGGGCGGTTCGTCGAGATGGGCATGGTCGACCGGCGTGATCCGGGAGAGGTGGCCGCCGAGTATCCGGGCGTGGACTACCACGGCTTCATGCTGATGGAGGCGGGCCCGGATCGGCTGCACGAGATTCTGACGACGCTGGTCGAGCTCTTCGAGGTCGGGGCGCTGACCCCGTCCCCGACCGTCGCGTGGGATCTGCGACAAACCCCGGACGCCTACCGGTATCTGAGCCAGGCCCGGCACATCGGCAAAAACGTGCTCACCGTCTCGGCGCCGTTGCGGCCCGAGGGCACGGTGCTGATCACCGGCGGCACCGGAGGATTGGGAGCGGTCGCCGCGCGGCACCTGATCACCGTGCACGGTGTGCGCAGGCTGATCCTGGCGGGCCGACGTGGTCCGGACGCACCCGGCGCGGCCGAGCTCGCCGCCGAGCTGATCGAACTCGGTGCGCACGTGGACGTCGTCGCATGCGACGCGGCCGATCGAGCTGCAGTGGATGCGGTGCTGGCGGCAATCCCGGAGCGGCATCCGCTGACCGCCGTCGTGCATGCGGCGGGCGTGCTGGCCGACGGGCTGCTCGCCACCATGACGCGCAAGCAGATAGCAAGGGTGTTGCGGCCCAAGGTGAATGCGGCCTGGAATCTGCACGAGGCGACCAAGGACATGGACCTGTCGGCATTCGTGCTGTACTCCTCGATCTCGGGCGTGATCGGCAATCCGGGCCAGGCGAACTATGCGGCCGCCAATGCCTTCCTCGATGCGCTGGCGCACCACCGGCAGATGCACGGCCTACCCGCGACGTCAGTGGTCTGGGGGCCATGGGAGCAGAGCGGCGGTATGACCGATCGGCTCGGCGTGGCCGACCTCGCTCGCCTGCGGCGTGAAGGTCTGCTTCCGCTGGGCGACGAGGCCGGCATGGCGCTGTTCGACGCGGCACTGGCGGGCGGGCGATCGGTGTTCGTGGCCGTCCGGATCGACGGGACTGCACTGGGTCAGGCACATCCCGATGACGTGCGCGCAGTCATGCGCGGCCTGTCAAGGCCCTCGAATCGCCGGGTGGCCGAAACCGCCGGTGTACCGACGACAGCGGCGAACGGCTCCGCGCCTCTGGTCGCACAACTGCTCGGTCGTCCGATCCCCGAGCAGGAACGCGTCCTGCTCGGCGTGATCCGGGCCCAGGCCTCGGTCGTGCTGGGACACGCCAGTGCGGACTCGACTCCGCCGGACAGGCCGTTCACCGATATCGGGTTCGACTCGCTCGCCGTCATGGAATTTCGCAACCGGCTGAAATCGGCTGTCGGCGTGCCGTTGTCCGCGACCGCGGTGTTCGACCATCCGACTCCGGAGGCGCTGGCCACTCACCTGCGGCAGGAGATCGTTCCGGTCGACAACCCCGCGGAACGTCTTGTAGCCGAGATTGATTCGCTGGCGCGCGGTCTCACCACGACCGAACTCTCCGCCGCGGACCGGTCGGATATTGCACACCGGTTGACCGGGCTGCTGCGTGAGCTCGAAGGAAAAAAATACGGCGACCCGGCGCTGGGCGGTGGTGCCGACAGTCTCGACACCGCGGACGACCGTGAGCTTTTCGACTTCATCGACCAAATCAGTTGACGTACTTTCAACGACCTCCCTGCACTGCACCCACGATCTGGAGTTCCACCGATGGCCGACACCGATGACCTACGCCGGTATCTGAAGAAGGCCGCAAAGGAGCTCTACGAGACCAAACAGCAACTGCGCGCGCTCACCGACCGGTCGCGGGAACCGATCGCGATCGTCGGTATGGCCTGCCGGTACCCGGGTGGTGTGCGCAACGCTGACGACCTGTGGCGCATGACGGCCGACGGGGTGGACGCCATCGGCGCCTACCCGGTCGACCGAGGGTGGGATCTGGACCGGCTCTACAACTCGGATCCCGATGTGCCGGGCGGCATTTACACCCGCAACGGTGGATTCCTGGACTCCGTAGGCGATTTCGACGCC
This sequence comes from Nocardia sp. bgisy118, assembly GCF_057708605.1. Classification (NCBI taxonomy): domain Bacteria; kingdom Bacillati; phylum Actinomycetota; class Actinomycetes; order Mycobacteriales; family Nocardiaceae; genus Nocardia; species Nocardia sp. bgisy118. The sequence goes on along the minus strand of NZ_JBYISM010000045.1, from coordinate 31,847 downwards.
GCCTTCTTCGGCATCGGCCCGCGTGAGGCCGCAGCCATGGATCCGCAGCAGCGCTTGATGTTGGAGGCGTCCTGGGAGGCGCTGGAGGATGCGGGCATCGACCCGCTGTCGCTGCGCGGCAGCGACAGCGGCGTCTTCGCCGGCGTCATCCATCAGAACTACGGTCCGCGCGTCGGAGGGCCGAACATCAGTGCCGAGACCGAAGGCCATGCCTATCTGGGTGTTTCGAACGCCGTGCTGTCCGGCCGGATCGCGTACTCGTTCGGGTTCAACGGCCCCGCCATCTCGGTCGATACCGCCTGCTCGTCATCGCTGGTGGCTGTGCATCTGGCGTGCCAGGCCCTGCGCCAGGGTGATACGTCGCTGGCGCTGGCGGGCGGGGTGACCGTGATGTCGGATCCGTCGTTGCTGATCGCGTTTGCACGGCAACGTGCTTTGTCGCCCGACGCGCGGTGTAAGGCGTTCGCGGCGGCCGCCAACGGGACCGGGTTCTCCGAAGGTCTCGGAGTACTGGTGCTGGAACGGCTTTCGGATGCTCAACGGTTCGGACATACCGTGCTTGCGGTGGTGGCCGGCAGTGCCGTCAATCAGGATGGCGCGAGCAACGGCTTGACCGCGCCGAACGGTCTGTCGCAGGAACGGGTCATCGCGGCCGCGTTGGCCAATGCTGGGCTGGCACCGTCGGATATCGATGCGGTCGAGGCGCACGGCACCGGCACGGTGCTCGGCGACCCGATCGAGGTGCGAGCACTGATCAGCGCGTACGGCACCCGTCGCGAGGGCGCGCCATTGCGGCTGGGGTCGCTAAAGTCGAACATCGGTCACACCTCGGCCGCCGCGGGGGTGGGCGGGGTGATCAAGATGGTGCAGGCCCTGCGGCACGGGGTGCTGCCGAAGACATTGCACGTGGATGCGCCCACCCCGCATGTGGATTGGTCCGCGGGCACGGTGCGGTTGTTGCAGGACAGCGAGCCGTGGCCGGTGGGGCGCCGGATCCGGCGAGCGGGGGTGTCGTCGTTCGGGGCCAGCGGTACCAACGCCCACCTCATCCTCGAGGAAGCTCCCGTCCATCCGGAGGCGTCCACGGACGGGATCGATCCGGAACCGGCCGCGAAACCCATTACAGCCGACGTCCTTCCGCTGTTGATCTCGGCCAAATCTGAGGAAGCCCTGCGCGCTCAAGCGGATCGACTGCGACAGTGGCTGATCGAGAATCCCGACATCGGCGTGCGGGACGTTGTGTACTCCCTGGCGACGTCGCGGGCGCAACTGGACCGGCGCGCTGCCCTGGTGGGGCACGACAGGGATGAACTGCTGGTCGGTCTGGCAGATCTGGCCGCGGGTTCGCACGCCGCGATCGAAGGGAATGTCGGTTCCGATCGGACGGCGGTCCTGTTCACTGGGCAGGGTGCGCAGCGAGTCGGCATGGGGGCGGACCTGTATCGAGCGTTCCCAGTATTCGCCGCCGCGCTGGACGAAGTCTGCGCCCAGTTCGATCCGCTCCTGGGCCGATCGCTCAAAGAGCTGATGTTCGCCGACGCCCACGGTGTGCTGGATCGGACCGAGTTCACTCAGCCGGCGCTTTTCGCGTTTGAAGTGGCGTTGTTCCGTCTAGTCGAATCATTCGGTGTCACGCCGGATCTGATGATCGGGCATTCGATCGGTGAGCTGGTGGCGGCGTTCGTGGCCGGAGTGTGGTCGCTCTCGGACGCCTGCACGCTGGTGGCGGCCCGAGGCCGGTTGATCGGCGCGTTGCCGGCGGGCGGCAAGATGATCGCCGTGGCGATCGGTGAGAGCCGGGCCGTCGAATTCGTCGTCGATTTCACCGACCGGGTATCGATCGCGGCGGTCAACGGTCCCTCGTCGACGGTGCTGTCCGGGGACGGCGATGCGATCGACGAACTCGAGCGGCTGCTGTCCGTCGAGGGCGTGAAGACGAATCGATTGCGTGTCAGCCATGCGTTCCACTCGGCGCGGATGAATCCCATGCTGGCCGAGTTCCGTGCCGTAGCCGCGGGACTGACGTATCGGGCCCCATCGCTGCCGGTCGTGTCGAGTATGTCCGCGACCATGGTCGCCACAGAACTGACCGATCCGGAGTACTGGGTCGAGCAGGTCCGAGGATGCGTCCGATTCGCAGCGGGGATCGACGCGTTGGTCGATGCCGGTGCACGGCGGTTCTTGGAGATCGGGCCGGATGCGGTGCTAGCGGCGATGACGCGTGGTTGTTTGGCGGAGCATCCGGAGATCGAGTCGGCGTTGTCGGTAATGGCGGTTGCCCGGCGCTCGGTCGACAATGTGGAACAGTTCGTTACCGTCCTGGCTCAGCTGCACGTCGCCGGTGCGCAGGTGGACTGGCGTGCGTGGTTCGCGGATCGGTACGTACGCCGGATTCCCCTACCCACCTATGCTTTCCAGCATCGCCGCTTCTGGTTGCCGGGCACCGTCGAGTCATCGCCGTCGTCGACCGATCATCCGATCCTGACCGGTATGGTCGGGTTGGCGGGTAGCGACGAGTGGTTGCTGACCGGCCGGTTCTCCCTGCGTACTCATCCATGGATCGCCGATCACCAAACCTCCGGCGTGGTGGTGGTGCCGAGCGCGACCTTCATCGAGCTTCTTCTCGTCGCGGGTCGCGGGATCGGTTGCGGGGTGGTCGAGGAACTGACTTTGCAGGCGCCGATACTCCCGACCGCGGATGACGAGGTCGAGTTGCAGGTGCTGGTGCAGGCGGCGGACGAGTCCGGACGGCGTCGGTTCGAGTTCTATTTCCGTCAGTCCTCCGACGCCGAATGGATCCACAACGCCACCGGTGTGTTCGGTGCCCGGTGGGAGGGCGACTCGGCGCTGATATCGCGGCTGGCGGAGGAGGAATGGCCACCGCGCGATAGCAGAATCGTCGACACTGCAGGGCATTCTGAGCGGATCGCGACGCTCGCCGGGCTCGAATACGGTCCGGCGTTCGTTGGCGTGCGTTCCGCCTGGCAACGCGGCGACACGGTGTTCTCCGAGATCGAGCTGGACACCGACGCTGTATCCGCGCCGGGGCGGCACGATCTGCACCCTGCCTTGCTGGATATGGTCATGCACGCGGGCTTCGCCGAATTGCTCTGGGGCGATGCGGATTCCGATGCCGACACCGGCAGGCTGCTGTTCCGGTGGGGCGGTGCGCGTTTTCACAGGCCGGCGTGGGCGGGCACACAATGGCCGACCACGGTGACGGCGCTTCGAGTGATCGCAGTCGCGACCGGACCCGAGACGATATCGGTCGCGGCCGTTGAGCCGGAAGGCAATCCGATCGTATCGGTGGACGCGGTGGTGATGCGTCCCCATGACCTGAAAGAATTCCGCAACAGTGTCGGTGACGAAGCGGGCCTATATCAGGTGTGCTGGGAGCCAGCTGCGGAATCGTTTGCGGCGGTGACCATCCTGGCCCCGTCGTTGGCCGTGCTCGGGACCGCTTCATTGGCGGGTATTGACACGGAATTCGCATCTGTGGCCGATATCGCCGTGTCCGAGGCCATTCCCGATGTGGTGGTGTGGCGGGCGATTGCGCCCGCCGGGGTGGATTCACTCACCGATGGCCCGGAATCGGTGCGGGCCGCTGTACAGGGAGCGCTGGCGACGGTGCAGTCCTTCCTTTCGGAAGAGCGTCTTTCCGCCGTTCGGTTGGTGGTGGTGACGACAAACGCCGTGGGGTTGCCTGATGAGGCTCCGGCTCTGGCCGCCGCTGCGGTGTGGGGTCTTCTACGCAGTGCGCAGTCGGAGCATCCGGAGCGGTTCACCCTCGTCGACGAGGACCCGGCGCACGCAGTAGACGCCGCTCGCATTGCGGCGGTTCTGCGTTCGGGCGAACCACAGACCGCTCTCCGCGGCGCGGATCTGCTGGTTCCTCGACTGGTGCGTGCGCCCGCTTCCGAAGAACCGGCGGCAAGTGTGTCCTTCGGGAATGGGACCGTCGTGATCACGGGCGGTACGGGTGGACTCGGCGCGCTTTTCGCTCGTCATCTCGTCGCCGAGCACGGGGTGCGCAGTCTGGTCTTGACCTCGCGTCGGGGACTCGACGCGACTGGTGCCGCCGAGTTGGTAGCCGAATTGGCACTGTCAGGGGCCGAGGCTCGGGTCGTGGCGTGCGATGTCGCCGACCGCGACGCGATGCGGCATCTGCTCGAGACAATCGATTCCGCCGCCCGCCCGACCGCCGTCGTGCACACTGCCGGAATCCTGGACGATGCTACCGTCGCGTCTCTGACCACTGATCAAGTCGATCGGGTGCTGGCTGCGAAGGTGGACGGGGCATGGCATCTGGATGAGCTGACGCGTGACCTGGATCTGTCCGCGTTCTTGGTGTTCTCATCCGTCGCAACGGTGCTGGGATCGTCCGGGCAGGGAAATTACGCCGCAGCCAACGGCTTCCTCGATGCCCTGGCGCAGCGACGGCGAGCCGCGGGGTTGCCGGCCACCTCCCTGGCGTGGGGCCCGTGGGACCGAGGTAGCGGTATGACCGGCGGCCTGAACCGCCTCGCACTCGCGCGCTGGGATCGTCTCGGACTCAGTCCGCTCGAAAATAATGAAGGCACACGTCTTTTCGACGAAGCGCTTACACACTTCCAGGCGTGTCTGGCTCCGATCCGGTTCGACCCGAGCGTCCTACGACGGGAGTCGGACAGCGACACGATTCCGGCCGTATTGCGCGGATTCGTGCGCCGTTCGGCCCGTCCGGCCCAGCCGCCGGCGGTCGTGACCGGCTCGCTGGCCGCCAAGTTTGCGGGTGTTCCGGAAACACGACGCAGCGAGCTTGTGCTGGAGCTGGTAATCGTCCAGGCGGCTGCCGTGCTCGGCCACGATTCGGCCGCCGCCATCCGACCCGACCAGCGCTTCGACGAGATCGGTTTCGATTCGCTCGGTGGGGTGGAGTTCCGGAACCGGATCAGCAAGGCCACCGGCCTGCAACTGCCGTCCACGCTGGTATTCGATCACCCGACCCCGGTGGCGGTGGCGAAGTTGGTACAAACCCACATCGAGCCGAGGGGCAGCGCCCCCATCAACAAGACCGTCCGCCTGATCCGGGTGGATGAGCCGATTGCCATTGTGGGTATGGGGTGTCGTTTCCCTGGTGGCGTGGCTTCGCCGCGGGATTTGTGGGATCTGGTGGTGGATGGTCGTGACGGGGTGAGCGGGTTCCCGACGGATCGGGGCTGGGATGTGGAGGGGTTGTTCGATCCTGATCCCAATGCGGTGGGTAAGTCGTATGTGCGTGAGGGTGGGTTTCTGCACGAGGCCGGGCTGTTCGATGCGGGGTTCTTCGGGATCAGCCCGCGTGAGGCGGTCGCAATGGATCCTCAGCAGCGGTTGCTGCTGGAAACGGTGTGGGAGGCGCTGGAGGATGCGGGTCTGGACCCGCGCACGCTGCAGGGCAGCAACACCGGCGTCTTCATCGGCGCGATGTACCACGACTACCCGTTCAGCGCTGCGACCGGATCGATTCTGTCCGGTCGTGTGTCGTATGTGCTTGGTTTGGAGGGTCCGGCGGTGTCGGTGGACACTGCGTGCTCGTCGAGTTTGGTGGCGTTGCATCAGGCTGCGGCGGCGGTGCGGTCGGGTGAGTGTGGCCTGGCTCTGGTGGGTGGTGTCACGGTGATGGCGACTCCAAGGACGTTCGTGGAGTTCTCCCGTCAGCGGGGACTGGCCGTGGACGGGCGTATCAAGTCCTTCGCCGAGGCTGCCGACGGCACCGGGTGGTCCGAGGGTGTGGGCGTGCTGGTGGTCGAGCGGCTCTCCGATGCCCGGCGCTTGGGGCATGACGTGCTTGCCCTCGTGCGTGGAACGGCGGTGAACCAGGACGGCGCAAGTAACGGGTTGACTGCGCCGAATGGGCCGTCGCAGCAGCGGGTGATTCGGCAGGCACTGGTCAACGCGGGTGTGAGCGCGGGCGAGGTGGATATCGTAGAGGCGCACGGTACCGGGACGACGCTGGGTGACCCGATCGAGGCTCAGGCTCTGCTGGCGACCTATGGTCAGGATCGGCCGGTGGATCGGCCGTTGTGGCTGGGATCGTTGAAGTCCAATATCGGGCATACCCAGGCTGCGGCGGGTGTGGCCAGTGTGATCAAGATGGTGCAGGCCATGCGTCACGGGGTGATGCCGAAGACTCTGCATGTGGATCAGCCGACCTCGCAGGTGGATTGGGACAGCGGCCGGGTGGAGTTGCTCACCGAGCAACGGGCATGGGACAGCGAGGGTCGCCCTCGCCGTGCGGGTGTGTCCTCGTTCGGGATCTCGGGCACCAACGCACACGTCGTGCTGGAACAGGCCCCCGACGAAACCGGCAGTGGTGCTTCTGTCGGGAGTGGTGGAGTGGTCGATGGTGCTGGTATGAGCGGCCAGGTGGTGCCGTGGGTGGTGTCGGCGCGTAATGCGCAGGCGCTGGCCGAGCAGGCCCGGCGGTTGTCGTCGTTCGTCTCCGAACGTCCGGATCTGGACACGACGGATCTGGCGTGGTCGCTGGTATCGACCCGAGCGAAGTTCGAGCATCGGGCGGTGGTGTGCGGCAGCGATCGTGAACAGTTGATGTCGGGGTTGACCGCACTGGCCGAAGGCCGGGAAGATCCCGCTCTGGTCCAGGGAGTGGCCCGCACAGCGGGCAAGACCGTGTTGGTGTTCCCTGGGCAGGGCGCGCAGTGGGCCGGGATGGGACGACAGTTGCACGATGTGTTCCCGGTGTTCGCTGCGGGCTTCGACGAGACGGTGGCACTGCTGGAACAGCAGTTGGGGGCGTCGGTGCGTGACGTGGTCTGGGGTTCGGATGATTCCCTGGTCGATGACACTATGTACGCGCAGGCGGGTCTGTTCGCGGTGGGGGTGGGGTTGCATCGATTGCTGACATCGTGGGGGGTGGCCCCTGATCTGGTAGGCGGTCATTCCGTCGGCGAGATTACTGCGGCCTATGCGGCCGGGGTACTGACTCTCGCCGATGCGGCGGTGCTCGTGGCGGCACGTGGACGGTTGATGCAGGCATTGCCCGAGGGCGGGGCGATGATTGCCGTGGCTGCCGGTGAGGACTCGGTGGTGGCGCTGCTGCAGGAGCTGGGAACCGATATCGCGGTTGCGGCGGTCAACGGTCCGGACTCTGTGGTGGTTTCCGGTGCCCGAGACCTGGTCGTTCTTGCGGCTGAGCGGTTGCAGGCGGCTGGGTATCGGGTGAGCTGGCTGCGGGTTTCGCATGCCTTCCATTCCCCGTTGATGGAACCGATGCTGCGGGAGTTCACCACGGTGGTGTCAGGGCTTTCCTTCGCTGCACCCTCCATCCCGATCGTGTCCAATCTCAGTGGAGATCTGGCTGGTGAAGAGTTGCTGTCGGCGCAGTACTGGGTGCGGCATGTGCGGGAAACGGTCCGTTTCGCCAAGGGGATCCAGACGTTGCACAACGCCGGGGCCGGTGTGTTCGTTGTGGCCGGCCCAGACGGCGGGCTGAGTTCCTTGATCAGCCAGAGTCTGGACGGGTCCGCCGGAGCCGACATCACACAGGTAGTCCCGGTCCTGCGGAAGAACCGCGGTGAGGCCACGACGCTGCTCGCTGCGGTGGCCGAGTTGTATACCGCTGGTGTGGACATGGACTGGGCGGTGTTGTGGGCTGGTCGGCGGCCGCGTCGGGTGGAATTGCCGACCTATGCCTTCCAACGGCAACGGTATTGGCTCGAGGCAACCTCGGTATCGGGGGATGCAGTATCGCTGGGTCAGGCCGCGGTCGATCATCCGTTGTTGGGTGCGGTGGTGGCCGCTCCGGATTCCGGTGGTGTCGTGGTGACCGGGCGGTTGTCGCTGCAGACCCAGCCGTGGTTGGCCGATCACATGGTCGGCGGGCTGGTGTTGTTCCCCGGGACCGGATTGGTGGAACTGGCGGTTCGTGCCGGTGACGAGGTTGGTTGCACCTTGTTGCGGGAATTGACGCTGGTGACATCGCTGGCGTTGCCGGACATCGGTGGCGTCCAGATTCAGGTCATCGTCGGCGCCGCCGAAGAGCGAGGAGACCGTAGCGTTTCGGTGTACTCACACAACGAAACCGATGCCGAGCATGCGTGGGTGTTGCATGCGCAGGGTGTGCTCGGTGACGAGATGACTGTTCCCGACGCAGCGGTATCGCAGTGGCCGCCCCTGGGGGGGCAAGAGATCGATATCGATGGGTTTTACGACCGGCTGGCCGAGGCTGGCTACCAATACGGTCCCGCGTTCCAGGGTTTGCGTGCGGTGTGGCGTCAGAGGGAGGAATTGTTCGCCGAGGTGGTGTTGCCTACCGATACCTGTAACGGCGCCGATCGGTTCGGGTTGCATCCGGCGTTGCTGGACGCGGTCCTGCATGTGTCGATGATCGGTGCCGGGAGTGGTGGCGGGAACCCGATGCTGCCGTTCGCGTGGGAGGACGTCAGCCTGCATGCGTCCGGGGCGGCGATGTTGCGGGCCCGGATCACTCCCGGTGACTCCGATGCCTTCGCGGTGGAGGTCACCGATCACTCCGGTCGCCCGGTCATGTCGATTGGGTCGCTGACCGTACGGGCGGTGCAAACCGACCGCCTGGTGGCGTCTGGAGATTCCGACCGACTCCACACTCTGCAGTGGTCTCCACTGCCGGTTCCAGCTCACGGCACCGACGTCAAGTACATCGAGTGGGCGGAGGTTTCGGAATCGGGACCGTTGCCCACGGTGGTGGTCCTGGACTGTCGCGACCACGACACCGAGACCGAGGTATTGACGGGTGTGCGTGGCCTGACCCATCGGGTGCTGGTGGCGCTGCAAACCTTTTCGGTCCAGGAACGATTCGCTGCGAGCACATTGTTGGTGGTGACCAGCGGCGCGGTCACCACGACCGGGGAACCGGTCACCGATCGGGCCGGAGCGGCGGTGTGGGGTTTGGTGCGCTCGGCCCAGGCCGAAGATCCGGGCCGGATCCTGCTCGCTGACACCGACACGGGGCTTGCCGCGACGGTGGCCGCAGCGATCGCCACCGGGGAACCACAGCTGATGGTCCGGAGCGATGTCGTCCACGTGGCTCGGCTGACACGTCTGCCCGCGCTAACTGTTGAGGACAGCACGATTTGGTCGCGGGTGGCCGCTGGCACCGTCGTGATTACCGGTGGTACGGGTGGTCTGGGTTCGTTGATGGCCCGGCACCTGGTCACCGCGCACGGTGTGTCGTCGCTGGTGTTGGCCAGCCGCCGGGGAATCGCCGCGCCTGGAGCCGAGAAACTCGTTGAGGAATTGGTCGTTCTGGGTGCCCAGGTGCGGGTTGTGGCGTGTGATGTGTCGGTTCCGGCGGGTGTGGCGAAGTTGCTGGCCGCAGTGCCTGAGCGGTTCCCGGTGACAGGTGTGGTCCACGCTGCGGGTGTGCTCGACGATGGTGTGATCGCCTCGCTGACACCGCAACGGTTGAACGCGGTGCTGGCTGTCAAAGCGGACTCGGCCTGGTACCTGCACGAGGCGACCCGGGATCTGGACCTGGCGATGTTCGTGTTGTTCTCCTCGGTGGCAGGCACTATGGGCGCTGCGGGACAGGGTAATTACGCGGCCGCCAACATGTTCCTCGATGCCCTGGCCACCCAGCGGCGTGCGCGGGGACTGGCTGCGACCTCGATCGCCTGGGGACTGTGGGCATCTTCGACCGGGATGACCGGCCATCTGGGCGGAGGCGATGCCGCACGGATGAGCCGCGGCGGGGTCCTGGGACTGTCGGACAAACAGGGGCTGGCGATGTTCGACCGAGCCGTGCGTGAAGATCGGGCCGACGTGGTTGCGGTCCGTTTCGATACCGCCGCTCTAGCCGAGCACGCGCGCGCTGGAATGCTGATCCCGCTGTTGCGGGAGCTGACAATGGGATCCTGGCGAGCCGCCGCAGTATCAGCGGATGTGGTCCAGGTGTCACAATTGCGGCAGCGTCTGACCGGGCTTGCAGAAGCCGAGCAGCTACAGATCCTGCTGGATGTGGTGCGTTCACAGGTCGCCGCAGTACTGGGGCATGCCAGCTCGGCCGCGGTGGATCCGGAGCGGGCGTTCACCGAGGCCGGGTTCGATTCGTTGACCGCGGTGGAGCTGCGCAACCGGTTGACCGGTGTCACGGGGCTCCGGTTGCCGACGACGTTGGTGTTCGACCATCCGAACCCTGCTGCACTGGCGGCGCATCTGACCGAGCAAGTCAGGCCCAACGGGAAAGACCAGTCCACAGATGAAGTAACGATTAGAGAGCTATTGGCGTCAATCCCGCTGGACAGAATCCGCAGGGCGGGCTTGCTGGATGGCTTGTTGGACCTTGCGAAATCATCGCAGTCGGAAGCCAAGAAGGAGGATCTTGATTATGAGCAAGCGATCGAATCGATGGACGCTGAGGAGCTCATCAGGTTGGCACCCGGGAACTCTGATGACTGAGCTGAGCCGGTGAGCCCTCGACTCGCTCCTTCACGATATGGCATCTGTCCAGACGCCGAGTTTATCTCGCGAGTGGGTCAGACTGGACGAAAGGTATTGGCATGAGCGCCCTTGCCAGCGGAAATCCGTGGCTCCGTAATCTCTTCCCGACCGCAAAGAATGACGCCCGACTAATATGCTTCCCGCATGCCGGAGGAGCGGCTAGCTATTACATCCCAATGGCCAAGGCTCTGGAGTCGGTCGTGGATGTGACGGCGATTCAATATCCTGGCAGGCAGGATCGTCGGAGCGAGTGTCCGGTCGGTGATATCGGCACTCTCGCGGATCGAATCGTCGAGGTCTTGGATGCCATCCAAGACGAAAGTCCAGTGGCTTTCTTCGGGCATAGCATGGGGGCAGTTGTCGCGTTCGAGGTTGCGCGACGCCTGGAGCATCTCCGTGCGAACACGCCGGTTGTTCTGTTCGCCTCGGGAAGGCGTGCGCCGGGAATCCAGCGCCAAGAGGCTGTGCATAAATATGGCAACGATGGCCTTGTCGCCGAGATCCGCGCTCTCGGAGGTACGAATTCTTCTATGTTTGACGACGACGAGCTGATACGCATGATACTGCCCGCGGTGCGTGCCGACTATCGAGCGATAGAGTCCTACGTCTGCGCGCCAGAAGCGGTGATCGCCTGTCCGATAGTGGCGGTACGGGGGATCGACGATCCGCGTGTAAGCCTCAGTGATGCCCAGGCTTGGGGAAACCATACGACAAGCAAATTCGGTCTACACACTATGCCGGGAAATCACTTTTATATCAATGGTCAGCTCGATGGGTTGACGGCGTTGGTACGGAGTGAGTTGGATGAGCTGTCTGATTCCGCAGGCCTTGAAGGCTCTCGGAACACGCCCTAGCACGACGGTTGTATTTCGTTGTTTTGCGTTGGTGTCGACGCTGGGATAGCTTTCCTCGTTGTGTTGGGTGATGTTGTGGCCGAGGATGTTTCGGCGTGGCGGGTGGGTTTCGATGGGGTGTTCGCTCGGGTGGCTGGGGTGTTCTATCGGGCGGAGCCGCGGCGGTGGGCGAAGGCGTATCTGACGGGGTTGCTGGCGCCGGTGGAGCGGAAGAACTCGTGGCAGTTGTCCGAGGCCGCCGGGCAGGTGGATCCGAGCCGGTTACAGCATTTCCTGAATCGGTCGCGATGAGATGCCGATGCGCTGCGTGATTGTCTGCGTTCGTATGTGGCCGAGGCGCTGGCCTGTCCGGATGGCGTCTTGGTCCCGGACGAGACCGGGTTTCTGAAGAAGGGTGTGCGCTCGGCGGGGGTGCAACGCCAGTATTCGGGCACGGCCGGGCGAGTGGAGAATTCCCAGCTCGGGGTCTTCCTGGCCTATGGGGGCGCTCGGGGCGGGCGCTGATCGACCGAGACCTCTACCTGCCTGAGTCGTGGATTGGTGACCGGGACCGCTGTACCGATGTCGGGATCCCTGAAAGTCGTTGCAGTGCCGGTCTTCTGACCAAGTCGAGGTTGGCGGAGATGATGATCGCCCGAACCCTGGACGCCGGAGTGAGCGCGGGATGGGTGGCCGCGGACGCCGCCTATGGCCGCGATGGCCGGTTCCGGGCGTTCTGCGAGGCCCGGCGCCTGTCCTACGTTCTGGAAGTACCGGTCCGTCAGACCGTGACCGATCTCGACGGCCGCCGACGCGTCGACACCCTGGTCGGGCGGGCTCCCGTCGAGGCTTGGCATCGGGTATCGGCCGGACTCGGCGCGCGCGGAGAACGTGTCTACGACTGGGCGCGGGCAACACTGCCCAATTTCGGTGACCTCCCAGCGGGGTACGCGCGGACGCCACTGGCCCGCAGATCCCTCGACAACCCGACCGAAATCGCCTACTACCTGTGCTTTCACCCCGCCACGATCGAGCGCGAACAAGTCGTCGCGGTCGCCGGGGCCAGGTGGGCGGTCGAGGAATGCTTCCAAGCCGCCAAGGACCAATGCGGCCTGGACCACCACCAGGTCCGCAAATGGGAACCCTGGTACCGCCACATCACCCTCGCCATGCTCGCCCACGCCTTCCTCGCCGTCACCGCCACCGACCCAAAAGCCCACGCGGGCTGGGCCCACTCACAATCGCCGACATCCGCCGTCTCCTGGCGATAGTGCTGCACCCAGCCCGCACCCTCACCCACGCCCCGGCCGCCTCCCACTGGCGACGACACCACCAACACCACACCCGACGACTCCGCTACCGACGAAACCGATTATGAAACAACGAAATACAACTGTCGTGCTAGTAGCGAGTGTCAACGGCCACGAGGTGGCTGTACGGCGGACTTCGGTAGACGACTGGCGAACACATAAGTCCAGCTGTGCCCGCCGAGGTCGCGGTGCGAGGAATCGTCAAACCCTGTGGATCTGCAGGTTCCAAACGACCTCCGTTCCGGCGGCGGTCGTGTCAGTTGTTGACTGCGGGGTGGTGTCGGCGGGCGTGTACGAGCAACTTGCCATTGTGGAACAGGGCGCCGGCGCGGACGAGCGCGACCAGTTCGGGTTCGTTGACCTCGCTGGCGCGCCTGGGCGGTCTCGATGAGCTTGTAGGCCATGGCGATTCCCGCTGCTCGTGAACCTGAACCTTGGTGACCTTGGTTCGAAGTGCCCGGACGCGAAGGTCCACTCGATCGGGTTCGTGGTGTGCAAATGGATCCAATGCTCGGCCGGATATTTGAAGAACTCCAGCAGGACATCGAGATCATCGGTGATCTTCGCGACCTCTTTGGGATATTTTGCGCCGTAGTCGATTTCGAATGCCTTCACGGCCAGCTGTGCGCGGTCGATGTCTTTGGCGTTGTAGATCTCCTTCATCGCCGCGAGCGTGCCTGGATGTGCCGATCTCGGCAGTGCGGCAAGTGCATTCGTCGATTTGTAGAACCCAGCAACGCTGTTCTCGCGTTTCGGGGAGCCCAGCGCCCGGCCTCGTCGACCTGGTCGGCGTGCTGGTCGATGTAGGCGGCGACCTCGCCTGCAGCGCCGCCGCCAGCATCGCCCGCGCGCACGATTTCATCGATCGGTTAGCCCCAACGCGTCGCCGGACACGCCGCCTGGATTGGAGTCCTTCGCCGCCGTCGATTACCGAGCATGGGACGTGTCTTCCCGACCGGCGTTGGCGCGCCGGAAACGGTCAAAACCCTTGGATTACTTAGTCATACGGGAAGGTACTCCTTCCCGGTCGGCCACAGATTCTGAGCATTGCTCGGAGGTGAACTCCTAAGGGAACTTGGGCTGATACTTCACTACGCAAAAGTGGCTCTCGCTGAACGAATTATCGTGGCTCACGTGTGGTCAGATGTGGGATTTCGTGACCTCGCCGTGGCCCGCAGCACGCCGACGGGTTGCGATGGCATGGAGGCGGTCATACAGGAACCAAGCCCTCCACTTGCGCACTATGGCTCGCGATACTCCCAGTGCACGCATAATCTCGGTATTACCCGAGCCTGTAGCACATACCATTACGATCCGCGACCGAATCGACAACGGCTGAGCCTTCTTTCGGCGTCGTTCGCGCCCTTCCAACACTTGACGTTCGGAATTCGGCAACTGGGCAGGCCTAACCTTCGGCGACGACACTTCTACAGTCTATGCCGCCGACGAACTTCCGACTCAGGACACTACTGCAGCGTGCCGTTAACGTGCCCCCATTTCGTCGCCCTCGTCACTACCGGAACGCGATGCGAGCGGGGGTATCCCGGACGGATGTGTCAGAGTGTCTGCATGAACGTCAAAGACCGGGCCATCGCGTGCGGCTACGGAGCTGCCTGGTCGCTGATTAGGGCCATGCCGGAGAGAACGGCCTACTGGCTGTTCGACCGCATCGCCGACCGTCTCTGGAAGCGGCGCGGCACCCAGGTCCTGCAGTTGGAGGCGAACCTGCTCAGGGTCCTGGGCAAGGACACGACGCCGGAGCTTCTCGCCGAGATGTCCCGCAAGGGCATGCGATCTGCGCTGCGGTATTACAGCGAGGCGTTCCGGATGAACGGGTGGGATCGACAGCGCGTCCTGGACAGTGTCGACATCGCAGACGAAGACCGTGCACGCGTCGCCGAGGCGGTCCACTCGGACCGCGGCGTCGTACTGGCGCTCGGCCACACCGGCAACTACGACCATGCCGGAGCGTGGCTCATCGCGACGCACTCGATCGAGTTCACCACTGTCGCCGAGAACCTCAAGCCCGAAGCGGTCGCAGAACAGTTCTGGGACTACCGCCGCAAGCTCGGGATGGAAGTGCTGCCGCACGACGGCGGACCATCGGTCTTCGAGACCTTGGCGCGGCGGCTTCGGGAAGCCCGCATCGTCTGCCTCGTCGCGGATCGCGATCTCGGCGCCTCTGGGATCCCGGTGGAGTTCTTCGGCGAAACCACACGGATCGCCGCCGGACCGGCGGCACTGGCAGTACAGACCGGCTGCGGGCTGTATCCGGTGAATCTGTGGTATCCGAGTCCAGGTCGGATGGGCATCAGAGTTCATCCTGAGATCCCAGTGCCACTCGAAGGCACTCGGCAAGAGAAGATCGCCCAGATGACTCAAGCGCTCGCAGACGCCTACGCGGACGGGATCGCCGCCCATCCCGAAGATTGGCACATGTTGCAGAAGTACTTCCTGGCCGACCTGGATCCCGGCAAGAAGCCACGACCGACCTGGCGACTGTCGCCAAAGGCCCATGATCATGACAGTCCGGCCTGATTCGCCTCTATGCCTCGGGCATCGCCCGCGGCATCCCGTCACTTCGTGATATTGTTGGGTAGCATGGGGTTTCGTGCTGGTTGATGAGGATCTGGCTGCGTGGACGGCTGGGCTGGAGGGGTTGTTCGCGCGGGTTGCGGGGCGGTTTCATCGGGCGGAGCCGCGGTTGCGGGCGCGGGCGTATGTGCGGGGCCTGCTTGCGCCGCTGGCGGGGAAGAACGGCTGGACCTTGGCTGAAGCCGCGGGTGATCTGACACCGAACGGGATGCAGCGGCTGTTGAACAAGGCGGCGTGGGACGTCGACGGAGTCCGCGATGAGGTGCGCGCGTATGCCGTCGAGCATCTGGGCGACGTGGACGGTGTGCTGGTTGTCGACGAGACAGGATTCCTGAAGAAGGGAGTGAAATCGGCTGGGGTGCAACGGCAATACTCAGGAACAGCTGGCCGGGTGGAGAACTGTCAGCTCGGCGTGTTCTGCGCGTACACGACCGTGAAGGGCCGCGCCCTGATCGACCGGGAGTTGTATCTGCCGAAGTCGTGGACCACCGATCGGGACCGCTGCCGGGAGGCCGGGGTGCCCGGCGAGGTCGACTTCGCCACGAAACAGGTTCTGGCACAAAGGATGCTGGCGCGTGCGCTGGATGCGGGTGTGCCCGCTCGCTGGGTCACCGCCGACGAGGCCTACGGCGGTGATTCGAAGTTCCGCAGATGGCTCGAACAACGGCGGATCGGATATGTGGTGGCGGTACCCAGCAGTGCGCCGATCGTGTCCCTGTCCGGCAGCTGGCGCGCCGACCAGGTCGTCGCGGACGCACCGCCCGACGCATGGAAGCGACGCAGCTGCGGCGAAGGCGCGAAAGGCCCCCGACTGTTGGTGGAGGAGGCTGCATCGCTGGCAGTGGAAGGACATTCGCCGACGACTCAGCGACTACTCCGGTCGCTGGTCACGACCATCGGCGGATGGGATCGAACTGTTCGACCTCGCCGCGGTGCCGATCACTCGATATCTACGAGATCCCCAACCCCTGGACAGTAGAGCAGGCCGCCTGACGGCAGAGACCGTGGAGAGCCCGGTGCATGGAAACACGCACGCCGGGTTCGGCGCGCGGCCCGCAGATACGGACCGGCGGCAACACCAGCACCGCGCGGCGGGCCGACTCAACGTCGGCGAAGTTGAAGCTCTCGCAAATCTCTGCGCAGGAATCGGTGCCGACCTCGGCCTTTCGGCCCCGAGTGCGTCGGTGCCGAAGGCCCGCGGCCAGGTCAATCCGAGATCCGTGATTGACCTTTCAGGATCTGCTGGTAGTCGTTGAGCCAGCCGGTTGCCCGGTAGTCTCCGCGTCGGGTGAAGAGGGCTGCTCCAGTGGCGCCATATGGTCGTGCTGTTGTTCCTGCCGGTATTTCGGCTCGGCCCTGTGTCGCGGGGACTGTGTCGAAATCGGTTCCGGACCAGGTGACGAGGGTGGCAGTCGATGGGTGGCTCGCGGTAATTTGTCCATTCACCTCGGTGAGTGTGTAGTTGGTGGTGCGTTCCTTGAGTAGCAGCGCGTAGTCGGATTGGTCGAGTCGGCATCCGCGGGGGCGTCCGGTTTCGGTCCAATCCGGGTTGGTGCGGCCGTGATTGGTGGCTGCGGTCCACAGCTCTGGCACGATGTCCTCGACGTGGGCTGCGGTGGCCATCTGTTCACACATCCACAGCAGTCGGCCCGAGCCTCGCGGGGGCTGGCAGCGCCGCCAACGGATCCGCCGACTCAGGTCGGCGGCCACGATCGCGACCCAGGGATGGACTGTGGAGAGGAATCCCTGGCAACCGAGCCAGTGCAGGTACCGGGGAGCCTCTTCGAGGACCGGTGACAGGGTGCTGTAGGGGATCCCGCCGATCGTGCGGGCATTGCGGTGAAAAGCGCTGGGGGAATTGGCGATTGCGAGCATTGCTGCGCGGGCAAGATCTCCTTGGGCGTAGCTTGCCGTGGCGTCGTCGGGCGCCGGGTGGTCGTGTCCGGGACGGTGATCGACGGTTCCGCGCGCCCACTTCACATGCAGGACCCGGGATTTGAGTGCTTCGGACACGGCGGCGTGCGCGAGTTTCGGGACGTGTGTGGCCATGATTTCGATGAGCTCGTTCTCGGCGTCATCGGCTGATTCTGGAAGGCGGATCGAGGAAAGCGCCCGCCGAAGCTCATGACAGACAGTGGGGGAAACCATCAACCTGCCGGTCACCAGGCCGAGCTCGGTAGGAGCTAAGCCGCCGGTGTCATCGGAAGCCTGCACTTGCTGAAGGAATGCACCCTCGAGCAGGAAACCGATAGCGTGTCGTACGGGCGCCATGTCGTGGCTGCCCTGGTGATGAGCAAGAGTCTGTCTCCACCAGCGCTCAGCGTCACGCATCGACTGTATGCGCCCCTGAATTGCCTCGGCCAGCACATGTTCGGCCAGACTCGAATGGATTTGCGAGTTGACACGAAACCCCGACAGCAGCTTGCGCTGCCAAATCGCGCGCTCAGTTTCGTTGACCAATAGAAACGCCCAGCCTTGGCGCTCGCCCGCGCCCAGACGCCCAGCACGCCCGAACATCTGCTGAACGGTGGCAACGTCGATCGGCTTCATAGCGACCTCGGTGTCCTGCACCACCACCGCTCGCGCCGGCAGGTTCACGCCCGCGGCGACGGTCGAGGTGGCGACCAGGACATTCAATTCACGTTCGCGGAAGCCCTTCTCGGCCTCTTTCTTGTGCTCCCACCCCTTGTAATGCAGGCCAATTCGCGCGGTCTGGCAGACGGAGTAGACGACGTCAGTGTCATCGGGGTCGATGTGGAAAACGTCGGCGCCCCGGCTTGCCGCGATGATCAACGCCGTCCTTCTGACACTGCGTTTGCTGCCGCAGAACACCAGGACACTGCCGTCACTCTCGGACACGGCAGTGACGATGGAGGCGGTTACTCGTATCTTCGCGGCCTCGGTCAGGCTCCAATCGGCATGGTTGACCACCATCGGCAGCTGCCAGGTGAGCTGAGTAGGGCGCCAATGAACGCGGACCGTGCGTGCGTGAAGCCAGGAAGCGAGCTGATCAGCGTTGGCGACCGTCGCCGACAGCCCGACGATGCGGATACGTGAACCGTCGTCTCGTACCCGGGCGAGGATCGCTTCCAGAAACGATCCCCGCGAACTGTCGCCCAGCAGATGGATCTCGTCGACAACCAGGCACCCGACCTCCGCTAATGCCTCACGCATGGATGAAGTGCGACTCAGTGCCTCGAATTTCTCGGTGGTCGTCACCCACAGATCCGCGGACCGGATCCGCTCGGCATCGACGCGATGTTCACCGGACAATCGCTCCACCCGTAACCCTCGGCTACGCCAGCTGTCGAGCTCGCGGTTGAGCTCCTCGGTGAGCGAGCGCTGCGGCACCAGCCAGGCCGCCTTCTTGCCCTGCTCCAAGACCGTGCGCAGGACACCGACCATGCCGATCACCGTTTTCCCTGCACCGGTCGGCGCGACCACCAGCAAGTGATCATCGGTGCCGACGATCTGCGGGATGGCTTCGGCCTGGGCCGGATTCAACACCGGATGAGGAAGGAACCGCACCCATTGGGCGGGAATGATCGTCTCGGCGGGAACCGGTGGCACCGACGCGGTTTCGGTACCAGTGTGCTCGTGCCACATCAGATCGAACCCGTCGCGTGCGGCCTGGGCCGCGGCACCCGTCAAGGGGCATGGAGAGTGCGTGGCCCGGCCGTGGATGCCGACGGCGGAGGACAGACCGGCGCGCGGATCGATATTCGCGATCAGTTCCTGCTCGCGCAGATACCGCACCTCACGGTAGGGAATTCGTTGCGCGGCAAGCGTTGTCCGCAGGCTTGCGAACTGTGCGCCAGTCGGGATCAGCACGCGGACGTCGGTTCCGGGCGGGACCGCCGGTAGCGCGGTGTCAGGGTCACAGATCTTCATCCACATGATCGGTGGTGAGGGATCCGCGGGGATCGGCGCCTCATCGTCGATCGGCATCTGTGCGATCATGACCTCCATTGGCGGGCTCACCCGGCAGGA
This sequence comes from Nocardia sp. bgisy118, assembly GCF_057708605.1. Classification (NCBI taxonomy): domain Bacteria; kingdom Bacillati; phylum Actinomycetota; class Actinomycetes; order Mycobacteriales; family Nocardiaceae; genus Nocardia; species Nocardia sp. bgisy118. The sequence continues at coordinate 12,661 of NZ_JBYISM010000045.1, read as the reverse complement.
CGACAACTCGGAGCCGGATGCGACGAACCTGTGCAACGCGGCCACCTTAGCCGAGGGATACGACCCATAATCCCTCGGGCCGGGTGTACTGAGCTTGGTACCGTTGCCCCAGTGTCGCTTTCGAGCACGCAGGCAGCTCGGGCCGTGCCGCTGCCCATTCCGGGTAGCCGACGAGCACTGGCCTTCCCCGTGGTAGGGGGCCTGCATTGAGGTGGATGCATGCTATTGTCCAGAAATCATCAGACCCGACACTCAGAAGCCGTCGCGAGGACCACGCCACTCATGGGTAGCTACACCGTTGTTATCTTCCCTGACACTGCGAACGGCAAGGGGGATGGCAGTGATGTCCCTCTGCTGACGATCCGGGTCGAGGCCGCCGTGCCGGAGATGCGCGTTGCCGGCATCGCCATCAAATCGACTGCTCCCGCAGGGCTGACATCCGAGGGCGTGCTCGGCATCGATATCGCGGCGATCGTGAAAGCTTTGGCTCGTCGGTTCCTGCCCGCTGATTCACCGGCAGTACCGACAGGGTCGTTGTCCTCGGCACCCACGCGACCGCCGGGACAGATGGCGCTTCCTGAAGCGAGTTCAACTCCTGCTGTCGATCCTGTTCCGACACCACGCATTGCGCAGACGGTGGGAGGAAGGGCCTACAGGAAGATGCCTGACATCGGTGAGCTCCGCGCGACATACGAACGGCTGGGCACGGTCACCGCTGTCGCCAAACACTACGGGGTCCCCCGGCACACAGCCCAGGGCTGGATGGGCCGGTTACGCAAACTCGGCCATCCCGGCGAAACCGGCGCTACGAACAATAACTAGACCGTCATCTCGAACGGACTCGGTGAGCAATGACAGACAGCTACACGATCACGATCACCAACACTCGAACCGGTGTCGTGGTCGCCACTGCAACAGTCGAGATCGGCGACGCCGGTGTGCGGCTGACCGAGGTAGGCGCTGAAATCAGCGGCGAGCACTTCGTTCCTGAAGCCCTCGCTACCTTCGACTTCCCGTTCCTCGTGCGCACCGCGAACATGTTGTCGGGCGCGTCCGCACAGGACGAACGGGTATCCGAGCCGGCTCCTTCTGTTCAGGAAAACGAGTACAAGCCACAAGAGATGCCCAGCGAGTCGTCGGCACCGCCAGCGGACAGCCGAGGCGCGACCCTCACGGATACGGCGTCATCAGAGCGGTTCCCGGCAGGTCGTGAACGCGCAAGGCCCAAACGTGATCAACGAGCAGGAGCGCCAGCGGATTTCGGTGTCACCTACTGGCGTTTGGGTAGCATCTCCAAAGTGGCCAAGCATTACGATGTGCCCCATCACATCGCGCAGGACTGGATCAAATCCCTTCAGCAACAAGGAAAACTCGCCAGCCCCTGGCCCTCGAAAACCTCACGCCCACTACGACCGAAGTGACGCAGTGCCCGCGGCTCCGTCACAATTGGCCATAGCCACTATTTTGCAGGGGCGATGGGGACTGCTTCTGGTCCTCGATGCAAATCGAGCTGCTCAACCGCTGGAAAAGGAAGACCCGGATCGAACTGGCGAACCGATCTTCGACTACATCGAGATTTTCCACAACCGTCAACGCCGTGATACTTCGTTCGGCTACCGCACCCCGATCGAGCTTGAGCTACGCGACGAGAACGACACCACCCCGCTGCCAGTTAGCCATCACGACTGGAACCCAATATCTTCCGACGGGTCACCGCTTGGGCTCGAGACGGCTGCGTCATCGAACCCAAGCGGGTCGTGGTCGTGGTCGCGACAAAACCCAGTAGACGGCTTACCGGCCTCGCGCGAGCGCGGTCCGTAGCATCGACAGGCTGCCCCGCACGATCAGTCCGGCCGCAACGAGGGGCGTGAATAGGATCCACGGTGTGCTTCGATTGTAATCGACATAGAACCGTAGCGCGCTGCGATGATGGTTACGAACCTTCCGGAATGGCGCGTGACGGGTACTGCCGCCCTCACGGTGGCGGATCTCCACGGTTGGATCCAAGACCACGCGATAACCGGCACGGTGCAGATCCAGCGCGATCTTGGTTTCCTCGAAGTACATGAAGTACCGCTCGTCGTAGCCGCCGACCGCTTCGAACGCGCTGCGGCGGAACAACATACAACACCCACTGATCCAGTCCACATCACTGACTGTGGTCGCCGGATTGCCGAAGTAGGCGCGCGTCGCTGGGTTCGACTTCCACACCGCCCCGAGCAGAGCATGCGCGATCCCGACGCCAATCGACGGGAAGCGGCGACCGGTCGGGTACGGAGTGCCGTCCAAGCGAGACACACGCGGCCCGACTACACCGATCCGATCGTCCGACCTCGCCGTTTCCACCAGCGTCGCGATTGCGCCTGCCGTGAGTCGCGTGTCCGGATTGGCGACCAAGATCCAGTCGGTCTCGAGCTCGCGAGCGCCTTGGTTGATCGCTCGTGTCAGTCCCACGTTTTCTCGATTGCGGATGACCTTTCCGTCGAATCGTTCGACAAGCTCGGCGCTGTCATCATTGGAAGCGTTATCAACAGCCACAACTTTCAGGGTTAGTGGTTCGATGGCGGCAGGCAGGGATTCCAGAAACGGGGGGAGGTCCTCGGCACTTCCATAGGTGACCAGAACAAGGCCGACGGCTTTCTCATCGCGGACGGGCATGCACGCGAACCTAGCAGGAATCACGGCACGGTGTGAGATTCGTCGGGCAGTCCCATAACCAGGGAAACAGACCAACTATCCGGCTGGTTGCCTAGCCTTCGACCTTGAACGACACTGTGACCACGCCAAAGCCGGGATCCAGCCCAGCGTCTGCGCGGTCGGGTCGAGCTTCGACAACTCCCTCGCCGAAACGATCAACGGCCTCTATGAAACCGAGTTGATCAAACCGCGGACGCCGTGGCGCACGGTCGATCACGTCGAACTGGCCACCGCCGAATGGGTGGATTGGTTCAGAGTGCCACGAGGCGCTGTGGGATCGAATGAGGTGAGAGACCTTCATCTGCCTGCTGTCGCGGCAGCAGGTTGAAGCTGGGGGCAGCCTGATCCGGGGGACGCCGGTGAGGGTAGCAAGCAGCCCCGACAACGACGGGACGCGTCGGCACTGCCAGACGACGTGGGTCCGGCAAGCAAGACGGGACGGTGTACGTGAGAAACCAGCGTCTGAGAGCTCCTCAAGTCTGTTCCCACCAGCTCGAAGCTGGTGGATCTGGGCTGGGCAGCGGCGCGCACTCGTATCACGTTGTGAGCGGGGAACTCTGGGATCGGATTTGTACCTTCGGTCCGGAGGCTACGGCGAAGAGCCGCGGCGATGTCGCGGGAGCATAGTTGGGCACCTGACCCGTCGATCGATCCGACAGTGTACGTGGGAACCCGCGCGGTGGCCCCCTTCCCGGGCCGCATCCAGTGGTCCGGTGGGAAGGCCCGTCGCCGGCCGATGCCGCCGTGCGGGGGGCGGAGGATCCGTAGTAGTCCGAGATCGGGAAAGCCGGTCACATGGCGAAGGGGTCCAGCATGTTCGCAGTCTCCGATCATCGAGTGGAGGCCACTGGTGAATACCGGTGCGCCGTGGCCGGAGCCGGAAGTGGCGTGGCTGCGGGTACGCAGGATGCAGCGGAAGCTGCACCGTTGGGCGGTGGCGATCCGGGCCGCCGGTTCGATTATCTGTTCAACCTCGTTTGTGACCCGGCTTTCCTCGTCGTGGCGTGGGACCGGGTGCGGGCAACAAGGGAGCGCGCACGGCCGGAATCGATGGAATCGCACCATGTTCCGTCGATGAGGATGCCGGGCAATTCCTGTTGCGGTTGCGTGACGACTTGAAGGAGCGCCGGTTCACGCCGGTGCCGGTGCGGGAGAAGCTGATTCCGAAGGCGAACGGCAAGATGCGTCGCCTGGGCATCCCGACCACCGCCGACAGGATCGTGCAGGCGGCCGCGAAGCTGGTGGAGAGCCGGATGCGTGGAGACATGCACGTCCGGTTCGGAGGGCAGGCCGCACTTTGCCCGGAGTTCACGCGAACTGAGGGTTTCTCGGCGGGAACCAAGGATACTCAGGGGATTTGATGCGGATAGATCCTTGGGCTCGTGCTCAACCCGGTGGATCGTGTTCTTCGGCGGGGGCGTGCAGGTTCTGTCGTGCGGCGGCACAGTATCGGATCGCTGTCGTCTCGTCGAGCCCGAACACGGCGGCAAGATGCAGTGGGTCGGGGCCGTGGATGAGTGCTTCGTCGAGTTGACGATCGACCCGTAAGGCTTCCAGGGTGGCTGCTTGGCGGCGGAATGGCGCGGTGAGCGCGTTGTCGCTGATGGGCCGGGTGCTCGACGCGGTCTGCTTGTTGATGATCAGGTGCGGATTGGCGGTGTTGGGCCAGTGTCGCCGCCGGTATTCCAGCCAGTCGATCAGGAGCCGGTGGGTGAGCTCGTCGAGAGGTCGGGTCACCGAGCCGATGGTCAGCCGCCGGTTGCCGAGGTCGATGTCGTCCAAGCGCAGGGTGCGGATGGTTTCGGGGCGGGCGGCGTGAACCGCGGCCAGCGCCAGCGCGATCCGGGCTGCCGGCGTGGTGGCGGCTTGGGTTGTGTCGTCGATTTGCTTGGGGCCGCATGGAATAATGATCGGGTCGCCGCGGTTTCCGATGCGGATCCGCGCCGCCGGATCGGCGAAGATAGTGCCGTTCTTCCTGCAGTGCCGTGCCAGCGAGCACAACGCGCCGAGTGTCCGGCGGCGCAGGTGGCCGCACAAGGCTCCGGCGACCGCACGGATGTCGCCGGAGGTGACCTCAAGCAAATGGTCGTATCGGGTGGACCATTCGACCAGCACAGGATGCGCGGCCCGCACGTACTTTCGGACGGTGGTGATGTTGCGGGGCTGGCTGCGAAGTCCACCATGGCGCAACACTCGCGCTCAGTCGCGAACACCGGCGGCGATGCCCGGGACGAGTCGGCGAGCTTGGCTTCCAGCCAGGTGTCGAAGGCCGGGACGCGATCATCGACCAGTAGTCCCATCTCGGTCAGCACTTCGGTGACCCTGGTGATGCTGATCCCATAGCGGTGCAACACACCGATCAGATCCGAGTAGCGGAATTGCTCGTTCTCGCCGTGTCCGGACAGCAGGATGACCAGCGCCCGGTCCAGTTCGGCGGCCAGCTTGATGTTCCAGCCACGGCCTTCGCCCAGCGCTCGGGCGATCCGGCGCGCTCGGACCAGTGCGGGTCTGGTGGGCTCGGCGTGGGAAGCCCAGTCGAATGCCCTTTCGGTCCCTGGCCGGTGCAGCTGTAATTGCCTGCCCTCCAACGGCTTCGGCTTCGGCGACGTAACAGCGACGACTGTGGCCCGCAAGCGGGCGCGCAGCCGCACACCGGAACGCGGACCGCGCATCTTGGTCATCGCCGCGAACCATAGTTGGTGGCAGGCGACCCGGGCGAGATCATCTTCGGTGACGATCGGCGGATCAGCAGCCAGCGCGGCGGCCTGTAGCCAACAGGGGCGGCAATGGCTGTTCTTCAACGGCACGACCCGAGCACACCCAACACAGACGGCGGCGCGATGGCGCCGCCGGAAGTCGTAGCAGGCGCGGCAAAACCCGCCATACAACACACCCCACGCCAGGCATTCGGGCAGCTCGACGCCGGTGCCTGCCGCCGAGTCTGTCTCGGCTGTGTCATCATGCCGACCTCTGATTGCTCATTCGGGTGGAAGTGACCGGCCGTCACGGCGTTTGGGTGTGACAACTGGCCCGTTGGTGCCGGTCAAGGCCTTCGGCTCGGCGTCGGCGACCGGCTGGTTGACCTTGTCGGGCTCGGGAATGAGCAGTTCCTCGACGCCGCAGCCCAGCACGGCGCAGATGATGTCAAGGTCGTCGAGCTTGATGCTGGCCGGGTTGCCCGACCACAGCCCGGACATCTTCCCGGCGCTGATCACCAGCCCGCGCTGGGCGAGTTGGCGCTGCAGCTCGCTGGCCTTCCAGATGCCGCGGTTGGCGGCGGCCAACCTCAGGTTCCACCTCATATCATCAGTCCCTTCAGACGCTGGGCGGCGCGGTCCAGCCCGGCAAGCCATGCGTCCTCGACATGCGTGCGATGAACATGGATGTAATTCATTGTCGTGGCAACCCAGGAGTGGCGGAGCGTCTCCTGGATTGCAATCAAATCCATTTCACCCGAATATAATTCGCTTGCGCAGAAATGTCGCAGAACATGCGGAGTCGGACTTTCCGGCCACGCCGGCAGGTGCCGGACCGCGGCCTCGGCCAGACCTGCCCGCAACGTCTCGCTGCTCACCCGGGCGGCGGTGCCGTCGGCGTTACGACGCTCCGAGCAGAACAGTGGCGCACCCAACCGCGCGGGATCGTCGCCGAGCTGACACCATACATCCTCAACGAACCATCTCAGGGTCCTGCCTGCGCCGTTGATCAGCGGCACCATGCGCTCGCGGGGCCACGGAACCCCGAGCGCCTTTGCCATGGCGGACATGGAGTTTGCCGAATCAGCCCAGGTCCCACTTGATATCGGCCAGATCCAGCAGGCGCGCCTCGTTGACCCGTAACCCCACTTCGCTCATCAATCGCGCTGCGGCGTAGTTGCGGGCAACAGTCCCGAACTTGCGGCAGGTCGCCAGCTCCCGGCGCCACCCGCCGAACAACCGTGCGATCTGCTCGGCGGCCAGTGGGATGCGCAGCTTGGCCTTGCACCGGCCCCGGGGCCGGTTGATCTCGTCGATCGGGCACTCGACGATCCGGCCCGTCAGGTTGTGGATCTCGATCTTGTGCCGCAGCTCCAGGAACTCGAAATTGGCCTTGAGTGCCTGCGCCCGAGCAAGTCTCGTGGGGATCAGCACCGGCCGCAGCACCATCCCGAAATACGCGTCCGCGTCCGGGGGCAGCATGTCCCACAACGGTTTCCCGAACCAGGTCCGCACCTGCCTCCAAGTGGCTGACGTCCGAGCGAATCGTGTTGTCCGACAAGCCAGCCGCGTAGCGGCGAGGACAAACCCCGCGAACACATCGGTCTCGAACCGCTCGATCTCTTCCGGGCCCGCAGGCGCACGCACCTCGCGCAGATCCCGCACGGCCGACAACCCCACCGCGCCTCCTGGCCTTCAGCTTCACCGCTGGAGCATCATCAAACGCTCGGCTCGGAATTTCTAAAGTTGAGTAAGAGCGGCCAAAAACCACCAGAATACGGAAAACCCTCAGGTCCAGCGAGGAACCCGGAGCCGAAGACTCCAACGAACTCCGGGGCTATTTTCTTGAAACCCACCGCGTCGAAAGACCGGCAGGGCGCTGTGGCCCGGCCCAACATCACCGGCGCCTCTACCAGTACTGCGGGGACATGCCGCCCGCCGAGATGGAGCCGTCTACTACGCCCGGTGTGGCTGCGGCACTCCCGTACCGACCTCGCTCCGGACCAGGTCGCCCTGCTGTGGCCGGCGTTCCTGCGCCGGTTCGAGATCGAGCACACCTTCCGCATGCTCAAACAGACCCTCGGCTGGAGCAGTCCCAAACTCCATGATCCCGCCGCTGCGGACTGGTGGACCTGGCTACTGCTGGCCGCCTACCCCCAACTACGCCTCGCCAGCAGCCTGGCCGCTGACCTCCGTCCGCCTTGGGAGAAACCTGCTGCCCTGCAAAGACTTACACCAGCCCTCGTCCGATGAAGGTATCGGCACCTGCGCGCGAAAGCCGCTTGCCCCGCGACCACCCCAGCCAGCACCAGACACCCCGCTACGACGTGCACATCAAGACAGCCGGCAACCAGCGAGCATCCGAGCCCGTCGCGCCAGGCCCACGTCGCAGACGATAAGCTCAAGCTAGACGCTGTTGGGGTTGGTGTTACTGCGCGGTGGTGGGCTTCGCTTTGCGCACGTAGAGTTGCTGTTCCACTCGTGCAACGACCGCTCCGTCGCTCGCGACGATTTCGGCGCGGTGAGTGGTAACGGACTTGCTGCCATCGGTAGTGGCGGCGCGGATCGTGTCGGTTTCCTCGGATGTGAGTTGCATTGTCGCGGTGACGGTTCCGCGTCCGGCTTTGACGAACTGGATACTGGCGAAGGTGCTCCATACGACGTAGCCGGGATCGAGCTGGTGCATCACCATGAGCGCGAAGAACGGGTCGGTCATAGCGAACAGCGTCCCGCCGAAGGCAGCACCGTTTTGATTGCCGTTCCACTGCCGCACCCGGTGGCGGACCCGAACGCTGGTCCAGTCGTCTGCGACGTGCTCGACACGAACGCCGGCGAAAAGCAGTGGCGTATACAGGTTCATCCCGATCCGGAGCATACGCGGCGAGTTGAACCTTCGGACCGGCTTGTTTCCCTGCTTCACTTCCACCCCTGTCGGTCGGCCGTCGCCGAGATGATCGCATGCGACGTTACCGATCTTGCCGCACGCCACTGCTTCGGCGGTAGCGTCGATGACTCATTGACCGGGTGGATCGAGCTCGACAGTCTTGTCGAACGGGCGATGGTGACTGCTGTGATGGATCACGGTCCAGTTGCTGATTCCGAATAGGTGCTCGAGCTCGATCGGGTCCCTGCCGTTGTTGACGTCGACTTCCTCCGAGGAACCGGTCGACACGCAGTTGGTGGGCGGTGATGCCGAGCCCGCACGGACGCGGCATGAACGAATTTCCGAGAGACCGGTGCGCTGCCGCCGACGGTAGTTCGGTTGATCAGCAGATGTGGATTCGCCGTTGTCTGCCACCGGGTTCGACGGTAGGCGAGTCACTGCCGAAGATGATGGCTCGTGGGGTTGTCGAGCGCCATACCGCGCCACCGACGTGCAGCGTCCAATTCGGGAGGTCGTCGTCGACTCAGAGGCGCGGATCTGGACTGTGTGCAGGGAGTGGGCACCGGCGAGCAGCAGAGTGAGCTCGTTGTCGGGTTGGCTCAGCGTCGTCAAAAGTTCGGCACACAGGCCGGGTCGAGGGCAACGCCGGGCGAAAGTTCCTGTCGAACAACCGGTATACGTGGTCGGGATGGTGAACACGATCTGGCGGGTCTCGAGGGTTCGAAACAGCGTGCGTGGAGCGTCCAGGTTGCGAGTTGCTTTGGTCTACCCGGAAAGCTGGTCGGTGACAGCGTCGAGGGCGACCTCGCGCAGCGAGGCATACTTGGCGGTCCAAGTGCGCAGCGGTTCGTCGAGTCGGCACACAGCCCTGAACGGTGCTGGCGCGTCGCGCGCGGGCAGCCAGTGGGACTGCCCAGCAGGGCATTGGTCCAGATGCCGGCCTCGGCGGCGATCTTCGAGCGAATACTGTTGTTGGCGTTGCGCAATCCAGTTGTCGAGCATACAGCTGTGGTCACCGGTTCGCGGCAGGGGTCGGTGAGTCATTCGATCGTCCGCAGCGCGATCAGATGCTGATCAAGCAGATGCCGGCGGATTCGCTGGGGCGACCGACCCTGGCGGCGGGTCGAACTCGTCACGGTGGACGAGCACCGCGATAAGGCTGCGAGGAGCGCACATCATCGGGTGGACGGTTTGGGCGCGTATCTCTTGACGGTCAAGCACTTTCGGTACATGCCTGCCGAGCTCACCGGCTATTCTCTCTGGTGGTCGTGGCAGACGCCGACAGGGGGTGTCAGCGGGAGCGCCGGTAGCCGCGACAGCGCCTGGCCTGCACAAGGGTGCGGGTCTAGTAGTGCCTGCAGCGGCCCGTGTAGTCGCCTGTGCTGTCCTGGCTCCACCGGCCGCCTACCCTCCGTAGTCGTGGTCTGAGCTGGGTCGACCCGCGGGAGGAAAGGTCGTGGCACTGACGACGGCGTCTGGAGCGGTTCAGGCGACCGTGACAAAACGGGTGCTCTCTGCGAAGATCGTTTCCGAGTCTAATGGGAGGGGGTTAGGGACATGCGAGAAGACGGTGTGGGGCGGCAGCGCTCGGCACAGTACGCCCTACGGGCTTGTATCTCAACCCGATAACAGGGGTTCGTTCGAGACATCCGAATTATCCAGCTTGCATCACTTAGGTCCCGCTATGCGTGTTCTGTTTGTAACGATGCCTATCGTTCCGCACTTCTACCCCATGGTGTCTCTCGCCTGGGCTTTTCGCGCCGCGGGCCATGACGTGAGGGTTGCGGGACAGCCGACGATCCATAGAGTCGTCACCGGTGCCGGACTGCCGGTTGTGAGCGTCGGTGACGGCTACAAACCCGAAGAAGACATGATGAACACGCTTCGTAGGCTTTCCGGCGGGGTCGAGAGCATCACCAGATTCGGGATGGACGAGGTACTGAACCTGCCCGTCGGAGCCCGACGTAGATTCGCCGAGGCGAGAATAGCACCCCTTGTCAGACTCGCCGAGGTCATGGCCCGCGATCTGGTTTCCTTTGTGGAATTTTGGAAGCCGGATCTCATCATAGCCGACCCCTTGGTTTTCGCAGCGCCTATCGCGGCAGAGATCTCAGGCGTGCCGTTTGTCCGAAACCTGTGGGGTCCGGACGTCATCGCGCGCTTGAATTTTCCAGGTCAGAGCATGACCGGAATGGGGCATCTGCAGGATTCGTGGCCGGAAGATCTCGTCGAACTCTATCGTTCCTTCGGCGTGAAGGTACGCTCCCACTACGCGGCCGCCAGCATCGATCCTTGCCCGACGAGCCTCCAGTTGCCAGGCGTCCCGAACCGAATCCCCATGCGATATGTGCCATACAACGGATCGGGAGTTCTGCCGTCGTGGCTGACGGAACGAAACGACCGCCGTCGGATCTGCGTCACGTGGGGCACGTCGACGACAAGGCTTCTGGGCGACTCCGGATTCCTCGTCCCCCAGATCCTGGACGCGTTGCGGGGCGTCGACGCAGAGATCGTCTTGGCGATCGGCGAGCCTGATCGGCATCTCATCACGGATTCGACGGGCGTGCGGATCGTCGAGAATCTGCCGCTGAATCTCCTGCTCCCCTCTTGCTCCCTTGTGGTGCATCCGGGCGGGGCAGGAACGATGCTCACGGCGGCCGTTCACGGGATACCGCAGGTCGGCCTGCCACAGATCGCCGACCAGCACGTCAACGCCGCACAGCTTGCTGCAACGGGGGCGGGCATTAATGTTCCTCGGGACAGTTATCAGGGGGGAATTGAGACTGCCATTCGGGAATGTTTGTCCGACAACCGATTCAATGAGTCGGCGCGACGGCTCCGTTGGGACATGCTTCGCCAGCCGACACCGGCTTCGGTTGTAGAGCAGCTGTTGGCTCTCGATCCTTACCTGCCTTAACACTGCGCGCAAGATTTCGGGGGCGTCCGAACTTTACATAGGTGTAGACCCGGTGCACTGGCAAGAAGTGAATGTAGCGATGTGCTCTCTCAGCACAGCATCTACTAGTTGGGAGATAGATCTTGTGGTCTGAGCAGGCCCGGGACGTCGAATGTCATCGAGCGCTCGGGATGATTACCGAGGATCCCGCCAACCTCGACCGTATCGTCCGTACAGCCGGCCCGGACATTATCGTCGAGGTTCTGATGGAGGAGCTCGCGTTCCGATGCCGGCCCGCGAACGAGGCGGCTTCGCTCTCGGTTCAGTATCGAGTGGACTTCGGCGCCTTTCAGCGTGATTGCCTACTGCGTATCAAGTCCGAGAGCGTCGATATCACAATGTGCAGCAGCGATGAGAGCTCTCTCGCTGTGCTCGTCTCAGTGCAGGAGCTTTGTATGGGCCTCTTCGCTGGTCGGGACAAGCCGCTTTCGCTGCTTGGTGTGCTGGTCGGCGACCCAAACCTCTGCGAGGATTTCCACGCCTGTTTCCAAGAACCCCGGGATCTGACCGAGCTGGCGGTGTTTTACGGATCGGACAAGTGGGGCATGCACCGGTATACCCCACACTACGAGTTCCATTTCGGTGGTTTTCGTGACAAGGCTGTAAGACTTCTTGAGATCGGTGTCGGCGGCCATCGCGACCCGTATTCCGGAGGCGCGTCGTTGCGCATGTGGGAAGAGTACTTCCCCCGGGGCCTCATATATGGCGTTGACATCTTCGACAAGCGCCCGCTGAACCATGGCCGGGTGCGGACGTTCGAGGGTCATCAGGCCGACCGTAGGTTCCTGGACGCGATCCTTTCGGAGACGGGGGAATTGGACATAGTCATCGACGACGGCAGCCATATCAACTCCGATGTGATCGCGTCGTTCTGTTCCATCTTCCCGCATCTGCGCGACGGCGGCCTTTACGTTATCGAGGACACGCAGACATCGTATTGGCCTGGCTATGGCGGAAGCAGCGTAGAACTGAATGACCTCAGCGTGACCATGGGGTTCTTCAAGGCGATGGTGGATGGGCTGAACTACGAGGAGTACATCGGCATCGATTACACCCCGACCTACACGGATCTCAACATAGTTAATATCAGCTTTTATCACAATTTGATCTTCATTCGCAAGGGAGACAACAGAGAGGGCACATTCCCGCTGAGCCGCCGGCGGACCCCGACGGTCGACATTCCTGTGCCGCAGGGTGAAAACAGCTAGCTCACAGGCGTTGTAGTCCGGATTTGATGTGATCGGAGATTTGGATAGTGGCGGAGCAAAATACAATCAGCAGGCTCACGGAGGCGCTTCGCTCCTCCGTGAAGGAGATCGAGCGGCTTCGCCGAGGCAATGAGAACCTGCTTACTTCATCCCATGAACCGATTGCGATTGTGGGGATGGCGTGCCGGTTGCCGGGGGGTGTGCGGTCTCCGGAAGGACT
>NZ_JBYISM010000044.1:0-51719 GCF_057708605.1 Nocardia sp. bgisy118 | reverse complement strand
GATGCAAGTTTCCTTTTCTTGCGCCGCCCATGGTCCTTGCTCGATGTCATCGAGGGGCCGTGCGCGGCAAGGTTCGTACTCGTGTCGGGCATCCTGAGCCTCTTCCCGCGGAGCTGCACCGAGGCGCGAGCGATGCCGTCCGGACGCAGCAGTCAGTTCAGCGAGAACAATGGACCGGTCAGTGTCATCCCGAGCTCGGGTGTGTGCGCGAAGAACGCGAAAAGCATGAGTGAAGCACCTGCGAGCTCGACGTTCTTGTTGAAGTGGATTCGATCGTTCTGCCTTGCCGACGGTTGTGACTGCGTCCAGAAGTTGTGCATACCCACCGCGGCAGCCAGGAGAAAGGCCCCGAGCAATAGGCTTCCGAGGTCGGCCCATACGCCGAGCAGCACACTGAATCCGCAAACTAGAAGCCACACTCCAGAGCCGGAGACGGCTAGCGCTGGCAGCGGCAGGCCCTTGGTCTTGACGAATTCCACCATGTCTCGACCTCTGGCCAGGTGAGCAAATCCTGCCGGTAAGAGCAACGTGGCGAACAGAATTCGACCGGTCAAGACACAGATATCCATGGCTGCCTCGGGGTTGTTGTCGATCGAGCTTCCCCGGACATGTCAGGGGAAGATGCTTGGTACTTCAGTTACTAGGTCCGCATTCACCTTGTATTGGGTCGAGCGGATTGAGATCCCGCCCGTCGGAAACGGCAGCTGGCTCTATCGGCCGCCCCGCATATCAACACACAGCCAGCTCCTAGGTTGTTCGGGTGGATGGTCACGATCCGTCCGGCCGTGCCGCAGTCCACGCCGTGCGGCTGCGGCTCTGTCCCTCGGTGTTACGACACCTGCGAGAAATAGATCATGGTCCATAATATGGACCAGCTGGATCATATGAAGGGACGCTACATGTGGGATTGGGATGCTGTCAACATCAGGAATGCCTACATGGTGCAGAAACTCGCTGCCCTGCGTCGGGTGTCCTCCCATGGAGGCGCACCTCTGGTCTGTATTGTGGACCGCAGTGGCGGCAGTGAACTGTCACATGTGCTGGCGTTCGTGCCAGCGCTCGCGTAGCGCTTTCGGTCGCGGCCAGATTTGGCTTGTCCACACCGCCCGTGGTCCAGGTGTGCCCACGCGGCTGGTCGGCCTCATGTCAAGACTCACGTCCCTGTCAGTTGTCAGGCGTCTTGGAATGGTTGTGTCACGTGAGGAGATCGGTGGAACCCGTCGGGTCACAGGCGGCGGATGCCAACACTCGTGCGCCACCGGTCTCGGCAACGGTGAATACCGTTGCTGGAGACAGCAATCAGCGTGCACCGAAGTGCAGGCTGTTCGAAAGTGGTTGGTCGGCGAATCGGAACGGAGGCCTTCGGGAGTCATCGTGCTCCTCATCTCCGCGGAGCTGCTCGACCATAGTGGGATCCGGGTGCGTGGTCGTGGGGAACCGGTCCGATGTCGAGTCAGCCGACGACCGCCGACCAAATCTCTTCGACCTGCAGATCGATATTCTCGCCGATCTCGCCTTTGATCGCCTGGGCAACAAGAAGCTTTCCGGTGTTGACAAGATGAGTCCGCATCGCCGCCTCCGCCTGATCCGGACTGCCCGCGGCGATGGCGTCGAGGATCGGGGTGTGCTCGTCGTCGATGTCGGCGAGGGTTCTGGTCTTGTCCGCGGTCGATGCGCCCAGGAGGCGGGTGGTCTCGCGGAGTGATTTGACGATCGCCCGTGCACGGGCGTTGTCGGCTGCACTCAGGATGAGGTCGTGTAGTCGCTGGTCGTGTTGTGCGAACAAGTTCTCGTCGCCATTGGCTGCGGCGTTCTGCATCAGGCGGCGTTGTTCGTGCAATGCCTCTGCCAGCACCGCCCCGGAGTTTGCGGCGGCTTTGCGGACGGCGGGAAGCTCCAGGGCGAGTCGGACCGCGAAGATCTCGGCGATCTCTTTGGGTCGAGGTTGCAGTATGCGGAACCCTTGGCGCGCCTCGAATCTGATAACCCCGACTTCCTCGAGGCGGAGCAGTGCGTCGCGTATCGGGGTGCGCGAGATTCCGAGGACTTCGGCGAGCTGATACGCGGAGTATTTCACCCCGGGCTTCATTCGCCCGTCGTCGATCGCGGCGCGGATGGCAGTAATCGCCTGCTCCATGCGCCGTCCTTTCGACAGCGCGAGCGATTCGAATTCAAGCACACCATCGACCACAACGGACACTATATCAGCCGTAGCATGCTACGACCTGTAGCATGCTACGCGTGATATCTGCTGATGCCCTGTCCGCTGAGCTGCGCCGTTCCGGGGTCGGCGACGTTCTCGCCGACGACACCACGCGCGCCGCCTACTCCTCTGATGCCTCGCTCTACCGGGTGCGCCCGTTGGTCGTCGCCCGCCCACGCGACGCCGACGAGGTCACGGCGGCGCTCGCTGTGTGCCGTCGTGAAGGTGTGCCTCTGACCAGTCGCGGCGGTGGCACATCGGTGGCCGGCAACGCGGTCGGGACAGGCGTGGTCCTCGACTTCAGCCGGCACATGAACCGTGTGCTTTCGATCGACCCCGACACGCGGACGGCCACCGTTGAGCCGGGCACGGTACAGGCAGTGCTCCAGCGAGCTGCGGCAGCGCACGGGTTGCGGTTCGGTCCGGATCCCTCGACGTTCACACGCTGCACGATCGGCGGGATGATCGGCAATAACGCCTGTGGGTCCCGCACTCTCGGGTATGGCCGAACCTCGGACAACGTCACTGCTCTCCAAGTGCTCACCGGCACCGGCGAATCATTGCGGCTCGGTGCGGCGGGGACGACACCCTCATCACCGACTCTGTCCCGTCTGCAACAGGTCACGCGCAAAGGGCTCGCGACCATCCGCACTGAACTGGGGCGGTTCGGTCGGCAGGTTTCCGGGTACGCACTGGAGCATCTCCTCCCGGAGAACAGGTTCGACGTCACCCGAATGGTGGTGGGCAGCGAGGGCACTCTTGTGGTTGCGACGGAGGCGACAGTACGGCTGGTCACCGAACCCGCACACCGGGTGCTGGTCGTCCTCGGCTACCCCGACATCGCCTCGGCAGGGGACGCCACTTCGCTGGTACTGAAATTCGATCCCACCGCATGTGAAGGCATCGACTCCCGGATCATCGACGTAGTACGAGCCCGGCGTGGCCTGGATGCGGTTCCGCCACTGCCAATGGGCGCGGCGTGGCTGTTCGTCGAGGTAGTCGGCGACGACCTCGACGAGGCTGTCGCCAGAGCCCGGCAGGTCGGGCGTGAATGCGGAGCCGTGGACAGCCTGGTCGTCACGGACGCCCGCCGTACAGCCGAGTTGTGGCGGATTCGGGCCGACGGTGCGGGTCTGGCTGGTCGCAGTCCTGCCGGGCTGCCTGCACACGCAGGATGGGAAGACGCCGCGGTCCCACCCGACATGCTCGGCGACTATCTGCGGGACTTCGATGCCCTCATGGCCGACTACGGAGTGACCGGGTTGCCCTACGGTCACTTCGGCGACGGGTGCATGCACGTACGGATCGACTGGCCACTCGACAAGCCCGGTGGCAGCAGTGTTTTCCGCGAGTTCCTTGTCGCAGCAAGCACTCTCGTCGCTCGCTACGGCGGATCGCTGTCCGGGGAGCATGGCGACGGGCGGGCTCGCAGCGAGTTACTACCGCTGATGTACTCGGTGGACGCACTCGATCTGTTCGCCGCTGTCAAGCACGCCTTCGATCCCGACAACATCCTCAATCCCGGCGTCGTGGTCGACCCCCGTCCTGTCGACGCGGACCTCAGAGTCCCCGCTGCTCCCGTGCTGCGCCGCAATCTTGCCCTCGGCTATCACCACGACGGTGGCGATTTCACCCAGGCGGTGCATCGCTGTACCGGGGTCGGTAAGTGCCGGGCAGACAACGCCGCGACCGGCGGAGTGATGTGCCCGTCGTATCAAGCCACCCGGGAAGAGAAGGACTCCACTCGGGGTCGTGCCCGGGTCCTTCAGGAGATGATCAACGGCACCGCCGTCACCGGCGGATGGCGCTCACCCGAGGTACACGAGGCACTCGACCTGTGCCTGTCGTGCAAGGGCTGCTCATCCGACTGCCCGACCGGAGTCGACATGGCCGCGTTCAAATCCGAGGTGTTGCATCAGACTTACGCCGGCCGGATCCGGCCGGCGTCGCACTACACCTTGGGATGGCTGCCGCGGTGGGCCAAGGTAGCCAGTCACGCGCCGCGGTTGGCCAACGCCGCGATGCGAATCCCTGGAATCGGCCCGCTCGTATTGTCGTCGGCGGGGGTCGACAGGCGCCGCGCCATCCCGCCATTCGCGAAGCAGACGTTCCGGTCCTGGTTCACGGCAACAGAACACGACCGCACCATCACGGGAGACCCTGTGGTTCTGTTCGTCGACTCCTTCACCAACTACTTCACGCCCGAGATCGGACGCGCGACCGTGCGGGTCCTCGAGGCCGCCGGATACCGGCCACAACTCACCGACGCACAGCAGTGCTGTGGCCTGACTTGGATCTCGACCGGTCAGCTGACCGCAGCGAAGCGGATCCTCGGTCGAACTGTCGACGCATTGTCCGAGTTCGCCGCGGCGGGTACGCCGATCGTGGGAATGGAGCCATCGTGTACCGGAGTGCTACGTGGCGACGCTGCTGAACTACTCGGCTCCGCAGCCGCCTCATCGGTCGCCGAGCGGACTCGCACCCTCGCTGAACTGCTCACCGATCGCGGATGGGAGCCACCGTCGTTGCTCGGGACATCTGTCGTCGCGCAGCCGCACTGCCACCACCACTCCGTAATGGGTTGGAGTGCGGATGCGAAGCTCCTCGAGGAGGCAGGTGCGCAGGTGCAGCGCCTCGGCGGCTGCTGCGGACTTGCTGGCAACTTCGGCGTCGTGAAGGGGCATTATGAGGTGTCCGTGGCAGTCGCCGAGCAGCAACTGCTCCCCGCCGTGGCGGCCGCAGACTCGAACACGACCATCCTCGCCGACGGCTATTCCTGCCGTACTCAACTGGACGATCTGACCGACCGCCGCGGGACGCATTTGGCGCAACTGCTGGCCGAGCGACTCGATATGCAGATCGCTGGCGAACGTCGATAGATCTCACATACAGCAAGCGACGTGACTCCCTTCGGGTAGTGCCCGAAGGGAGTCACGTCGCTTGGGTGATCATCCTTCCGGAGGCGGGAAGGTGTTCGAGGGCGTTTTCGACGTCGGAGCCACCTGCTCGACTTCCTCAACGAAGCGCCAGTATGCCGTCGAGGCACTGAATGCCCCAGCTTCACCGAAGGCGGCAATGTGGCGCCGGTCGCTCGTGCCAGGCCATGAGTGCTCTGCCTCTTCCACGATGATCAGGCGTACGGGGCTGGATCCGTCGACTCGTTCGTAACGAATCTCGTGGACGCCGTCATCGATCATCCGCTCGGTACGTGTGTGACATCCCCAGTGGTCGGCCCATCTGCCGACTGCGTATTCGACGGATTCGCACCAACGTTCGTCGGTACCGCCATCGAACGGGTTGAACGGGTCTTGCCGTCCATGAATGGCCAGCAACGGGGGCATCGAAGATGAAGGTCGAGGGGGGAAGCGCACTCCAGCGATGCAACCGATCGATGCGATGCGATGGGGGAGAGCCGCAGCGATGTGGGAAGCGAGACGCGCACCACCAGAGTAGCCGCGAAGATGGATACGGGCGGGGTCAGCTCCCTGGCGCTCGACCACGTCGTCGATGAGGTGGCCTATGAAGGCGACATCGTCCACAGTGCCGGCATCGGGCCGAACGCCGGTCTCACCGGGCATGGGAATACCAGGGACGTTCCAGGCAGTGGCCGGTGGAAGGGACTCGGCGACGGTAAACGGGATAGCGCCCTCCGGTGCGATGACGATCGCCTGGGTCGCGAGGGTCTGTGCATCGGTTATGCGGAGATGGTCTTCAGGGGCGATGCCGCTGCCATGG
This sequence comes from Nocardia sp. bgisy118, assembly GCF_057708605.1. Lineage (NCBI taxonomy): Bacteria > Bacillati > Actinomycetota > Actinomycetes > Mycobacteriales > Nocardiaceae > Nocardia > Nocardia sp. bgisy118. The sequence continues at coordinate 45,781 of NZ_JBYISM010000044.1, read as the reverse complement.
AGGTCGATCACGACGGGGAGTGACGCGGAACTTTGATTTTGTGGTTGCAGCATCAAATAACGCCTCTGGCGGGCTGCGCTGGTAATTGTCCATTCGGAACGGACAATATTCAAATCACTCATGTCATGCTCCATTGATAAATTCATGCCTGGTGATCGGCCGCGTTTCGCGGTCGATGATGTCGCCCCGACGAGGCATCGCGCGGGACGCATCGCGAGCGCTGAAACCTGTGAGGACAACTGAGCGCATAAGTCGTGCCACGGTGTCGCGATGCCTTCGCCTTCCCACGGTGGATGTCGACCGCAAAGGCCCGAAGATCCTCTTCGAGGCTGGTTCGTATTGCGGTGCGAACGCCGCCTTGCCGTGGAGGGGAGCTCGGCGCGCACGAGTCGCATGGCCGCATGAGGACGTCGCTGGGAGCTTTCGTGTGGAGTGATGGCGCCGGAGACTTCCGGAGGAGGGTGCTGTGATAGCCGACATGGCCGTCGCTCCAAGCATCTGACACGACGTTTGTTCTTCATTGACCCGCTATATGGACCGGTTAGATCGTATTGAGGGGCAATGCAACCACTCCTGGAAGGGGTTGTCAATAGAACCTGCAGCCCACACGAAGCGGCTAATCGCCGTGTCGGTCGGCCTCGGCGCCCGATGGGGTTCTGTGCGCGTCGGAGGCATCTGTGCAGCTTCTGACGTTCGGCTGTTCAATGGGGCCTGGTTCGACTTCGTAACCGCCGTGGCGTGATCGCACCACGGCTATCGATCCGACGGGGTCGGGCGGGGTGTGTGGGGATTGGAATGAGGACGGCAATCTTGGACCGAGCGGACCACTATTCGGTCCAGATGGTACGCTGCGGGAACGTGCTGCGGGGCGGTCGCCACACGGAGGAGAGGATGACGATGGACCGTTCCTGCATGGGTAGGCGTCTGGGCTCGGATAGCCAGCGGAGGCGTCGCTTCAGCACGGGACAACCGTGTTTCAGCGTGGTGCTGGACGGCTCGTCCTCGGAATGCACTGCACGCACCGTGAGCGCACTCCACCTATCTTGCCCGGTGTTTTTGTATGCGCGGTGTCGATGCGGTACAGCGAAGGTGGGATCCGCGGACTCGTATTCCCGGATATTCCCCGGAGCCTTCTAGCGAAAGGATGTCCCGTCGCGGCGCGGAAATTCTGCCGACTATGAACGGCTCAAGACCCCGATAACCTGAAAACGAAAGAAGACAGATGTCCCGCAGTTCCCTGGCCGGCCGCACGATCCTCATGTCCGGTGGAAGTAGAGGTATCGGCCTTGCCATCGCTGTCCGCGCCGCGCGAGATGGCGCCAACATCGCGTTCATCGCCAAGACCGACTCGCCCGACCCGCGGCTGCCGGGTACGGTCCACACTGCTGCTGCGGAGATCGAAAATTCCGGCGGGCAAGCACTTCCCATCGTGGGGGACATCCGCGACGCAGCTACGGTGGACCGCGCCGTTGAGGCCTGTGTCGAGAGGTTCGGCGGGATCGACATCGTCGTGAACAATGCTTCGGCGATCGACCTACGAGCGGTGGGCGAACTCGAGTTGAAGCGGTTTGGCCTGTTGCTCGACGTCAATGTGCGCGGCACCTTCGGCCTGACGTCCGCGGCTCTGCCTCATCTACTCGATTCACCCCACGCCCACGTGCTCTCCTTGTCTCCTCCGCTCAATCTCGATCGGCGCTGGCTCGCCATGCATGCGCCCTACACACTGACCAAATACGCCATGACCATGCTGACTCTGGGGGTCGCGGAGCAACATGGCAGTCGTATCGCCGCCAACTGCCTATGGCCACAGACCCTGATCGCGACCGCAGCGGTCAACAATGTTGTCGCTGGCGAGGCAGGAATGCGCGCCGCCAGAGTTCCGGAAATCATGGCGGATGCTGCGGCCGTGATCTTGTCATCGAACCCATCCGAGCGTAGCGGGCACTGCTACATCGATGCCGATGTGTTGCACGGCGTCGGACAGACCGACCTTTCGGCGTACGCCGCGGTTCCCGGCACGCGGGACGAGGATCTGGAACTCGACCTCTTCATCTGAGGTCAGCACGGCAATGTCATTGTGTGGCAGGGGATTTTCCTGATCTGCCATCGAGGCGATGGTGCCGTTACCGGCGTGTCCGGTTGGGCTTCAGTCGAATGTAAAAGGCTGCGTCGGGGTCCGTAGCCTGACCTGGTCGCCCAGCTCATCGTCTGGATAGTGCGCGGCACTCCGGCTGGCGGCATCGGCGATTGGCGGGTCTGGCACATCCGTCGGCTCTGAGTCCGGTTGCGCAGGTACACCTTTGGCGCAGCGGCCGAGGATTGTCGACGTTCGGACGATCGCTCCCTTATTTGCGAAGCTGCGCAGCTACCCTGGCTGCTGCGGCGGCGACCTCTGTTCGTATGCAGCACGGCATTCGAGGGGCCATCCTGGCGGCGGGTGCAGAGATACTGATAGCGGCGATGGGCCGACTGCGACCCGCTTGGATGCACGCCGCGACCGAGACTATCCCTTCGGTCAGCTCCTGGTGGGTGATGGCGTAGCCCCGTTCGCGGATGACCTGGAGGTCGGTTCGCAGCGCTTCGGGATCGGTGATGGTCTTGGTGGTAACCGCACTCAGCCCCGCCTCGAGGTAGCTCTCGATGTGGTTCGGCGGCAGGTGGGCGAGCACGGATTTGCCGGTCGACGAGGCGTGTAGCGGCGAGCGGGGGCCGATCGGCTTCACCAGCCGAGTGCATGCTTGCTGCACTGACGTTCGATCAACCGCATGGTGTCATGGTCGAGCACTGCCAGATGAATCGTCTCCAGGATCTCACTATTGAGTCGCCCGAGGAAAGGTAGGGCTGCGTCGCGCAATCGACCGAGGTCATCGACTCTGTCGCTGAGGCCACGCACCCGAGCCCCGAGTATCCACCGTGCGATCTCATGCCCATCCGGCTGGATCCAGTTCGGATCGGCAAGGGTGGCCAGGCTTCGCTACACGGTCCTCTTGGGTATCCCGAGGCGGCGGGCGAGTTCGCTGAGCCCAATGGGCTGATTCTCCGCGACCGCTTCCAGGAGCTGGAAGGTCGTTCGCACGCTACGCACCGAACGCTCCCTTCATCCAACGCCTCTGACCGGTCCATATTGCAGACCAGGCGTGCACCATGTGGGCAATCCGGGGAAAGCCCATGTCACAGAGGTGGCGCAACAACTGATTTGGGCGAAGCGGTGTTGACAGTCACACTTTTGGCGCTGTACCGTCCCTCTTAGTGAACCGCATGGTCCGCATAGCGGTACGGCGGCGAGCTAAGTCGCTGGACAGCGCAGTCTGAAGGAGTGATTGTCATCCGCACCATCAACACCGACGTTCTAGTGGTTGGGTGTGGGCCCACCGGGCTCACTGCAGCGGTGAGCCTCGCTTCCCAGGGGATCTCCACCCTCGCGATCTCCCGGTACCCCGGGACCGCGCACACTCCGCGTGCGCACATTACGAACCTGCGCACTATGGAGGTCTTCCGGGATTTGGGCATCGAATCGCAGATCAAGGAGGTCGGCTACTCCTTGTCGTGGCTGAACAACAACGTGTTGGCCACATCCCTGGCGGGAATGGAGATTGCTCGGTACAAGAGTTACGGAACGTCTTGGGACCGCCTCTCCGACTATGCGGCAGCGAGTCCATGTGACGCCGTCAACTGCCCGCAGCACGTGATGGAACCGGTGCTTCTCGCCGCCGCTCAGGACCGTGGTGCGGATGTGCGTTTCTCCACCGAGCTCGTGGACATCGAGCAGACTCCCGACGAGGTGCGCGCGCGGGTGCGCCGGCGCGACACCGGAACGGAGTACATGGTGCGCGCGCGCTACGTCATCGCTGCGGATGGTGCGCGGTCGACAATTGCCGAAAAGCTCGGCTTCGATTTCGAAGGGCAAGCCGGCTTGCGGGGGATGGCGAACTCCTGGATCGAGGTCGATCTCACCAAGTACGTCGATTACCGCCCCGGAGTTCTGTTCTGGATTGCGCAGCCTGGTCATGAGCAGTGGTTTGGAACCGCCACCTTGACCAACGTGCGGCCCTGGAACGAGTGGATGTTGGTGCACCCTTGGAACTCTGACGGGCTCCCCTCAGAGGCCGAAGTGATCGAGAAGGCTCGGTTGGTGATCGGCGATCCGAAACTCGACATCAAGGTCAAGGCCATTACGCAGTGGCAGGTGAACAACGTCGTGGCCACCGAGTACCGAAAGGGGCGGATCTTCCTGGCTGGTGATGCCGCACACCGGCACCCACCCACCGGCGGCCTCGGCACCAACACCTCTGTGCAGGATGCCTGGAATCTTGCGTGGAAATTGGCCTGGGTGATCACCGGGAAGGCCGGTGAGGGACTGCTCAACAGTTACGAGCCCGAGCGCCAACCGGTCGGCTCGCAGGTCGTGGCTCGGGCGATCAAGAGCTGGCACAACATGGCCGATCTCGTTGCCGCGCTCGGTTTCGCGGAGGGCCAGTCCATGGAAGAAGGCTGGAACGTTCTGTACGAGCTCTACGAGGACTCGGCGAAGGCAACCGAACGCCGCAAGACCTTGGCGAAGGCTCTCGAGCTGCAGAATTATCGGTCGAACGCCCTCGGTGTGGAGCTCGGTTACCGGTACGAATCTTCTTCGGTGGTCGACGACGGCATTCCCTTCCCGGAGCCGCAACGCGATCCCGAATTGCATTATGAGCGAACGACACATCCGGGTGCCTACCTTCCCCATGCATGGGTGGAGCACGAGCAGAAGCAGGTGTCCACGCTCGACCTCGTCGGGCAAGGTCGATTCAGCCTCATCGTCGGCATCGGTGGCGAGCCGTGGATACGTGCCGCAGCCGAGGTCGGTGCCGCGCTCGGCATCGAACTGCCCGTGTACTCCATTGGGCTGCGCTGTGAATACGACGACATCGTCGGCGATTGGGTGGCGATCCGAGAGGTGGGCGACCAGGGCGCGATCCTGGTGCGTCCTGACCGCCATATCGCCTGGCGATCGATGGGTTTGCGCGACAAGCCTGCCGAGGAACTCCGTACTGCGCTCGACCATGTTCTGGCGCGCTGAGAGCGATCGGTACAGGGACTCGGGAGAGAGGCTTGTTGGACTTCGTCATATCGCCCGAGTCGCGGAGCGCGACAACCGCTCTGCTCGAACATGTGAACGGAGGAACTCATGATCCGTCGAGTGGTCACCGGCCACCGCGAGGGCAAAGCTGTCGTTGTCGGTGACGGGAAGCCGCCCCGTTCCCACGCATACACGAACATACCTGGCATGCAGTGGTCGTTCGCGTGGGCAACCCTGGCCCAGCCGCACATCACCGCGGAGGCCGAAGCCGAAGCCGTGTCGAGCGAGACCACCCTCATTCCACCGCTCGGTCAGACGCGACTGCTGTTCCTTCAGGTTCCCCCTGATGCCTGGGCCATGAGGAAAGACTTCGATCCGGCTGCTGCAGTAGCCGAAATGATGGAGCAGCAGCCGGACATGGCGGCGACATTCGAAGGCGGTGCCCCGGGATTTCATCGCACGGATTCGATCGACTACGTCATCGTTCTCGACGGCGAGATCGTTCTGGAGTTGGATGATCAGCAGGAAGTGCTCTTGAAAGAGCACGACGTGCTTGTCCAGGCCGGGACACGGCATGCATGGCGAAACAGGAGCGACCGAACAGCAACGATCGCGGTCGTCCTCGTGGGAGCTGAGCGGGACACGAACTAGCTGTCCCCGTGCGGGCATTGCGCTGCCACGCACTCACTGTCGCCCCAGCGGGTCGGCTGAATTGTGAAATTTGAAGGAGTCAATGATATGTCCGAGTTCAAAGATGACGAGAATCGCCGTGTCGATGCGTCTATCGGTGAACTGCGTCCGTCGATCTATGCGGTCATCGAAAGTCCAGCGGATTTCGCGGCGCTGCGGAAGCAGTGGGCGCGCCATGCGGCCGTGCCCGTTATCGCTGAAAATCGGGATGAGGGAATCGATCATTCCTGGGCGGATCTCGATGTCCGAACCATGCTGCGCGGAGAGCAAAGCGAGGGTCGGTTTGCGGCCTACAGCGTCGTCCTCGCACCCGGTGTGGGACTTCCTGCCCACTACTACGAGGACACGCACACGTATCTCGTGGTCGCCGACGGCGAGGTGGAACTCGGTGTCGGCAATGTGGTCGACAGCGTAGGCAAGCACAGCTTGGGGTTCGTGCCGCCACGCACGCGTCAAAGCTTCCGCAACACTTCGGAGCGGCCGGTCGAACTGGTGATCGTCCATTCTCCCGCCGGTGCCGAGCGTGCCTTCGAGGCCGCTCACGACCATTGGACCGAGACCGGGGAACAGGACGAATCCAGCTACCACGCGATCCTGTCGCGATTCGGTGTCCGATTCGACGACACGCCTCTGGAGAACGACGGCAAGACGAATTACGAGCTGCCTCCGGTCGAGTTCGAGTTCACGGGACACGGTGATCTGGAGCGGCTCAGGGAAAAATTTCTCGAGCTTCCGGTGCTACCGCGATTGGTGCGCACGACACCCGACGAGTACGACTCCTCGCTGACGGGAGCCACGCGTCGGAAGCAGCTGCTGAACGGTGACACGAGTGGCGGAAACGCCATGCTCAACCTGGTGTCCGGTCCGCCCGGCCTGGGTGCGCCTCCGCATCACCAGCCCACTGAAGAAGAGTTCTTCTTCATCACCGGCGGCCAGTTGGAGCTCACCTGCGCGACAGAGACCAATGCCTTGACTCCGGGCGCCTTCGCGTTTTGTCCGCGCAACTGCACCCACGGCTTCAACAACAAGAGCGATGCCGAGGCGCAGTTCGTCACCCTGAACTCCCCGGCCGGCCACGAACGAACGATGGCCGAAGTACATCGGATGAGGGCGAAGGGTGCCACGAAGGAGGCCCTCCACGATCTGTCGGTTGCCGGAGGGTTCGTTTTCCACTCGATCGAGGCTCTTGGATGAGCACAGCCACCGAGATCGCGAACCCTGGCAAGGCGGGTGCGTTTGGCGCAGCAGGCGGTCGATTCCGATGAAGTTCGTGGTTTACGGCCAGCAAGGCCGATTGGGAGTGATCCAGGGAGATCGTATTCTCGACCTTGCGCTCGCCGCCCACGCTGGCGGCACTGTGGCCGATGATGGCGAAGTCTTCACCTCGCTGCTCACACTGATCGAAGCGGGAGACCGAGGACTCGACCGTGTGCGTCGGTTGCTGGAGCAGTTCGAAGCCACCGACCAGCCTGGGCTGCATACCGACCTCTCGGCGACGCACCTGCATCCTCCGTTCCCAGGACGGCGGTTCGCGTTTGCCGGAGGCAACTACGCTGCCCACGTCGCCAGGGGATACGCCAACCGTGGCCGTCCGATCACCGCAGAAGAGGTCTATTCGAAGACCCGCGAAGGTAAGGCCGGCGGTTTCTGGGTCGTATCACCCCCGGCCGGTCCGCACTCGGACATCCCAGTTCCCAACAGCGCGGACGGGCTGTTCGATTACGAGGGCGAGGTCGCGGTGGTGCTCGGCAAAGGCGGAAAGCGCTTGTCGGCCGACCGGTGGGAGAACAGAGTGTGGGGGACGACGCTGGTCATCGATTGGAGCATCCGCAGCCACACCGAGATCGCGTTCCAGGCGCCTTTTTACGCGCACAAGAACTTCGACCACTCCAAGTCGATCGGGCCGTGGATCACTGTCGACGAAGTAGATCCCAACTGCTGCGAGGTCGAAACACGGGTCAACGGGCAGGTGCGGCAGCGGTTCAACAGCCGCGACATGATCCACTCGTTCGGCGAACTGTTGGAGCAGATCTCCGAAGATCTGACGCTTCTCCCGGGCGACGTACTCAGTGGCGGCACCGGCCCCGGTACCGCGGTGGACAGCACCATCGCCGACCCCGATGGACGTTTGCCACTCGACCTCTTCCTCAAAGCAGGGGACATCGTCGAAGTGACTTCCCCGCATCTCGGTTCGCTGCAAGCGCGCATTGTCGCGAGCGCCTGAACAATATTCCCTAATTCGGCGCTCGCGCAGAGAAGAGTGAAAAATGACTGAAAACGACTTCATGTCAGAGCACGACATTCGCACGGCGTTCTTCCAGGCGATGTCGCAGATGTACCGCACCGAGGTACCTCTTTACGGCGACCTGCTGGATATCGTCGACGACGTCAACGGCAAGGTGCTCGCGGGATCTCCCGACCTGGAACTCGATCTGCGCCGCCGGGGTGAACTCGACCGGCTCGGCCAAGAGCGGCACGGGGCTATCCGAGTCGGGACGGCTGCGGAACTGTCGATGATGCGGCGCGTGTTCGCTGTGATGGGCATGCATCCCGTCGGCTACTACGACTTGTCCGTCGCGGGCGTCCCAGTGCACTCGACCGCCTTCCGGCCAGTGAAGTTGGAAGGTCTCAACCGCAACCCGTTTCGTGTCTTCACCTCACTGTTGCGTCTCGAACTGATCGATGACCACGCCCTGCGGGCGGAGGCCACAAAACTGCTTTCACAACGCAAGATCTTCACCGACCGAGCGATCGCGTTGGTTGAGCAGTTCGAACGCGACGGTGGTCTCGACGGCGAATCCGCGACCGAGTTCGTGCGGGAAGTCCTCGAGACGTTCCGATGGCACAGCGACACAGTTGTCGACTCGGAGACATACGAGAAGTTGCACGATGTGCATCGGCTGATCGCCGACGTCGCGTGCTTCAGGGGGCCGCACATCAATCATCTGACGCCGAGAACGCTCGATATCGACGCCGCTCAGGAGGAGATGCAGGCCCGAGGAATCAACGCCAAAGACGTGATCGAGGGTCCTCCTCGCCGCGAAGTTCCGATCCTGCTCCGCCAGACGAGCTTCAAGGCGCTCGAGGAAGAGGTTCGCTTCAATGACGGCGCAAATGGCGTGATGGGCACTCACACGGCCAGATTCGGCGAGATCGAGCAGCGGGGCCTGGCCCTCACTCCGAAGGGGAGGGCTTTGTACGACACATTGCTCGACGCAGCGCGCGGTGAGGAAGGCTCGCAGGCTCACAACTATGAGCAGCGTCTGCAAGAAGTCTTCGCACGCTTTCCGGACGATCTGAACACGCTGCGGCAGGAGGGCCTGGGCTACTTCAACTACAGACTCGCCGACAGTTTCAAGCCGGATCGGATCGGCGTCTCGGATTTGGAGGCATTGATCGCCGGGGGCGTCGTCGAGGCATCGCCGGTGATCTACGAGGACTTCCTCCCTGTCAGCGCTGCCGGCGTTTTCCAGTCGAATTTGGGCGGCACCGAGCAGAGGTCCTACTCGGCTACAGAAGCGCAAGCCGACTTCGAAAAGGCGCTCGGGGCGAACGTGGCGGATCCATTCACGTTGTACGAAGCCATGGAGGCAGCTTCGATGGCTTCGGTTCGCGCGGCGTTGGGTGCGGCAACGGCGTCGGACAAGAGGTGATGTGCGGGACATCGAACCTCACTTCGGCCGCCGCGGACGATGACACTGGAACGCGACGTCCTCGAGCCCACACGGCCCAATCAATACCAAGAAAGAAATGCCGGAACCTGCAACCGACACGGAGCAGTGTCCGGTGCATGTATCAAGGAGGACAACGATGTCGAGGATGATGCGCGCTGCGCGAATGCACAAGGTCGGCGACCCGCTGCAGATCGACGAGGTCGAGGTGCCAACTCCCCGACCCACGGACGTGCTGGTCGAGGTGCGAGCCTGCGGGTTCGTGCCCAACCTGATCAACGTGCTGACCCGCATGCACGACTTCCCCAACCTTTCGCTGCCGAAACTGCCCGCGATCTTTGGTCTCGACGCCGCGGGCGTCGTCGTTGAGAAAGGTGCGCAGGCGCGCGGCATCGAAATCGGCGATCGCGTGTACGTCAACCCCGCGCGGTACTGTGGCGGCTGCCGATACTGCCGGACGGGCAAGTCGCAGCTCTGCCCGGCCTACGCCTTCAACGGCTACATGGGCTTCAGCAAGCACTCGGCCGTGCTGTTCGAAGACTATCCATATGGCGGTTTCTGCGAGTTCATGACCGCTCCGCTGCACAGTCTTGTCAAACTTCCGGACACCGTCTCGTATGAGACGGCGGCGCGCTGGGGGTACCTCGGTACCGGCTACCGGGCGCTTCGTCGTGCCGGAGTCGGACCGGGAAGCACGGTGCTCATCAACGGCATCAGTGGAACCCTCGGGCTGGGCATCGCCCTGTTCGCGCGGGCCTTGGGCGCGCGCCAGATTCTCGGCACCGGGCGCGACCGTACGTTGCTCGAACGGGTCCGGGCGATCGATCCAGCGCGAATCGAGGTCCACTCTGCCTACGACGAAGAGCCGGTAGCAGACTGGGCCCGCAGGCTCACCGGAGGCGAGGGCGTCGGCGCCGTGATCGACGCTCTCTTTACGGGAACCCCGAAGGAGCCCATGCTCGCCGCGATGGCTGCTCTGGCCCGCGGGGGCATCCACGTCAATGTAGGTGGCGTCACGGGAGAGGTTCCGATCGACATGTTCGTGGCCATGTCGAACCTCAATGAATTCGTCGGCAGTCTCTGGTTCTCCACCGCCGAGGGCCAGGAGATGGCCGATATGGCGGCCACCGGTCAAGTCGATTTGTCGGTGTACGAGCACGAGATTTTCAAACTCGCCGACGTGAATGCCGGATTGTCGGTCATCCAGAACAGACACGGCGGGTTCAGCAACTACGTGATCGTTCCCTGACGCCACCGCACAGGTCGATCCGCTCTGTCATCAGCGTTGAACCGGGAGCCAGTGAGTATTGCGCGCTGTCCGGGCCTGGCTGCCCGATTTCGTTTTCGCAGGCGTGACGATCCTGCAGTTTTATCGGAGGTTTGTTTGATGCATACGATTGAAACCGACGTCCTCGTGGTAGGTGCGGGGCCATCTGGGCTCGCAGCAACGACGCTGCTGGCGGCGCATGGGGTGTCCACCATCACCCTCTCGCGGTATTCGGGAACGTCGCCCCAGCCGCGCGCACTGATTACCAACCAGCGGACCGTAGAGGTTTTCCGTGATGTCGGCATCGAGGATCGCGTGCGCGCGGTAAGTATGCCGTTGCCGATGCTGGGAAACAACGTGCTCGCGACGAGTTTCGCCGGTCCAGAGATCTTTCGCTACCGATCCTATGGCACCGGTGATCGAGCTGTTGACTACGCAACTGCGAGTCCGTGTGAGGGGCTCAACGCGCCGCAGCACGTCGTGGAGCCGGTGTTACTGGCGGCCGCTACCGAGCGGGGCGCGGATGTTCGGTTCCTTCATGAACTCGTGCAGATCGAGCAGACGGCGGAGGCCGTCCATGCCCGCGTCTGTGAGCGGGCGACCGGACGGGAGTACGTCATTCGCGCGAAGTACGCGATCGGTGCGGACGGTGGCCGCTCGCGAGTCGCGGAACAGCTCGGGTTCGACTTCGAGGGCGAATCGGGGCTCAAGCACATGCTCAATCTGTGGGTCGAGGTGGATCTCGCCGAGTATGCCGCCCATAGGCCCAGCGTGATCTACATGATTTACCAGCCAGGCGGCGAGTCGTGGGTCGGGTCCGGATCGTTCTTCTGCATCCGCCCTTGGAACGACTGGGTGCTGGTGCGCGAATACGACCCCGCTGATGGCGAACCGGATACCTCCGATACTGCCGTTATCGAGTCCGTCCGCTCGTTGACCGGTCTGCCGAACGCAAAGGTCCGGGTCAAGGGCGTCAGCAAGTGGCACGTCAACCGCATGGTCGCGAACACATACCGCCGAGGACGAGTGTTCCTCGCCGGCGACGCCGCGCACCGGCATCCGCCCGCGGGTGGGCTGGGTAGCAATACCTCGATCCAGGACAGTTTCAATTTGGCCTGGAAGCTTGCTTTCGTATTGTCCGGACGCGCTGGCGAGGGGTTGCTCGACAGCTACGACGAGGAGCGCCAGCCCGTGGGTAAGCAAATCGTGGAGCGGGCGATTCAGGGTCTGAAGAACCAGGGAGCAGCGATCGGGGCGCTCGGCTTGCGGCGTGGGCAGTCGTCCGAAGAGGGCTGGGCGTCGCTGCGTGAGCTCACTTCCGATGCCGACGGTGCCGCTGAGCGACGCGCCGCCCTTGCCGAGGCGGTCGAGTTGCAGCACTACCGGTCGAACGCCCTGGGCGTCGAGCTCGGACAGCGTTACACCTCCTGCGCTGTGGTTGATGACGGCACACCTTTCCCCGCGCCCGAACGGGACCCCGTGCTGCACTATCAACCGACCACTCACCCTGGAGCATGTCTCCCACATGCCTGGGTCGAGCACGATCGTCGCCAGGTCTCGACCATTGATCTCGTCGGGCATGGGCGCTTCAGCTTGATCGTCGGGATCGGAGGCGAGCCATGGGCGGAGGCGGCGGCCAAGATCAGTGCCGAACTCGCTATCGAGCTGCCGATCTACTTCGTGGGGTATCGCTGCGAGTACGACGACGTCGTCGGTGAGTGGGCAGCGGTGCGCGAAATCGGTGATCGCGGCGCGTTGCTGGTCCGGCCCGACCGATTCATTGCCTGGCGGTCACACGGGCGCCCGGACTCGCCGGAGGACGCTTTGCGCGGAGCAATCCGGCAGGCGCTGAACCTGACCGCCGACTAGAACGCTGATCCACAGGAGCGCCAAGCGGGACGAATACGGCAAGCGTCGCTCAGGTAAGCCAAGCCGGTCAGCGGTATCGGCAGCACGCCTCGCGCAACCGACTCGGATGGCGCATCGCATGAGTGGGCGATGTCTTGCCAGCAGCATCGAGCTGCCCGTGTATGCATTCCCCGGTGCGTCGAAGGGTCTCGAGAGAAAGGGAGCGTCCAATGGCCATTCCTTCGTATCCTGAAGGCGCGGTCGTCCACACGGTGATCATCGCTTGGAAGGGCGGGGCGGTCGATGACCAGCTCATCGACTACATCACCAGTGAACTGCGCGATGTCGGCGAGAACAGCGATGGAGTTCTCGACTACCGTGTCGGATCTGATCTTGGGGTACGCTTCGATCACGGCGACTATGCTGTGACGGCGATATTTGAGAACCAGGCTTCGTTCGACGCATATGTCGCAAACAGCCGGCATATCGAGATTGTTGAAGAATATCTACTCCCGAATGTTGAGCGTCACATGACAGCGCTGTTCGAAATCTGATGCAAGCAGATTTTCGGAACGGCTGAACTGTCAATTCCTCTGTCAATTCCTGGAACTGCTGGTCGTTCCCCTTGAACGTGTTGTGCCGTGGGTGCTCTCAACGGCTAACTGGTTATGTTCGTTTCGGGACGGAGGCTGAAGCGGACGGCGACCAAGTTTCGGTCCCGGGCTGGCAGTCGTCGACGTGTTCTTTGCGTTATCGGCCCACGGCGATTCCGCATGCAGCTGCCATGTCGATCAGGGTGCACGCGATGTAACTCGGTGCGCTGTGGGTCCGTGACGTTGTCTGTCGAACACGTGGATCCGAGCCGCGGGCGATAGTCGGTCCGTATTATGGACCGCCTATCGGCGAAGCTTTGTTTGCGCGCCATAGAACCTAACTGTCATAGCAGAAGGACTGTTGACTTGATCCCCGATGAAGCGGTAATGTTCCTCTATATGGTCCACCCGGTCCGTAAGATGGACCGATCTGGAAAGGTTGGCATGTTCTTTCAGGTGAAGTGCCCTATGGCTGCGCCGCTTGCCGCGAACCGGCGGTGCAGTTGATGACGGCGAGCACCGGCATGCTGGGGACGGTGGCGATTTGGCCGGCTCAATGACGGAGGAGGTATTGTCCGAATTTGTAGGGTTCGATGTGAACGGTGGAGTTGCCGTACTGGAGTTGCGTCGCCCGGAGAAACGCAACGCGGTCTCATGGGATATGTGGGAGGCCATTCTCGCACATCTCGCGGTGGCGTCGGGCAGGCCGGAAATTGGCGTACTCGTGGTAAAGGGCAGCGGTGGCGCATTTTGCGCTGGAGCCGACCTGGGCGAGGTCAAGCGGTCCGACGGCACGGCCTCGGCCTCGTTCCACGAACTTGTAGTTCGGTCTCTTTGTGCCATCGCTGAATTTCCGGTGCCAAGCGTGGCGAGTATCGAGGGTGCGTGCATCGGCGGTGGATGCAGCATCGCGCTGGCCTGCGACATTCGGTTCGCACATTCCAACGCATTCTTTGCGATTCCCGCGGTTCGGCACGGAATCGTCTACGACAGGGGCTCAATCGGAAGGCTTGTCGAACTCCTGGGATCCGGCCGTGCGGCACACATGTTGTTCACCGCACAACGCCTGGATGCGGCGCAGGCGGCGCGTATCGGTCTGGTCGATGAATGTAGTAGTGAGCTCGACGAGCTAGTGACAAATTTTACCGATGCAGTACTTCGGGGTGACGCCTCTACGATGGTCGCCACCCGCAAATTGATTCGCAATGCAGCGCAACGATCGGCGGGCCTGTGATCCCGCTGGTGCGGTGGGCATCTTTCCCACGAATTTCGGTGCCATCCCAGACACCTGCCTGGGGCGGGAATCCGGCCCGACTGCAAAACGTGAAGTGAACGGAGTTGCCATGTCTATTCTCGAAAATCGATCGACCCGGAGCGCGACTTCGGGAACGCGGTCGTTTCTCGTGAATCGCGGGAAGGCTATCGCGCGCCTTGACTACTGCGAGATCCGGAACCGGAGGGGTTTTCATGGCTGAGTCGAAATCAGGTTCGGGCCCGCTCAGCGGTATCCGGGTAGTTGATCTCACCAGGGCGCTGGCGGGTCCCTTTTGTACAGCGCTGCTGGGCGACTTAGGTGCAGATGTGATCAAGGTAGAGGGTCTTCCCAATGGCGACGCGACGCGGAATTGGCCCCCCTTCGACGGCTCGCGCAGCCTCTACTACTTGAGCACCAACCGTAACAAGCGTTCGTTGGCATTGGATTTTCGCACCCCGGAGGCCCGGACCATCCTGGCTGACTTGGTCGCGGAGGCCGATGTGCTCGTGGAGAACTTCCGGCCTGGCGTGCTCGCCAAGCTCGGCCTGGATCCTGAGCGGTTGCAGGTCGACCGGCCCGATCTGGTGCTGTCGAGCGTGTCTGGGTTCGGTGAGATCGGTCCACTGCGGAACGACGCCGGTCTCGACCAGGTCGCTCAAGGGATGTCAGGATTGATGTCAGTGACCGGAGCC
This sequence comes from Nocardia sp. bgisy118, assembly GCF_057708605.1. NCBI lineage: Bacteria > Bacillati > Actinomycetota > Actinomycetes > Mycobacteriales > Nocardiaceae > Nocardia > Nocardia sp. bgisy118. The sequence goes on along the minus strand of NZ_JBYISM010000044.1, from coordinate 30,706 downwards.
GGTGAGCACACGCCGATGCGCGTTGGCGTACCTGTCGTCGACATGGCCGCCGGTATGTTCTCCGCGATCGGAATCGTCGCTTCGCTCGTGGGCCGCGCCGTTTCAGGCCGGGCAATTCGGATGAACACATCGCTCCTGGAAAGTGCGATTTCGTTGATGACCTTTCAGGCGCAGCGCTATCTGTCTGTCCAGGAAGTGCCACAACCACAAGGCAACGATCACCCGATCATTTCGCCGTATGGAACCTTCCATGCGGAAGACTCGAGCATCAATGTCGCGATCGGAACGGATGCCCAGTGGTCGGCGCTGTGCGAGATTCTGGGTGCACCCGAACTCACAAGGCGCCCCGAGTACTCGGCTTCGGCCTTGCGAGCCGCCAATCGGAGCGCCTTGTCCGCCGAGCTGAACGAGCTCTTCGGCAAGAAGCCGGCGAATGAGTGGCTGGAGCAGTTGCGTGCCGCCGGGGTTCCGTCTGGCCCCATCTACACCATGGACCAAGTCTTCGATGACCCGCAGGTGCAAGCACTCGGGCTCGTTCAGACAGTGCGGAACGAACACAGCGAGGACCGGTTGCTCCGCGGGCCCCTGTGGGTGGACGGCAGCCCCACTCCGATCAGGAATCACCCGCCCTCGCTGGGGGAACACAGTCGGGAAGTTCTACGAGAACTCGGCTACGAGGACACTGATATCGACAATCTGGTCAGAAAAGGTGTCATCGACCAAGCACAGGTTATATGCACTCCGACTCCGCACGGCGGCTGAGCAAAGCGGACACTGTATGTCCCGCCTTCCCATGAGAGTGGGCGCTGACCATGGACGCCCGGTCTGCCGTTGTAGCAGCGGCTTGGACCCGCCGAATGTGTCAGGCGCCGACTCACTGCGCCCCCCCATGGGCCTGAACTTGCCGACAAATCAGACGGTTTGATGAGGCAATACCGGTACTTGCCGTTCCCCCTTCGTAACTCGGCCTCGGCTGATCTATGTCCATATCGCGCACCGGAGCCAGGATGGCGACCCAGCCTTGCTGTTCCAGAAGTCGCCGCCACAACCGTCAGGAGTTTCAACGTGTCAAGAGTGTCCGAATCTGTAGCTGCTCGAAAAGTCGCACTGACTGACGAGGAGATCTTTGACAGTCACATCGACGGCAAACTGTCCGTCGAGCTGACTGCGCCGCTGGAGAGCCAGCGCGACCTGTCGATCGCTTACACCCCGGGCGTTGCCCAGGTGAGCCGCGCCATCCACGCGGACGAGTCTCTTGCCCGCCGCTACACATGGACCGACCGGCTCGTCGCCGTCGTCTCCGACGGCACCGCCGTCCTCGGCCTCGGGAACATTGGCCCGCGCGCGTCCCTGCCGGTGATGGAAGGTAAGGCTGCCCTGTTCAAGAAGTTCGCGGGGTTGAACTCCATTCCCCTGGTGCTCGACACCACGGATCCGGACGAGATCGTCGAAACGCTCGTCCGGATTCGTCCGAGTTTCGGCGCAGTCAACCTCGAGGACATCTCGGCCCCGCGATGCTTCGAAATCGAGAAGCGTCTCATCGAGGCGCTCGACTGCCCGGTCATGCACGACGATCAACACGGCACCGCCATCGTCGTTCTCGCCGCCCTCAAGGGCGCGGTCACGCTGCAGGGACGCGATCTGCGCGCGTTGCGAGTCGTTATCTCCGGGGCAGGTGCGGCCGGTGTGGCCTGCGCGAATATGCTGCTCGCCGTGGGCATCCGGGACATCACTGTCCTCGACTCGAAAGGAATCGTGTCCCGCGACCGTACCGACCTCGGCCCGAGCAAGATCGATCTGGCCACCCGCACCAATCCGGCGGGCCGATATGGCGGGCCGATCGAGGCTATGCGCGGCGCAGATGTATTCATCGGCGTCTCGGCCGGCACTGTCCCGGAGGAAGTCGTTGCGGAGATGGCGGACAACGCGATTGTCTTCGCGCTGTCGAACCCGGATCCAGAAATCCATCCCGAGGTCGCCGCTCGCCACGCTGCTGTCGTCGCCACCGGCCGCAGTGACTTCCCGAATCAGATCAACAATGTGCTCGCCTTTCCCGGTGTGTTCAAAGGTGCGCTCGACGTGGGCGCTCGCCGCATCACCGAGAGCATGAAGCTCGCGGCCGCGCAGGCAATCTTTTCGGTCGTCGCTGATGAGCTGGCCGCCGATAGGCTCGTCCCGAGCCCGCTCGACCCGCGGGTCGCGCCTGCCGTCGCCGCGGCCGTAGCGGCCGTGGCACAGGCCGACGGCATTGCAGACCAGCAGCCCCAGGATCCGCCCAAGAGCAACGGAAATGCGATCCCGTAGTGCCATGGGATTCGGTTGACCCCAACCCCCAAGGCAGCGCCGATCGCCCAACCTGTCCAGCGCGCTTGGTACGACGGTAGCGCTTTTGCGGATGCCGTAGTGATTAAGTACATTCATCGATTTGATCGGGTTCGAAGACGCGGGATCATCCGTCTGTCCACCGTTGTTTCTAGGTGGCTGGCGCTGCCGTCCGATCGCGGCAGCGTTGGCCAACCCTAGCGCCAAACATCAGTGACATGCCGCAGGTTGCGAATACAAGGGACTCAGCGTCACCGGATGCTTGCGGCAATTTCAGCAGCCGCAGCCGCGACCTTACGACCGTACGTTTCGCACACATCCGGTGACATTCGAGAAGCTGCCCCCGAAATGCTCAGCGCCGCGATTGGGCGACCGCCCAGTTGGCGAATGCAGGCCGCGACGGAGATGATACCGTCCGTCATCTCCTGCTCGGAGATGGCATAGCCGCGTTCTCGAATGGTTGCGAGCTCAGCCCGGAGCGCTTCGGGATCGGTAATCGTATGAGGCGTGAGCGACATCAGCTCCCTGTCGAGGTATTCATCGATCTCGGACGCCGTGAGGTAAGCGAGTACGGATTTCCCAGTCGAAGCGGCATGCAGCGGAGATCGGGTGCCGATCGGCTGAACCAGTCGCAACGCATGTTTGCTCTCCCGTCGCTCCACCAGTCGCATCGCGTCTGTCTCAGGCACGGCCAGGTGGATTGTCTCGAGCGTCTCGCTGTTGAGCCGTTCAAGGACTGGGGGAGCCACCTCGCGAAGGCGACCCAAATCATCGATCTTCTCGCTGAGAACACGCACCCGCTCCCCGAGCACCCAGCGGGTGGCTTCACGTCCGTCGGAACGGATCCAGCCGAGCTCGGCGAGAGTGGCGAGGCTGCGTTGCACGGTGCTCTTGGGTAGACCGAGTTGGCGCGCGAGCTCACTGAGGCCGATTGGCTGCTTGTCCGCGACGGCGTCGAGGATCTGGAATGTCGTTCGCACGCTCCTCACTGCGCGCTCCTTCGTATCGTTCGGGATAGTCGGTCCGTATTGTAGACCAGTATGGCACACCGTTAGGCTGGCGAAATTTGTCGGCCGGTCCGGAGTAGCGCGACTCCCTAGGGATTCCGGCCGCGGCCGCAGTAGATGCTTTGATAGCTGCGCCCTCTATATGAGCGAAACGAGCCGCATTGCGGACCGACCAGCGTGTTGCGCGCGGCTCATCAACCTTCGAAGTGGTCTACCAAGGTTTACCTCGGGTCAAGGCAGTTGCCGCGTATCGACGTGGAGACGCAGCCAGTCGCGGCGGTGACCTGCAGGCAGGGCAATCGAGATCGCGGCTGTAGGCCGGACGGCTCGTGGGTCTACGCGGTCTGATGACGCCGTCAGCGGACGGTAACGCGCCACTGTGGCGGTGTGATCCAATCTCCACCGAATGTCAAAGTTTGGCAATGGTGCCGAGACGGTGAAGTCACGCGTGGTAATCCACCGCGAGCCGTGCGGAAGTTCGAGCGGCTATGCCCGCAACGTCCCAGCGGGGGCGCGCAGGTCGATCAGCAGACGGCTAACCGCTGACTAGGATACAGCGCGCGAACGTCCTCAGGGCAGCGCCGGACCTCTGAGCCCGGCGAGAATCTCAACAACCGCGGCGCTTGATGGCGTTCGTGAAGTACTGCAGCGCCGGACCTCCGGGGTCCGGCGAGAATCTCAATGCAGTGCGTGCTCGAGAGGACGGCCGCGGTCGTTCATCTGCGCGACCTCGACGACCGCGGCGTCCTGGCCGCCCCGTCGATTCCCTGGTTGCGATCGTCCTCGCCTGCCTCTTCTCCGGGAAGGAGTGACTGCATGTACCGACTCACGGCCAACGCAACGCCGCGGCCGTGAGCGCGGGGCCCATGTGCTCAAGGAGAAGCCGTTTACCACCGCCTGCTCGAAGCCCTCGAGCTGGCGCGGCTATGTCGAGAGTCAGGCATCCATCTAATGGTCACGCTACAAAATGCGGCGCTGGCTGGCGCCCGTAAGTACCCAGCCGAGAGGGCTGGTTGATGGTGCCGGTGGCAGTCGGTTCGCGTGAGTGTTCCGATTGGAGATCGCGAGAGCTGTCAACCCTCCTATACGCAGGGTTGGACGCGGCTACAGTGACGGCATTTGGCGAGAAGCGCCCTGACCTGCGCATCCGGATGTCCTGAGTGGAGCCGCGACGGCGCGTCTCATTGATGTATCTTTCCGTGGTTGTCCTGGCTTGAACAAGGTCGAGAAATCAATGTGAGTGTGCAGGTTTTGAATGCGGTGGCGCGGACGTTGTCGTTGGATGCGGCGGAGAAGGCGCATTTGTATCGGATGGCTGATGTGCCGACGGTGTCTTCGGGGCATTCGGGGTCGGCGTTGCCGGAGGAGGTGCAGGTGATTTTGGATCATCTGGAGCCGTTGCCGGGGGTGGTGTTGAGTGCGCGGTATGACGTGCTGGCGCACAACAAGCCGTATGAGGCGCTGTGCCCAGGCTTCCTGTTGAGGGAACGTAATGTGGCTCGTCGCGTTTTTCTGACGCCGGAGTGTTGCAATACTTATCACCATAATTGGGATGATCTTCGTCGGATGGTGGGGTATTTGCGTGGGGCGCACGCGAAGAATCTGGGTGATCCGGGGTGGGAGGAGTTCGTTGCGGAGTTGTGTTCGGAGAGTGAGACTTTCGCGTCGTTGTGGGCGTTGAACGATGTGGCGGTGCCGGCGAGTAGGACGAAGCTGGTGCGGAATTTGGCGGTGGGGGAGTTGGAGATGTTCTTGACGAGTATGTCGTTGCCGTCGGTGCCGCATGCGTGGATGCAGGTGTATACGCCGACCGGTGAGGTGGGGTGGGGGAAGTTGCGGGAGTTGTTGGCGATGAGTCCGGAGCAGTGGGAGCGTCCATGGGTGGAGCATCGGGAGAGGTTTCACGCCGCGGCGGGGTGAGTTCGTGTGTCGCGCTGAAACCGGAGCGGTAACTGCCGGAAGCGCCCTGAATAATCTGCTCACGATGCGCTCATTGGTCTTTGGCGTAGCCGCCTTGCCGCCATCGGCGCAGCACGGCGAATTGGCGCTCAGAGAGGGGGCTGGACAGTTGGTGATGGACCTCGTCGATGTAGGCGAGTTCCTCGTCGTCCATTCACGCGAGTGGCCGGTGTTGCCACTCATACCGTGTCGCCTGTAGCAGCGCCTGGTAGCGGACGATGCTGCACATTGTCGGCTTGTCCATCAACGGTGATCTGCAAACGATCAGCCGAGGTCCACGGCAGCACACCAAACAGCGATTGACCGCCGAGATGTGCACGACTACCCAAAGCCGTTGTGGTATGCACTAACTCAGCCGTCGGCACCGCCGATAGCTCTGCAGGGAACTGGCAGGGGCCTGTGCTGACCGTCGTAGCATATCGCGTTGGGGTATGGGGCAAGCCGTCGAACTGGAGGAGCGGCTCTTTGTGACGGTCGGGGTTCGCACTGAATATCCTGCACTGCACAGTGATCCGGCACATGAGGGGCCGGCCGTGTTTCGATCACGGTGGACGCCGCAGGAAGGGGGAAACGTGGACACGGACGAACACACACCCAAGCACTCATCGCCTTGGCTCGCCGCCGAGTCGATGTGCTCTGGGCGCTGGTGCGCGATCAGCGTTGCTATACCGACGAACCGATAACTATAAAAACTGCAGTGTGACAACATTATTGAGATTTGTGCGACGGAAATGGTTGACCCACTTGGACGCACATCGACGAGAGATCCCCATGCCAGCAACGACATAAGCGATCGGGCGGGATTGGCAGCGTTGCACGAGGCGTCGCCGCCCCTCGATGGACAATGGGGCATTGCGGTGGGACACGTGGGCCGGTCGGCGGAGCAAAAGCGTGGAGCCGGCGAGCGGGACCGGAACGCAGCCTGGTGTGGGGCGTGAGTGGCGCGAGCCGATGGCTATGACGTGCCGCGGCGCGGGCGGTGCGCCCGCAGATGTTGTGAGCGGCCTATGCGAGGGCGGGCTCGTAGGACAGTGCGCTGGGCGCTGGGAGCTGCTCTCCAGTGAGATACGCGCCCAGCCGAGAGCGCTGGTTGGGGCGCTGGTGACAGTCGGCTCGCATGGTAGTTCCGGCTGGAGGGCGCTAGAGCTGTCAATCGCCCTAAGCGCAGGTTTGGGCGCGGCTAGGGTGACGGCATCGGGCGAGAATCGCCTGTTGCCTGTGCATTCGGACGTCCTGGGTGGAGCCGCGACGCCGCATCTCATTGATGGATCTTTCTGTGGTTGTCCTGCGCTGTCGATGTCATGTCTGTTGCGGGTGTGTTCCGACCGCGCCCTTCGGACGACTCCTCTCGAGTTCTCCTAGCGGCGATCGAATCGACGCCGATCTGGTGATCTTTGCGACCGGCTGGCGACGATCCCTTCCCTTTCTGGGGCCCGAATTGCAAGCTGCCGTTGTGCGCGACGGCAACTTCCAGCTCTACTGTCACATCCTCCCGCCAACCGAACCTCGGCTCGGCTTCGTCGGCTACGCGTCATCGACCGCCTGTCAGCTCACCTCCGAAATCTCCGCTCATTGGCTTTCGCAGGGCTTCCGCGGCGAACTCGCGCTTCCGACTGCCGATGCGATGCAGGCCGAGATCGGCCGGGTACGAGCCTGGTCATCCGAGGTCCTACCCGCGCGACCGCAGGGATATCTGCTCGGCCCCTTCCTCTCACACCACATCGATGAACTCGTTGCCGATATGGGCCTGCGCACACGGCGGGCGAGCAATCTCATGACCGAATACCTGGCCCCGTTCGTCCCGGCCCGATACGCCGGCCTTGCCGCGGAACGACGCCGGAACAGGCGCTGACGCAGCGTGGCATCCCGCCGAGTAGCCGACGCCTGGAGCGGCCCGGCGGACGCTGAATTCTGCTGGCCCGCATGGTCTTTCATGGACGCATCAGCTCATGTCTACCGACAATGGTGCCTGTTCCGCACCGCGCAGATCAGAGTCCTTGGAGGTAGGTAGCCTAGGTGGTGATCCGGATGCGTGCCAGATGGAGGCCGTCAAGCACCGACCGTGTCAGCCGGTGACGCACTGGTCACGATCGCATGCAGCACCCGAGTGCGCTCATGTCCTGACTCTGCCGAACTGATGCCGACTCGATCAATCCGATGCCGTGAGGTTGCGCGAGGGAAGTTGTGGCGTCCCAGTCGTGGGGGCAGTTGAAACGGTCGTCTTGCGTACACGCTTCAATGTCGGCATGACGGATATCGACGCGGCCGCAGCCCGGCCCTCGGCGGAGTGGTTGGAAGCGTGCGTCGGGGCGGATTCGGTATGGCGCCCGGCGGATCTTCCCGAGGGGTTGAGGCACGAGGAAAGCCGGAGGTTTCTCTCGACGATCGGGTACCCGGCGGTGTTCCTGAGTGCCGTCCGCTTCGACTCCTCGGACCTGCCTGCACAAGGTTTGTGGGAGGAGGACCCCGATGAGCTGTTCGGTCGCCGTGAGCCCGATGATGACTCTGCTCCGGTGAAGTACTGCTACGGACTTGGCGTCTACGGCAACGACTACACACTGATGCTCGATGGCGAGCTCGGTGTCGTGGACGTCTATGACCCGAGCGGGTGGGACCACGGTGCCGGCTACCGCGGCCGCGCCTTCGACTCGCTCGCCGAGTTGGCCGGGGCGGTGGGCATGTTGACCCGGTACCTCGCCCGGTTGGAGGAAGGTGAGGAACCGGCCACGGTCCTACGCGAGCTGAGCGAATCGGTGACGATGTCAGGCTGGGCGGACTCCGGTTTCTGGATCAGCGCGTTCGAGCACCTCGAGGACGAGTATGGGGTGGCCTGAAGGCGAGATGCTCACCGCCACAGCTGAACTCGGTGATCCGATACCTCGCCGGACCCTGGATGCGTCATCGCCACCCTGCGTGAGCTCGGACAGTGCTCCCGAGACGGATTCCGCAGGCATCAGATTGATTGGGCCACATTCGGCCAGCGCGACTCGATCAATCTGATGCACCGCACTTCAGGAACTGGCGAAGGCGTCCATGCCAACAGCTGAATGAGAGCGCCGATCCCACAGCGAAAGTGGACCCATCGATACCTCAACAACCTGTCAGATGACGTGATCCGATCTGGCAAGGTAGGCGGCGAGGACCCCTGTCGGGCAATCGATCCGACTGTGTCTTTCCGACCAGGTTATGCGCTCACCTGCGCGGCCCGGTCTGCGCGACCGGATAGATCGGCGAAGGCGTCGCGTAGCGATTGCGGGGCCACCACCTCGATCTCGGTATCGAAGCGCGCCAGCGTCGCAGCGAGCGCCGCCCATGACCACGAACCGATCAGCAGTCTGGTTCGCCCTTGGTCGAGCGCCTCGACGACTCCATCGACGGCGAACGGAACAACTTGCGGGGCAGGCAGATGGAGGATCACCTCGCCGTTGCACGGCCAGACGTCGGCACCGGCAGAGCCTTTGAAGCGGGCGGAGAGGAAGGCTGCGACATCGCCGCCTGGTAGTTGCCGGGGTGAGAAGCGTGGGCCGTTGGGGATGCGGAGGGTCATCCGGTCCGCGCGGTAGGTCCGCCAGTCGGCACGCTCGGGGTCCCAGCCGATCAGGTACCAGCGCCCGTTCCGGACTATGAGGTGATGGGGATGTATCCGGCGGAACGGGCGCGGATCGACCGCGTCAGAGGGGGTCGCCTCCGGGTAGTCGAACCGTACTTCCTCCGCGGAACGAATCGCGATACTCAGATCCACCAGGCTCTGAGTATCGACTTGGACGTCGGCCCCGGCCGCGGCGATCTCGAGCGCATCGACTCGCTGCCGTAATCGGGAAGGCAGGACCTGTCGCACGGTCGCGAGGGCTCGCGCGGCGTTCTCTTCGATTCCCGCCCCGGTCCCAACCGCGATCCGCAATGCCACGGCGAGCGCGACGGCCTGCTCGTCGTCGAACAACAGCGGCGGGAGCTCACTGCCTGCCTCCAGCCGGTAGCCGCCCTCAGGGCCCTTGATCGCCTGAATGGGATAGCCGAGCTCGCGCAGGCGATCGACGTCGCGGCGCACTGTGCGTCCACTGACGTCGAGCCGCTCGGCGAGCAGACCCCCTGGCCAGTCCCTGCGGACCTGCAGCAAAGACAGCAGCGAGAGCAGGCGGCGAGAGGTCGCCGTCGAGGTCGATATCGGCATGGTTTCCAGATTGCCACGAGTAGAGGACAATCCCTGTCCTCTACCGGTGACAGTGTGGAATTCGTCGCCCACCGGCGGCGAAAACCACTCGAAGGGACATCAATCACCATGACGGTCAACACTGTTGCCCACCTGAACTTCCGCGGTCAGGCCCGCGCGGCCCTGGAGTTCTACCAGTCGGTGTTCGGGGGCCAGCTCACTCTCGCCACCTACGGAGACTTCGGGATGCCGACCGAACTGCCCGACGCCACCAAAGTGGTGTTCGGCCAGGTCGTCGCCGACAACGGGTTCCGGGTCATGGCCTACGACGTGCCCGGCCAGGACACCCCTGCGACCCCAGCCGCGCCCACCACCCGCCGCGAAAACGGCACCACCATCACCGAGGAACGGTTCTTCCTTTCGGTGCGCGGCGAAACCCTCGAGGAGGTCGGCGCACTGTGGGAACGCCTCGCCGGAGGCGCGACGATCATCGAGGCATTCGGCCCAGCTCAATGGGCGCCCGCTTTCGGGATGCTCAGTGATCGCTTCGGTGTCACCTGGATCCTCGACGTCGCAGCCGAATACGTCCCGGCCTAACGCTCTCTTCGGGGTGCGACCAGACCCGGTCGCACCCCGAAGGTCCAGGTCGCGAACAACCACACAGGAGACACCGCATGCGCACTCGCCCCCTCGGCCGCACCGGAATTCAGGTGAGCCCCTACGCATTGGGCACGATGAAGTTCGGGCGATTCGGCAACCCCGACCATGACGAGTGCGCACGCATCGTCCATCGGGCCCTCGACAGCGGCATCAACGTTATCGATACTGCCGACGTCTACGGCGGTGGTGACGGTGAGACCGAACAGATCGTCGGGAAGGCACTGCGCGGCCGTCGTGACGACGTCGTTCTCGCCACCAAGTTCAACGGTGCGATGGGCCCCGGACCCAACCATCGGGGCAACTCCCGCCGGTGGATCGTCTCGGCCGTCGAAGCGTCGCTGCGTCGGCTGGGTGTCGACCACATCGACCTCTACCAAATGCACCACCCCGACTCCGGCACGGACATCGAGGAAACCCTGAGCGCGCTGACCGATCTGCTGCGCGCAGGCAAGGTGCGGGCCGTCGGACACTCTAACCTCCCGGCCTCCGGCATCGTTGAAGGCCAATGGGTTTCCGAACGTCGTGGCCTGGCCAAGTTCCGCACCGAACAGCCGCACTACTCGATCCTCAATCGAAGTGCCGAGCGCGAGATCTTCCCGATCTGTCAGCGCTATGGGTTGGGGACCTTGGTCTGGAGTCCGCTGTCGATGGGACTGCTCACCGGTCGCTACCGCAAGAGTGGCGGAGAGCAAGCATCGGCGGCCCTGATGCACTGGGTGCCACAACACATGAGCGACGAACGAAAACTCGACGCCGTCGAAGCGCTCATTCCCATCGCCGAACAGAGCGGACTGCCGCTGACTCACCTCGCACTCGCGTTCGTCATCGCCCACCCCGCGGTCACCACGGCGATCGTCGGACCGCGCACTGTCGAGCAGTTGGACGACCTACTCGCGGGAACCGGCACGCCCCTCGCCGACGACCTGTTGGACCGCATAGATGAGATCGTGCCGCCAGGAACCGACACCGGACCGATCGATGTGGCCTATGTACCGCCAGACCTCCAGCAGCCGAGCCTGCGCCGACGTACCGCCGAAGACCGTGGCGCCGCGTGATCGGGTGTACTCCTGGTAACGCAGGTGGGTGATTACAGCGCCGACCATGAGAAGCGCGAGACCGATTCCCGCAGACGGCACGAGCCACGTGGCATTTCCGAAGATACCCGGCAGAACCAGACCCAAGGCTGCTGCGACCTCACAAAAACCGACGTCGGATTCGACGTCAGCTAACGACTTGCCCGAAGCAGGGTCACAGTCAGGCCGCGGGAGGCGGCGTCGAGGGCGGCGCCCGCGCCGACCACGCCACCGCCGATGACGAGCACATCGCTCTCGGTGTCGCCGATTGAGTTCACCGCGCGGGCGCGGTACTGGGAGTCCAATCGTGCGGACACAGCGGTATCTCTCCTTGTTTCGGTGCTATTCGGATCGGCCGGCGTCGCCCCTCATTCGTCGACGTCGATCCAATCGAGGGTGCGGGAGACGGCCTTCTTCCAGCGCGCGTAGCCGCGCTCGCGCTGCTCGTCCGACCAGGTGGGAGTCCAGCGCTTGGCCTCGTTCCAGTTCTGTTCGAGCTCGTCGGTGTCGTTCCAGAAGCCGACGGCGAGCCCCGCCGCGTAAGCGGCGCCCAGCGCGGTGGTCTCGGCGACTACCGGCCGCGACACGGGCACACCGAGGAAGTCGGCCTGCAACTGCATGCACAGCTCGTTGGCGGTGACGCCGCCGTCCACACGCAGCACGTCGAGCTTCACCCCGGAGTCGGCCTGCATGGCCTCGACGACGTCGCGGGACTGGTAGCAGATCGATTCCAGCGTCGCCCGCGCCACGTGGGCGTTGGTGCTGTAGCGCGACAGGCCGACGATGGCTCCGCGCGCGTCCGAGCGCCAGTACGGCGCGAACAGTCCCGAGAACGCCGGGACGAAGTACACCCCGCCGTTGTCCTCGGCCTGCCGGGCCAGGGATTCGCTCTGCGCCGCACCGGAGATGATGCCCAGCTGATCGCGCAGCCACTGCACCGCCGAGCCGGTCACCGCGATCGAACCCTCCAACGCGTACACCGGCTTGTCCGAGCCGAGCTGGTAGGCGACCGTGGTGAGCAGTCCGTGCTGCGACCGCACGATCTCGGTTCCGGTGTTCAGCAGCAGGAAGTTGCCGGTGCCGTAGGTGTTCTTGGCTTCGCCGGGACGGAAGCAGACCTGCCCCACCGTGGCCGCCTGCTGGTCGCCGAGCACACCCGACAGCGGCACCGCACCGCCGAACGGACCGTCGGCGCGGGTGGTCCCGAACAGCTCCGGGTTGGACGAGGGCGCGATGGCGGGCAGCATCGCGCGCGGGATGCCGAAGATCGACAGCAGCTCGTCGTCCCAGTCCAGCGTCTCCAAACTCATCAGCATGGTGCGGCTGGCATTGGTCGGATCGGTGACGTGTACCCCGCCGTCCACGCCGCCGGTGAGCTGCCACAGCAACCAGGTGTCGGTGGTGCCGAAGAGCGCGTCGCCACGCTCGGCGTCCTCGGCCACACCCGGAACGTTGTCCAGGATCCAGCGCAGCTTCCCGCCGGAGAAGTAGGTGGCCGGCGGCAGGCCCGACTTGCGCCGGATGGTGTCACCGTGCCCGGCCTTCTCCAGGTCGGAGGCGATGCGATCGGTGCGGGTGTCCTGCCACACGATGGCGTTGCAGTACGGCCGCCCGGTCTTGCGGTTCCACACCACCGTGGTCTCGCGCTGGTTGGTGACGCCGACCGCGGCCAGATCGCTCGCCACCAGATCGGCCTTGGTGAGGGTGCTCTGGATGACCGCGCGGGTGCGCTCCCAGATCTCGGTCGGGTTGTGCTCCACCCACCCCGGGCGCGGCAGGATCTGCTCGTGCTCGAGCTGGTGGCGGGCAACCTCGTTGCCGCTGTGGTCGAACACCATGAAGCGGGTGCTCGTGGTGCCTTGGTCGATGGCGCCGACGAACTTGGTCATCGCGGTCCTTTCGAGAAACTGCTGTCGGAAATGGACTCAGAACAGGAACTGGGCAGCGAGACCGGCGAGCGCGCCGCCGACCAGCGGGCCGAGCACCGGCACCCAGGCATAACCCCAGTCGGAGTTCTTGCGGCTCGGTTCGGCGCTGACGTCGGGCGACTCGACCGACGAACGGGCGCCGACGCCCACCGGAACCCGGGCCTCATCGGCCGGCACGGGCTGGCTGACCGGCAGGAGTGCGTGCGCGATGCGCGGACCGAGGTCGCGAGCCGGGTTGATGGCGTATCCGGTCGGGCCGCCGAGCGACGCGCCGATGCCGACGACGAGGAGCGCCGCCGCGACCGGGCCGAGTCCACTGGGGGTGTGTCCGAACGCGAGGATCACCAGGACCAGGGTGAACGTGCCGATCACCTCGGTGGCGAAGTTCCAGCGGAAGGCGCGGATCGCGGGGCCGGTGGCGAACACCGCGAGCTTCTTCTCCTCGTCGGTCTCCTCGTCGAAGTGGCGCTTGTAGGCCAGGTAGGCAACGGTCGCGCCGAGGAACGCGCCGGCCAGCTGACCGCTCAGATAGGCGAGCGTCGTGGCGCCCGAGATGGCGATACCGGAGGCGTACTCGTCGGCACCGCTGAACAGGATGCCGATGGTGACCGCAGGATTGAGGTGGCCGCCGGTCTTGTAGGCGACATAAACGCCGGCCAGCACCGCGAACCCCCATCCAAAGTTGATCAGTAGCCAGCCGCCGTCCTGTCCTTTGGACTTGGCCAGCAGTACGTTCGCGACCACACCGACCCCGAGCAGCAGCAGTACTCCTGTACCGAGTGCTTCGCTGAGGAAGATTGAGCCGAAGTTCATCGTTGAGCCTCCGTTTCGCCCCGCAGGTCGCGGGCGCGACCGTGCCGAACGGAAATTACGGGGGGATTTCCGAGTCGGACATAGCTCGTATTCGACAATGCCGAATGGCTCGGCTGGTTGCCAGACCGCGGCGCCACTACCGTCCGACACGCTAGGAGGATGTATGGCGCAGCTCACACTGGGTTTCAATGATGTAACCCAGGTATTACCGAAGATTCGACATTGTCGAATCGCCACTCGCCGGAGAGGTTTCCCGACATGCCAGGTCCGATCCAATCAATCGAGCGAGCGGCGGCCGTACTGCGGCTGCTGGCCCGTGGATCCGGTCGTCTCGGCATCGGCGACATCGCGGGTGCGCTCGATCTCGCCAAGCCGACCGCGCACGGCATTCTGCGCACGTTGCAGGGCGTCGGTTTCGTTGAGCAGGACCCGGCAACCGGCAAATACCAGCTCGGCGCCGCGCTGCTGCATCTGGGCACCAGCTATCTCGACGCAAACGAGCTGCGCTCCCGGGCGATCAACTGGGCCGACGCCCTTGCGGCGCGCACCGGAGAGTCGGTGCGGATCGGCGCCCCGATCGGCGGCGCGGTGGTGGTGGTCCACCACGTGTTCCGGCCGGACAACACCGAGCAGGCGCTCGAGCTCGGCGAACTCCTGCCCCCGCACGCCACTGCTCTGGGCAAGGTCCTGCTGGCCTACGACACCGACCTGGCCGCCACGGTACGCGGAAGCGAACTGGCTCCGCTCACACACCGCACTCTCGTCGACCGAGCCGCGCTGGCCAGGGCGCTGGCCGTGGTGCGGCAGGCCGGATGGGCAGGCGACACCGAGGAATTCCGATCGGGCGAGGCGGGTATCGCCGCGCCGATCCGAGCGCCCGGCGGTCTCGTGGTCGGCGCCATCGGCATCACCGGCCGGGTGGATCGACTGTGCGACGCACAGTTGCGGCACCGGCCGGCGCTGGTCGGTTACGTCCTCGACGCCGCACGGGCGGTCTCGAGGGATCTCGGTGCGCCGCACTGAGTTCCGGCGGGCCGGTGACTGGCGGACTTCGACTGAAGGCGGCCGCCGATGACGCAACGTTACGTGCTGTCCATCGATCAGGGCACTACCTCGACCCGCTGCATACTGTTCGACCAGCGCGCCCGCTTGGTCGGCGTCGGGCAGCGCCCGCACCAGCAGCACTATCCGCGCCCGGGATGGGCCGAGCAGGACGCGCTGGAGATCTGGCGCAACGTCGAGCGGATCGTGCCGCAGGCGATGCGGGATTCCGGCGTGGCCGCCAACCAGATCGTCGCGCTCGGCATCGCCAATCAGCGCGAGACCACCGTGGTGTGGGACCGCCGCACCGGGATGCCGATCGGGCGCGCCATCGTCTGGCAGGACGTGCGCACCGAGGAGTTGGTCGGCGAGCTGCGCGAACGTCCGGGTGCGGACCGGATCCGCGAGCTGTGCGGCCTGCCGCTGGCCACGTACTTCGCGGCGCCGCGGCTGCGGTGGATGCTGGACGCCGTCCCGGGTCTGCGCGAGCGCGCCGAGCGCGGCGAGGTGCTGTTCGGCACCATGGAGACCTGGCTGATCTGGAATCTCACCGGCGGGGTCGACGGCGGGCTGCACCTCACCGATGTCACCAACGCCAGCCGCACCTTGCTGATGAACCTCAGCACCCTCACGTGGGACGACGAACTGCTGGCGTTCTTCGGCATTCCCGCGGCGATGCTGCCGCGCATCCAGCGCTCCACCGCGTCCTACGGCGTGACCCGCCGGGTGGTGCCGGGCATCCCGATCGCCGCCGCGCTGGGCGACCAGCACGCCGCGCTGTTCGGCCAAACCTGTTTCGCGCGTGGGGAAACCAAGTGCACTTACGGCACCGGCGGGTTCCTCATGATGAACACCGGACGCGATCTGGTGCGGTCCGAGCACGGCCTGCTCACCACGATCGGCTACCAGATCGGCCCCGAGCCGGTGTACGCGCTGGAGGGACCGATCGCGGTCACCGGCTCGCTCGTGCAGTGGGTGCGGGACAACATCGGCCTGGTCACCAGCGCGCCGGAGATCGAAACGCTCGCGCGCACCGTCGAAGACAACGGCGGCTGCTATGTGGTGCCCGCGTTCTCCGGGCTGTATGCGCCGCATTGGCGCAGCGACGCCCGCGGCCTGATTGCCGGACTGACCTCCTACATCACCAAGGGGCACATCGCCCGCGCCGTGCTGGAGGCCACCGCGTGGCAGACCCGCGACGTGGTCGAGGCGATGAACGCCGACTCCGGCCTGCAGGCCGCCACTCTGCGCGTGGACGGCGGCATGACGTCGAACAACCTGCTCATGCAGATCGTGGCCGACGTACTGGACGTACCCGTCTTGCGCCCATTGGTCGCCGAGACCGTCTCGCTGGGTGCGGCGTATGCCGCCGGCCTCGCTGTCGGTTACTGGCCGGATCTGGAGGGACTGCGCAACAATTGGCGCCTTGCCGCCCAATGGCTTCCGCGAATGGACCCCGCGCATCGCGAGGACGAGTACGAGAAGTGGAGGCGCGCGGTGGAACTGACCTTCGGCTGGGTGCGATCGAAACCGCGTGCTCGGTAGAGGCGTGTCGTCCGCGGGCGCGCACCGCGGCGGGCTTGTGTCGGGCACCTGGGTCAGCGTTGCACTCATCCGGCTTCATGTGGGATGTGCGATGTGGACGCACGCGGTATGGCAGGAACGGCAGCTCCCTCGCGGGGAGCGGCTGCGCTGGTACGCCACGTGGTGCCACCCCGCGCGCACCGCCGCCCGAGGACGACATCGAGGCCGTCCGCCGCAAGGTCCGCGACTCGATCGCCGACTCCCGCACCTAGATCGTCACGACGATCTTCCCGGCGTACAGCCCCTTCTCGAAGTGGCGGTGCGCCTCGACCACCTCGTCGAGGGCGAACGTCTTGTCGACGACCGGCTGTAGCACGCCGAGGCGGACACCGGCGTTCAAGAACGCCGCCATACGCTTGACGACCACAGGGTCGAGGGTGTGTTCGAAACTTCGGTAGCCGTGGATCGTCAGCGGTGTGCCTGCCGGGAAGGATGCCGGCCGAGGGTCCAGGAAGCCGGCGGCGACCAGCGTTGCGCCCGGGCGGGCCGCCGCCAGGAGATCCAGCTGACCTGGGCCCGTGACGAGGTCGAGGACGATGTCGGCGCCGGTCCCGCCGGTGTGGTGGCGGACGGCTTCGGCGACGCCGATCCGGTCGGTGGCGACGACAGCGGCTGCGCCGGTGGCGAGCAGGTCGTCCTGTTTCGCGGCGTGCCGGGTGACGGCGATGGGCACGGCGCCGATCTGATTGGCGATCTGTATCGCCGCGCGGCCGACACCGCCGGACGCGGCGGTGATGAGGACATGGTCGCCGGGACGCATCCCCGCCTTCTCGACGAGCGCACCGTAGGCCGTGGAGTAGGCGACCCAGATCGCCGCCGCCTCCGCAACTCCGAGCCCGGCAGGCCGGGCGAGGACGCGGCTCGCGGGGACTGTGAGGTATTCGGCGTAGCTCCCCCGGACGCTCGCGTCCGGAACTGCCGTGAGAACGACCGGATCGCCAGCCTGCAACCCGGCGACCTCGGGGCCCACCGCGTCGATGACACCGGTTCCTTCCACGCCGAGGCGGGCGTGCGGCAGGGCGATCGGCGCCGGCGAGGCGCCCGAACGCATCATCTGGTCGAGCGGGTTGACGGCGAATGCCTCGATCCGGACCCGCAGCTCGCCGGCCGCGGGTTCGACGGCCGGCTCCTCGACGATGTGCATGACTTCCGGCCCACCGAACCGGTCGAAGACGACTACCTGTGGCATGGTGATTCCTCCGCATCTGGCGCTGAATTCGTTGCTCCGGAAAACGCTACGGAGCCGTGGGTTACCTCCTGGTACCTTCGAATTCCATGCAGGACATCGCCGGACCGGCTTTTCTCGCCGACTGCCCCACACGGCTGGCCGTCGAGATCCTCTCGGACAAATGGGCCGTGCTGGTGCTCTTCGGGCTCAGCCGACGGCCGCACAGACACGGTGAGCTCATCGGCCTCATCGGTGGTGGCATCTCACGCAAGGTCCTCACCCAGACGCTGCGCCGACTCCAGCAGTACGGTCTGATCGAGCGCCGTGCCGAAGCGCCACGCCGGGTGGTGTACAGCCTCACCGACCTCGGTCTGACCCTTGTCGAGCCCATCGATGTCTTGACGAACTGGGCGAGGGACAACGCCGGGGCCATCGTCGACTTCCAGGAGACGGCCCGGGGTTGATGCACACCGGGTTGTCCGTCTCCGGCCGCGTACCGCGGCAGACGCTGTCGCCCGCGCGGTCCGATGTCAGCGGCTCATTCTCTTCGACGGGCTCGCGCGCGGCGTTTGCCTCCGTGCATGGCCTGCACCTGGGCCACCGGGGTGGGGTGCCTCCTCGACCAGATCCAGGGGAAGCTGCTGCGGCGCAGGCATTTCCGATGATCAGGGATCGCTGTCACCGAGCAGGTCCGGCACGGTAAGCAGTGTGAAGTCGGCCGGTGTCACGTCGTCGAGGTCCGACCAGCGCAGCGGGATCGAGACGGTGACGCCCGGACAGATGCGGGGACTGTAGGCGGCGGCCACGGTGGCACCGCCGGCGCGGGTCGGGTCGAGGAAGACCTCGCCGTGATGGTCCTCCCGGATGAACGCCGTCGTACCCACCGACGGATCGATCCGCTCGGCCCGCGCCGCCACGGCCGCATCCACCGCATCGATCCCCGCCACCACCGCTAGGAGCCCTTCGTGCCCAACAGATTCCTCACCCCCGACGTCCTCGCGCGCCGCAGCCTGGCCAACCTCTAGGAACTCACCGTCCTGCTACCGCTGGTCTACCGCGACATCTCCAGCGACTTCGGCCCAAACGACGAACTCCCCACCGCGTCTTGACTGAAGGGGAGTCATTATCGGACGTTCCGCGCGGAGGTCAACGGCCCGAGATGGCCTCGGGCCGTTGATCTTCGGACTGTCGCATCTGGCCGCCAGCAGGGGTGCCGACAGCATCCTCGATTGCGAAATCCAGCTGGGGACTTCGAATATGCCGCTACTTGACCGAGTTGGCCAACTGATCGGCAGCGAGATGACTGCCAACGACCTCGAAACGCCTGGGTGATGGCTCATTACACAATCGAGCACCGAAAAGCCGCAGAGTAGCCAAGTCGGTCTCCGAGCAAGGGCCGCTGCACGGTCATCGTCGTGCAGCGGTGTGTTCGGTCGGCCTCGGATCGATACAGCCACCTGAAGGTCGCCTGCCCCGCGCCGGCCGGTTCGATCAGCGCGGTGTGCGGCATTTCCGGACGTTCGCGCCCATCCCGTAGGGCTCGGTCCACCCGGACCAGGTGAGCCGGTCGAGGAAGCCGGTGGCCGGGCCACCCAGCGAATCGGCCTTCCGCGTCGACCCCTGAAAAGATATGGCAGACAACAGGATAACGAGCAGGCCGTCGTTGACGACTATCCGGTCAGGAAAGGATCTAGCTCATGTGGATCGGCAAGGGAAAGAGACATGCTATGAGAGTGGTTCCGATGGCGGCTGCCGTGGCGTTGGCCGTCGGCCTTGTCGCCGGCTGTGGTCACAGCGACAAAGCGCCCGGGCCGACCCAGGCTGACAAGCCGGCGTCGGCGACCACGGCCGCGTCGGCGCCCGGCCAGTCCTCGACACAGTCGACCAGCGTGCCATCGACGCCGGTGATGCCCGCAGGCACACCGACGGCCGAGATCACGACACCACACGATGGAGGGAACAGCTCCCAACCGGCCCCGCCGCCCGCGAATCCGCCGCAGGGCACCGGCACCGTGGTGATACGCACCCACACCCTCAACGGCGCCCCAGTGCCGAACGTGCCGGTCGAACTGAGCCTGCGGCAGCCGTGCGACCCTGCGATCAAAGACATTCCGACCCCCTCCACCGAGGCGCTGCGCCGCGACGCGGTCACCGACGCGAACGGAACGGCCACCTTCACCGTGCCGGCCGGCTGCTACTACTTCGGCATGGGCACCCCGCCGCCCGGCGCGACGCCGGTCCCGGAAGGACTGCACACCCTGTTCCTGGTCCACGCCGGACAAACCGTCACCGGCAAGCTCCGCTTCCAGGATCCCGAACCGTCCGAGCCGTGTGCAGTCCAAACGGTCCTGCGCGAACTCGACATACGATTCGACCATCTCCGCAGCGCGAAGGCCACGGTCAGTCAATGTGACGGCAAGTGGGCACACATCGTCTGGGACTCACCCGGCGACAGCGCGCGCATCATCCGCCGCACCGCCGGCGGCTGGACCAACTACGTCTTCTTCCCCCACGACATCTGCTGGGGCCCGGCCAGCGCGGACGGCGTCCCCGTCCGTTTCAAGGAATACTTCACTTGCTGACGAGCACGGGACCAGGTCACCACCGCGCGCTGACCGGGCATTCCGACTCGTACCGGACGGAAGTCCGGATCGTCTCGCACCTCCACCCACTCGAAGCGGAACCACCCCAGTCCACACCCTGTCAGGCCCACACAGGTCATCGACCACAACGGGAACGCACGCACATCGGCGTGCGCGGGCCGAGTTGTCATGTGCCCGAGGCCATGTAGGCGGCGAGGATGTAGTTCGGATGCCGGTCGAGGTTCTTACGCGCCCGGTCGTAGCGCATCGTGGTGCGAGGGTCGGCATGGCGGGCTGCGATCTGGACATCACGCAACCCGACACCGGCATCGAGCATGGTGCCGTAGTGCGCGGAAGGCGTACTGGCCCAACTCGACGAGGAAGCAGCCCGGCAAACCGTCATCATCAGCCTCGGCATGCCGACAATCACCCAAACCGACACCTGCACAATAGCTCCCGAACAGTGACAGGGTTCCGAGAAGCTTGCATCCACCCAATAAGCAGGCACGACAATGCCGAGGGGACTTCTCTGCGACGGTCACAGAGATCGTTTCAAGACCGCTACTCGGCGCGACGCACATACAAGTGCTGGGTGACTCGTGCAACGAGAACGCCTGTGTGGAGATGAATTCAGTGGTGCGTGTGGTGATCGACTTGCTGCCATCGTCGGTTGCGGCACGGATCTTCGCAGCCAGGACCGGCCTCGGTTCATGCCGAGTACCTGACTTCTTCCGGCCGCCGGAGGGCGAGGCAGGGCAGTCACCTGTCGAGTCGCTTTCGGTAGGCGCGCTGTTGGCACGCGCGTGAGCAGTAGAGGCGCGGTCTGCCGGAGATGGGTCGCTTCACCGGCTTCCCGCACATCAGGCATGTTTCATCACGAGTTTCGTCACGATTGCGGGCGATGAGCATCGCGATACCGTCGAGCACGCGCGCGAGCCCGAACTCGAACGGGGTCTCCGGCTCGTCGTAGCCGCCCGCCTCCCACAGGGCCGTGAGCGTCGGGTAGCGGTCGAGCCGCTGGTAGAGCGTGTCGCGAGCGCCCCACCATTCCTGTTCGCTCACCCCGCTCTGTCGTTCCTGTCGTGCGGTCTCCACCAACGTCTGGGCCTCGGCGTCGACGAACCGGCCGACCAGATTCACTGCGGCGATCACTTGCGCAGGAGGCAGGCCGGAGCCGGCGACCGCGCTCAGCATGCGTTCGTAGGAGGCGACGCCGTTGGGGCCGGGCAGGTGACGGCTGCCGCGCACCTCGGCCATCCAGGGGTGACGCGTGCGCAGCTCCCATTCGCTGCGGGCGCACGACTCCAGTCGCGCCCGCCAGCCGTCTTCGGTGCCGACCGAGGGGTGGGCTTCCTCGCGGACGGCATCGAGCATGAGGTCGACGAGCTGGTCGCGTCCGGGCACATGGCGGTAGAGCGACATCGTGGTGAAGCCGAGCCGTTCGGCGACCTTGCGCATCGACAGGCCCTCCAGGCCCTCGGCGTCGGCCAGTTCGATGGCGGCGCGCACTATCCTTCCCAGGCTCAGCCCCCGGCGCGGCTCCTGTTCGCGCTCCTGCCACAGCAACTCGACCCCGTGGTCGGGGTCCTCCGCTTTGTCGTCGATCATTGGCGCTCCTGTCGTCTATGGTGTTATATCTTGTGTACACCGTAAACGCAGAGAAGGGTTGCTGCATGTTGGAGTTCTATGTCGATCCGAATGGCGACGACTCCGGGCCGGGCACCGAGAGCCGGCCGTTCGCCACGCTCGGCCGGGTCGCACAGGCCGCAGGAGACGCCACCGGCACAGTCGTCGCCCACCTCAGGGCGGGTCGGCACATCCTGCGCGAACCCCTCGAGGTCACCAAGGGGGACATAGTCTTTCAGGCTTACGGCTACGGGACCGCCGCGCAGGAGGAAGCCGTCGTCAGCGGCGGCCGACACATCACCGGCTGGCGTGTACGTGACGGGGTCTGGCTGGCCGATGTGGGCGAGCTGGACACTCGCCAGCTCTATGTCGACGGGCGCAGAGCCGAACGTGCCGCCATCGACACCCTCCCCGGCGCTGTGACCAGCACCGAAACGGGTTACGTCACGGACGTCACGCTCAATTGGCAGAGCCCGGCCGACATCGAGTTCGTCTACCGGGGCATTTACCCATGGACCGAGGCCCGCTGCGCGGTGGCCGACGCCGTCGTCAGCGAAGGCTCGACGACGATCGCCATGGCACAGCCTGCTTTCGCCCGCGCCCACGACCTGTACAACTTCGCCTGGGAAGGACAGACCTCGCACGGCCCCGGCTTGCCCACCAGGGTGGAGAACGACCCCGTCTTCCTCACCGAACCCGGCACATTCGTCCTGGACCGCTCGCGGCCTGGCCAGCACGTCCTGCACTACCTGCCACGCCCCGACGAAGAGCCTGAACGCACCCAGGTGATCGCCCCCGTTCTCGAGGTGTTGCTGCACGTCACGGACGCGACCGGAGTCGCTTTCCAGGGGCTGGTTTTCGCCGAGGCCACCTGGCTGCGCCCTCGCGCCGAAGGCTTCCTGCACTATCACGGCGGCGGCTACTACGAAGGCGGCCCGGTCGACACGGTCACCATCGTGGAGGGACAGATGTGGGTGACGGTCCCGCAGGAATCCGCCATGATTCCTGCCTGCGTTCGTGTCGACGACAGCACCGACGTCCGTATCGAGGACTGCCGGTTCACCAGGTTGGGCGCCACCGGGCTCGGGCTCACCAACGGCACGAACCTCATCGTGCGCGGTTGCGACTTCGACACCCTCGCGGCTTCCGCTATCACGGCCACCGGCAGCCGGGACGTACTGATCGAGGACAACCGCGTCCACCAGATCGGTCTGGATTACTCCGGTTCTCCTGGCATTGCGATCAGCGATACCCTCGACTGCACCGTCACCCGCAACCAGGTCACCGACGTGCCGCACTGCGGCATCGTGGCCGGGCCCGCGCGCGGCACCCGCCTGTTGCACAACCTCGTCACGGACACCCTCACGACCTTGGCCGACGGCGGCGGCATCTACCTGTCCGGCCCCCAGGGCGACGGCCCCGGCAACGGCGCGCTCGTCCGCGGCAATGTCATCACAGACACCCGCACTCCATACAACTTCGGCCTCTACACCGACTACGGCGCCTCCTGGGTGACCATCGAGAACAACGTGGTCATGCGCGCCGACAACACCGCCGTCCTGCAAGTCGCGCCGCCGCTGGAGAACGTCGTCTACCGGGACAACTTTTGGGACGCCGATCCACAAGGCAGCGACGACGTGCCGGCGGGCGTTATCTACGAGGGCAACACCACGATCGCCGAACCACACCACCTGGATAACGTCACCCGCGCCATCCAAGCGCAGGCGGGCCTCGTTCGCCCCCGCTGACTAAGTACGCCGTCCACCGTGTGTGGGTGGCGAAGGCCCTCGATATATCTCGCCGTTGGCGATCCTCGTCTGCGCTGTCGTCTGGTTCTGCATCCTGAAGCCGAAGACGAACCGTATGTTGGTCACGTTGCTCGCGTCGCCGTGATCGCGCGCCATCGCCTGTTCCGCACCCACATGGGCTACGGTCGGCGCAACACCGCCAAGCTGAGGCCGCTCCAGCGGGCCCGCGGCATCACCGCGGCCTGGGAGATCCGACGAGGACGCGGACCGGATCGTCGACGAGGGCGTGCCGATCGTTGGCTGCGTCAAAGGGGGTGGTCGAACCGGACGTGATCGACTGGCCGCACGCCGTCGTCGAACTCGCCCGGTAGTGTCGTCGGATTCGACTGCGACCCCGGCCGTTACGGGTATCCCGCGCTACCGACGGGCGCGATCATCGATGTCGGCCAGGGCAACCTGTGGAACCTGGCCACCGGCGCGGCCACCAGCGCCGGGTCGGCCGGACAGGGGACCCGAGTCCGGTGACCGGGCCCGAGTCGAAGGTCGCGTTCAACCGGCCTGGCTACACCTAGCGCACCAGTCTGCGGGTCGGATCGCCGACACCCGAGGCCGCCGTCGGCTGGAGGAGTCGAGCATGACCATGAAACAGGATTCGCAGTTCTTCGCCCCCGAGCAGCGCCGCACCGCGTGGGAGCGGTTCGGCAAGGACCATTTCGACGTGGTGGTGGTCGGGGGCGGCGTGGTGGGCGCCGGGATTGCGTTGGACGCGGCCACCCGGGGCCTACGGGTCGCGCTGGTCGAGGCCCGCGATCTCGGGTCCGGCACTTCGAGCCGTTCGTCGAAGCTGCGCTGCATCTCGACGATATCCTGGCCCGCCGGACCCGGATCTCCATCGAATACTCGCACCGCGGCGCCAACTGCGCCGAGCAGGTGGCCCATCTGATCGCGCCGGTGCTCGGCTGGGACGACGCCGAAATCGACCGGGAGATCACGACATACCGGGCCAGGGTCGACGCGGAGATCCGCTCGCAGACCCAGCCCGATGACGCCTCCGCCGATGCCCTGCGCATCGCCGCCCCCGAACCACGGCCCGAAATCCTGGAGCCGGTCCCGCTGGACAGCTGAATCAGGACTGTCCGAGTACGGGCGGCGGTAGCGCGATCGTGGCCAGCGCGCCACCGCCCGCCGCGGGCTCCATTGTCACAGTGCCGCCGTGCAATTCGGCGATCCACGCCACCAGAGCCAGCCCGATGCCGCTGCCGCGACCGCCGGTCACCCCGCGCTGGAACGGATTGCTCGCCACCTGCGGGTTCAGCCCGGGGCCGTGGTCGCGCACGCTGACCCGCCCCTCGGTCACATACACCTCGACGGGTGCGCCGCGGTTCATCGCGCCGTGTGTGACGGCGTTCTCGAGCAGATTGCGCACCGCGAGGCTCAGCAGGCCGGGATCCCCCACGACTACCGAGGGCTGGGTCCGCGCGACGATGCCCGCATTCGGGAACTCCTCGATCACCGCCTCGGTGAGCTGGTCGAGCAGCAACTGCACCCGCTCCATCTTGGTGACGCCCGCCTGCATCCGTGCCCGCGCGAGCAGTCCCGCCACGATCCGCTCCATCCGGGAACCGAGGGCCCGCGCGTCGTCCAGCGCGCGCTCCACCTCGTGCGGGTTGCGCCTGCGCGGCGCGGTGACCAATCCGAGCGTGGTCAGTGGGGTGCGTAGTTCGTGGGCGGCGTCGCCGAGGAAGCGTTCCTGTTCCTCGAGCATGACGGTGACCTGGCGCATGCTGCGCCCGGAGAGCCAGTGCGCGGCCATGCCCGACAGGATGACAAGGGTGAGCCCGCCCACCACCAGTCCCCACAGCAGCAGCGCGCGTTCCCGGTCGAAGACACCCGGATTGGCGCCCGCGATGACGACCGCCTCGATCGAGGAGTCGTCCCAGATCATGTGCTGGGCGACCAATCGCACCGGTCTGCCCTGACTGTCGGTGCCGTCGCGGAAAATGGTGTCGGTGGCCACGGTGGCGTCGTCGACCACGCCCTGGACGATCTCCTCCTTCGGCAGCCAGGAGCGCAGGTGCGAATAGCGTTCCTGCCACCGGCCCGCGCCGTCGTTGGACAGCACCAGCACCGCGGTCTCGCCATTGGCGAGGTCGTAGTTCTCGACCTGGCTGATATCGAAGGTGTCGTCCTCGAGCAGGCTGACACTGCGGTTGACGCCGGTGGCCACCCGGTCGATCGCGTCGTCCATGGCCTTATCCCGCGAGCGGGCGTCGATGGTGGTGGCCACCAGCCCGAGGATGATCAGGCAGGTCGCGGTGACGGCCGTGATCAGCGTGGTCAGCTGCCACCGGGTGCGGCGCAGCCGCCGGATGGCGGGGCGCGCATCGGAGGTGGCGATCACGGTCCGAATGGTTCACCTCCGATCATGAAGCCCGCGCCGCGCACCGTCTCGATCACCGGCGGTGCGCCGAGCTTGCGGCGCAATTGCGCGATCACCGCGTCGACCACGTTCGACGCGGGTTCGGCCATCTCGTCCCAGCAGCATTCGATCAGCTCCGAGCGGGTCACCACGCTACCCGCGCGGGTCGCGAGCAGTTCGAGGACCGCGAACTCCTTGGGGGTCAGCGACCGCAGAATGCCCGCCCGCTGTACACGGCGGCGGGGTAGATCGATATCGATATCGCCGAGTCGCAGGCGCGCCGGAGCCGGATGCTCGCGGCGTCGGCACAGGGCACGCACCCTGGCCGTCAGTTCGGGCAGCGCGAACGGCTTGACCAGATAGTCGTCGGCGCCATTCTCGAAGCCTGCGATGCGGTCGGCCAGACCGTCGCGCGCGGTGAGCATCAGCACCGGGACCCGGTGGCCCGCGGCGCGGTGCGCGGCGACCAGGTGTAGGCCGTCGCCGTCGGGCAGGCCGCGGTCGATCACCAGACAGTCATAGGTGTTGACGGAGATCTTGAAATCGGCGTCGGCGAGATGACCGGCGAGGTCGACCGCGAAGCCTGCGTAGCGCAGGCCCGCCGCCACTTCGACGCCGAGCCTCTCATCGTCCTCTACGACCAAAACCCGCACGAGATCAGACAATAGGGCACTTCACAAATCGTTCGCCGCCGGAGTTCGGGTGGCCCGACCCCTCCGGGCCACCCGCTCACCGAACTGGTCGGCTCAGTAGGTGTACAGGTCCCAGCCGTTGGCGACCTCGACGCACTCCCATTGGGTGCCACCGGTCTTCGGCGAATTGCCGTCCGCGGCACAGGCCTCGTAGGTGGCGTAGTTACCGATGAACGGGGTGTGCAGCGGGGCGGGCGCGGCGGCGGCGACACCGGCGCCGGCGGCCACGGCGCCGAGGGTGAGTGTGGCGGCGGCGATCGCGGACTTGATCTTCATGGGATGGATTCCTTTCCCGCGCGGCATCTCCGCGCTGGGGACAGAAAACCAAGCCCTCCGTGAGATTTTCATGATGTGCCGATGACCGAGCTTCTGCTCCAGTCTGAAATGCAGCGCAGCCGTGCTGCGGGAGCAACTGCTACGTCGCCTATCGAGGGGAAGTGCTGAACCCGGAACCTCAGGACTTCCAGCAACTTCGGCGGATCACCCGGAATTTTCGCCGCGGCGGATGAGGTGTCGTTCACGAAACTTCCGTCGGGAGGGCCCGTTCTCTTCGTCGAACCGACCCTGTTCCAGCGCCGTGCTGCGCGCGGACTGGACCACCGAGGCCTCGATCGCCGCCCTGGTCCACGGCATCTGACACCGACCGCCGGGTGCGCTGGACGGCGCGTACCTCAGCGGCGCGAACCTCAGCCAGGCGATCTTCGCCAACACGACCCTCAGGCCGCGCGAACCTCCCTGGCGCGGACCTCAACGGCGCCGACTTGACCGGCGCGGACTTGACCGGCACGAACCTCAGCGGCGCGAAATTTCTCGCCGCGAACCTGGAAGCGCGCGAGCGGTTGTCCGTGCGCGTCCACGACCTCGATGGTCAGCGGGAGCGCTCGCCCTTCGACCGCCCGGAGCACGGGCTGGCCGACGCGATCAAATGAACTCCTCCGGTGTGAGCGAGAAACCTCCGCACATGCGGCAACGGCAGCCCGAGCGACCGGGCGATCGCACTGAACGACTCACCAGCCCGCCACCGGCGCCACACCTCGTCCTGACGAGCAGCGGACATCCCGTAATCCCGCACCCAAACCTCCACGCCGACATGATCATCCACGCGGTGATGGCGGTGATCCCTCGGGCCCGAGCCGCGACGCAACATCCGCTTGTAATCGTCCGGTGGTGCCATCTGCACGCGCAGCTCATGTTCGTCGAGCTATTCCAGACCCAGGACCTGGCGGCCGCCGTAGTAGTCCTCGATGAGCGACTTGATCGCGCCTGTCTCCAGGTCCAGCAGGAGTAACTCGCCTTCGAAGAAATAGCCGCCGTCGTAGCGACCCGAGCCGACGGCAAGAACAGGAAGGCTGGGATGGAAAGCCATGGCGTGCACGGGGAAACGCGCACCGAGCAACGCGCGGCATACTCGGACACTCACAGGTCCGAGGTCGGCCGAGCCGGGCATCTGTCGATAACCGTGTCGGCCGCCATGGCAACCCCACTGCAACAGAAATGGGCCGCCGACAGATGGCCGTATGCAGCTGTATGAGCGGACGTTGGCCTACCCCCAGCTACTGAGCCGGGTCCGTGGCGGCATCTCTTCTTCGGTCGAGGTTGTCACCGACGCGGGTCAGTAGGTGCTTCAACGTGTCGATCTCCGCGGCGGTGAAGCCCGCGACGGCCCGGCGGTCGAGAGCGGCCAGGCGGTCGTGTGCATCGGTCAATCGCGTGTCGGTTGCGGAGGTCAACGCGATCGTCTGGCTGCGCGCGTCACGGGGGTTGGGTGTGCGACGAACGAGCCCGTCGCGGTCCATGCGGGCGAGCAACTGTGCCATGGACGGTTGCTCCATACCGGTGGCCTCCGCGAGCTCCTTCTGGGTGAGTTCCTCGCCGTCGTGCAGCAGCGCGATCACCGGCACCTGGGCGTAGCGCAGGCCGAGTGGTTTGAGTGCGATGTCGCCGTCGCGAGCGAATGCGCGGGATGCTCGATTGATCAGCTGAGCCAGGCTGGGTGTGGTTCGCGAGGTCATAACATCCTTTACATAGGAACCTATCCAATGGTACATAGGATCCTATGAACTCTAACTCTTCGGTATCCGAGGTCCAAGTGGTCATCGCCGGTGCCGGTCCGACCGGCCTCATGCTGGCCGCCGAACTGCGCCTCGCCGGCGTCGATGTCGTCGTGGTGGAGCGGCGCGCGGCCGGTACCGTCGGTGAGTCACGCGCACCGGGCATCAACGCCCGCAGCCTCGAGATACTCACCCAGCGCGGGCTCGGCGAGGAATTCGTCAGCCGCGGCAAGGTCTTGCCGGGCGTGCTGTTCTCCGGAATCCCCATGGCCCCACGGGATCTCGATCCCGGCTGGCCATCGGCCCTGATCCTGCCGCAACACCACACCGAGCGGATCCTCGCTGCCCGTGCCGTCGAGCTCGGGGCCCGATTCGCATGGGCCACCGCTGTCGTGGATCTGCGTCAAGACGATGACGGGGTCGAGGTGTTCGTCGAAGGGCCGTCCGGTCCGGCCACGATCTGCGCCGACTACCTCGTCGGCTGTGACGGCGGCCATAGTGCGGTCCGGCGGATCTGCGACATCCCGTTCCCCGGCGACGAGCCCCTGTCCTGGTGGGTGGTCGGCGATGTGCGGCTGGACTCCCCGCCCGACGGCAACGGAGTCTTCGGGCGCAACGAACGGATCGGCACTTACCAGATCTCGCGAGCCGAACCGGGATGGTTCCGCCTGAGCCTGATGCGGGCCACCCCTCCGGCCGACCGCACCGCGCCGGTCACCCTCGACGAACTGCGCGAGGTCATGCGCGACGGCCTGGGCACCGATTACGGCCTGAGCCAGGCGCGGTGGTTATCACGATTCTCTGACGGATTCCGCCAGATCACCGACTACCGCCATAGGCGCGTCTTCCTGGCCGGAGATGCCGGACACATCCATTCGCCGATCGGTGGACAGGGCCTGAACCTCGGAATCCAGGACGCGGTGAACCTGGGCTGGAAACTGGCCGCCGTGATCGACGGCCCCGCACCCGACACACTGCTGGACACCTACAACCAAGAGCGGCACCCGGTCGCGGCCACCGTGCTGCAACTGACCAAGGCGCAGACGGCGCTGATCAAACCCGGCGCGCAGAATGACGCATTGCGCGCGGTGGTGGCCGACATGCTCGCGGTGCCCGAGACCTGCCTGCGGCTCAGCGGGATCCTCAGCGGACTGAGCCTGCGCTACCCGCTCGGCGACACTCACCCGCTCCTCGGGCGACGCGTGCCCAACCTGACTCTGTCCACCGATCAGGGCACCACCGAGGTGTTCGATCTGCTGCGCCAGGCACGACCGCTGCTGATCAACTTCGATACCGATGGATTGACGGGCACCCCGGCAGGGTGGGCGGACCGTGTGGAATACATCGAGGCGCGGCGCGACCGCGCACTCTCGGCCAGTAAATGGAACCTGCCCGTTTTCGGTGAGGTCCCTGCGTGTGGTGCGGTATTTGTCAGGCCGGACGGCTATGTCGCCTGGGTCAACCCTGCCACTACCCCCATCGCCCGCGAAGCGCTGACCGCCGCCCTCGACCGGTGGCTGGGCGCGCCCACCGCGCGCTGAACCGGCTCGCTCCTGCGCCATGGTTCGGATAGTCCTCGATTCGGCTCCTCAGCGTGCGCTGGGCCAGGGTGCTGACGGTGTGCCAGATATCCGCAACTGGCCGCCCATGGGGAATCGCAGCTGGCCGTACGCGCGGAATCTCCAGTGGCCGCCGACGGTGTCAGCGGCGTTCGCGGGGGCGGTGTGGTTGTCGGTCATGGCTTTTCGTCTCCCTGGTCATTCGTGGCGCGTGTGCCGAGGGTGCCGGGGGGGGGGGGGGGGGGAGGGGTAACAGACACCCTCCCCCCCCCCGTGGCGCTGCCCCGAGCACAGAGGAGGTGGACCGTGTTCGCACGTTCTACC
>NZ_JBYISM010000043.1:0-55457 GCF_057708605.1 Nocardia sp. bgisy118 | reverse complement strand
CCCCCCCCCCCCCCCCCCCCCCCCCGCCCCGTCCTGCGCTGCCCGCCCCGTCCTGCGCTGCCCGCCCCGTCCTGCGCTGCCCGCCCCGTCCTGCGCTGCCCGCCCCGTCCTGCGCTGCCCGCGTCGTCTCGCGCTGCCCGCGTCGTCTCGCGCTGCCCGGTCCTGCGTTGTCTTGCGCTGCCCCGGCCCGCGTCGTCTCGCGCTGCTTCGTTTCGTCTCGCGCTGCTGCTCAGGCCGGGTGCACCATCTGGGAGACGCCGGTATCGTGGTCCCGGACTCCGCCCGCTCACTAGCGCAGCCGGCGCTCGCAGCCGCACCAGCGGCCACCCCGAGGCCCACTCCAGGCTGGAGACCATCGGCTCCGGCGTTCTCGATCCGATCTTCGTCGGGTTTCCAGAATCGGGTCGATTTTCGGCCGTGCTGGGTAACACAGTGCTGTGGGTGTCGTTCGGGCTGTTCATCGCGGTGGCGAGGGTGCCGGTCGGCCCGCTGCCCGCCCCGTCGGTGGGGCGCTCGGCACCGCGAGTTCGAACGCTTGTCGCACCCCGTCCATGAATGGGATTGCATAGTCGTGCATAATCATTTCATGGCTGATTCGGATGCGCCCCCGTTGCGGGTTGCTGTTGCCGGTGCGAGCGGGTACGCGGGCGGCGAGGTGCTGCGCCTGCTGCTCGGGCATCCACGCTACCGAGCCGGGCGCCTCGAGGTCGGGGCGCTGACCGCGGGTTCGAACGCCGGAACCACCCTCGGCGAGCACCAGCCGCATCTGCTGCCGCTGGCCGACCGGGTGCTCGCCCCGACCACCACGGACGAACTGGCAGGCCACGACGTGGTCTTCCTCGGCCTGCCGCACGGTCAGTCCGCCGCCATCGCGCAGGCGTTGCCCGAATCCACCGTGATCATCGACTGCGGCGCGGACTACCGTCTCCGCGACGCCGCCGCCTGGGAGAAGTACTACGGCAGCGCGCACGCGGGCAGCTGGCCCTACGGCCTGCCGGAACTGCCCGGCGGGCGGGACGCGCTGCGCGGCGCGACGAGGATCGCGGTGCCCGGCTGCTACCCGACCGTCGCGAGCCTGGCCATGGCGCCCGCCGTGGCCGCCGGGATCATCGAGCCTCAGGTGACGGTGGTCGCGGTGAGCGGCACCTCGGGCGCGGGCCGCAAACTGGACGTCGGCCTGCTCGGCTCGGAGGTGATGGGTTCGGCCCGCGCCTACAACATCGCGGGCGCGCACCGGCACACCCCGGAGATCGCGCAGAACCTGAAGGCCGCGGGCGGCGTGGACGTCGCGGTGTCGTTCACCCCGGTCCTCGCCCCGATGCCGCGCGGCATCCTCGCCACCTGCACCGCGCCGACCGCGGTGGACGCCGCACAGGCCCGCGCCGTCTACGAGAAGGCCTACGCCGACGAGCCTTTCGTGCATCTGCTGCCCGAAGGCGTGCTCCCGCAGACCGGTTCGGTGCTCGGCTCCAACGCCGTCACCCTGCAGGTCGCGGTGGACGCCGACGCGGGACAGCTCGTGGTGATCGGCGCGATCGACAACCTGACCAAGGGCACCGCGGGCGCCGCGGTCCAATCCATGAACCTGGCCGTCGGATTCGACGAGACCGAGGGCCTCACCACCGTAGGAGTGGCACCGTGACGACAACCGCTGGGACCTCGACCGAGAGCGCGAACGGCAAACTCGTCCGCAGCCAGGGCGTGACCGCGCCGCTCGGCTTCCGCGCCGCGGGCATCGCGGCGGGTATCAAGGCGAGCGGCAAACCCGATCTGGCGCTGGTCTTCAACGAGGGCCCAGAATACGCCGCGGCCGGGGTGTTCACCCGCAACCAGGTCAAGGCCGCGCCGGTGCTGTGGTCCCAGCAGGTGTTGAAGTCCGGCAGGCTGCGCGCCGTGATCCTCAATTCCGGCGGGGCCAACGCCTGCACCGGTCCCGGCGGCTTCCAGGACACCCACCAGACCGCCGAGAAGCTCGCCGAGGCGCTGAGCAACTGGGGCACCGAGACCGGCGCGGGCGAAATCGCCGTCTGCTCGACGGGTTTGATCGGCGACCGGCTGCCGATGGACAAGCTGCTGCCCGGTATCACCGCGATCGTGCACGAGATGGGCGGCGGCATGTCCGGTGGCGCCGACGCGGCTTACGCCATCATGACCACCGACACCGTGCCCAAGGAGGCCGCCTTCCACCACCGCGACAAGTGGAACGTGGGCGGCATGGCCAAGGGCGCGGGCATGCTCGCGCCCTCGCTGGCCACCATGCTGGTCGTGCTGACCACCGACGCCGCGGTGAGCGCCGAACAGCTCGACAAGGCGCTGCGCAACGCCACCCGGCTCACCTTCGACCGGCTCGACGTGGACGGCTCCTGTTCCACCAACGACACCGTGCTGTTGCTGGCCAACGGCGCCAGTGAGGTCACCCCGTCGCAGGAGGAGCTCGACGCCGCGGTGCTCGCGGTCTGCGACGACCTGGCCGCCCAGCTGATGGCCGACGCCGAGGGCGTCACCAAGCGGGTGACGATCACCGTCACCGGCGCGGTCGACGAGGAGCAGGCGCTGATCGCGGCGCGCGCGGTGGCCCGCGACAGCCTGGTCAAGACCGCGCTGTTCGGCTCGGACCCGAACTGGGGCCGGGTGCTCGCCGCGGTCGGCATCGCGCCGATCACGCTGGACCCGAACCGGATCTCGGTGTCGTTCAACGGGAATCCGGTCTGCGTCGACAGCGTCGGCGCGCCGGGCGCGCGCCAGGTGGACCTGTCCGGCGCGGACATCGCCGTGCTCGTCGAGCTGAACGTCGGTGACGGCACGGCCGTGGTCCGCACCACCGACCTGTCGCACGGTTACGTCGAAGAGAATTCGGCCTACAGCTCATGACGAGTCCGGCGATTCACGAACTCTCGGCGCTGGACAAGGCGCAC
Organism: Nocardia sp. bgisy118; assembly: GCF_057708605.1. Taxonomy (NCBI): domain Bacteria; kingdom Bacillati; phylum Actinomycetota; class Actinomycetes; order Mycobacteriales; family Nocardiaceae; genus Nocardia; species Nocardia sp. bgisy118. The sequence goes on along the minus strand of NZ_JBYISM010000043.1, from coordinate 52,542 downwards.
GTCCTGGCCGACGCACTGCCCTGGTTGCAGAAGTTCCGCGACAAGATCGTCGTGGTGAAGTACGGCGGCAACGCCATGATCGACGACGAGCTCAAGCGCGCCTTCGCCGCGGACATGGCGTTCCTGCGCACCGTCGGCGTGCATCCCGTGGTGGTGCACGGCGGCGGCCCGCAGATCAGCGCGATGCTGAAAAGGCTTGGCCTGCAAGGGGAATTCCGCGGCGGCTTCCGCGTCACCACGCCCGAGGTGATGGACGTGGTGCGGATGGTGCTGTTCGGTCAGGTCGGCCGCGAGCTGGTCGGGCTGATCAACGCGCACGGGCCGTACGCGGTCGGCATCTCCGGCGAGGACGCCGGACTGTTCACCGCGACGCGGCGCACCGTCGACGTGGACGGCGAGGCGACCGACATCGGCCTGGTCGGCGACGTCACCGAGGTCAACCCGGAGGCGGTGCTCGATCTGATCGGAGCCGGACGCATCCCGGTGGTCTCCACCATCGCCCCCGACGTCGACGGCGTGGTGCACAACATCAACGCCGACACCGCGGCGGCCGCGCTCGCCGAGGGCATCGGCGCGGAGAAACTCGTGGTGCTCACCGACGTGGAGGGCCTGTACACCGACTGGCCCGACCGGTCCTCGCTGACCAGCCACATCGACGCCCACGAGCTGGCCGCCTTGCTGCCGAGCCTGGATGCGGGCATGGTGCCCAAGATGGAAGCCTGCTTGCGCGCCGTGCTCGGCGGTGTGCCGACCGCGCACGTGATCGACGGACGGGTCCCGCACTCGGTCCTGCTCGAGCTGTTCACCGGAGAAGGAATCGGAACGATGGTGACGCCCGTCCCGGCTGGGACCGGCGCACCGAACGGAACGAAATCATGAGTACTGTCGACGAATTGCAGCAGCGGTGGTCCGCCGCGATGATGAACAACTACGGCACGCCGAGGGTCGCGCTGGTGCGCGGCGCGGGCGCCGTGGTCTACGACGCGGACGGCAAGCGCTACGTCGATTTCCTCGGCGGTATCGCGGTCAACAGCCTCGGCCACGCCCACCCGGCGATCCTCGCCGCGGTCACCCAGCAGCTGGGCACCCTCGGTCACGTCTCGAATCTGTATGTCAGCGAACCGGTCGTCGAACTGGCCGAGCGGCTGCTCGCGCACTTCGGCGACGGCGAGGGCAAGGCGTTCTTCTGCAACTCGGGCACCGAGGCCAACGAGGCGGCGTTCAAGATCGCCCGGCTGACCGGGCGGCACAAGATCGTCGCCTGCGAGGAGGCGTTCCACGGCCGCACCATGGGCGCGCTGGCGCTCACCGGCCAGCCGTCCAAGCGGGCGCCGTTCGAGCCCATGCCGCCCGGCGTGGTGCACGTGCCCTACGGCGACGCGGCCGCGCTGGAGGCGGCGGTCGACGACGAGACCGCCGCGGTGTTCCTCGAACCCATGATGGGGGAGAGCGGCGTGGTGGTCCCGCCGATCGACTACCTGGTCAAGGCGCGCGAGATCACCGCGCGGCACGGCGCGCTGCTGGTGCTCGACGAGGTGCAGACCGGCATCGGCCGCACCGGAAAGTTCTACGCGCACCAGGCCGTCGGCATCGTGCCCGACGTGATCACGCTGGCCAAGGGGCTCGGCGGTGGTCTGCCGATCGGCGCGGTGCTGGCCAACGGCCGGGCGGCCGAGCTGCTCACGCCCGGCCTGCACGGCACCACGTTCGGCGGCAACCCGGTGTGCGCCGCGGCGGCGCTCGCGGTGCTGCGCACCATCGACGAGACCGATCTGCTCGCCCACGTCGAGTCGGTCGGCAAGCGGCTCAGCGACGGCATCGAACTGCTCGAGCACCCGCTGATCGATCACGTGCGCGGCGCCGGCCTGCTGCTGGGAGTCGTGCTCACCCAGGACGTTTCGGCACAGGTCGAGGCGCGGGCGCGGGAAGCGGGGTACTTGGTGAACGCGCCCAAGCCGAATGTCATCCGGCTGGCGCCCCCGCTGGTGCTCACCGAGACCCAGTCGGACAATTTCGTCGCCGACCTGCCGGAGATACTGGACGGCGCCGCGGCGGACGCGAAGGAGGCCCGGTAATGAGCGAACGAAGTGAGCGAATCATGTGCCAGCGCGCCCCGCGCATGCCGGAGCCGAGCGGCAGCGAGGCGCAGGCATGAGCGAGCTGCGGCACTTCCTGCGCGACGACGACGTCTCGCCCGCCGAGCAGGCCGAAATCCTCACGCTGGCGGCGGAGCTCAAGAAGAACCCGTTCGCGCACCGCCCCCTGGAGGGCCCGCGGGGAGTCGGGGTGATCTTCGAGAAGAACTCCACCCGCACCCGCTTCTCCTTCGAGATGGGCATCGCCCAGCTCGGCGGACACGCCGTGGTGGTGGACGGCCGCGACACCCAGCTCGGGCGCGAGGAGACCCTCGCCGACACCGGCCGGGTGCTCTCCCGCTATGTCGACGCCATCGTCTGGCGCACCTTCGAGCAGGTCCGCTTGGACGAAATGGCCTCGGCGGCAACGGTTCCGGTGGTGAACGCGCTGTCCAACGAGTTCCACCCCTGCCAGGTGCTCGCCGACCTGCTCACCCTGCGGGAACGCAAGGGCGATCTGACCGGGCGCAACCTCGCCTACTTCGGCGACGGCGCGAACAACATGGCGCACTCGCTGCTGCTCGGCGGCGTCACCGCCGGGTTGAACGTGACCATCGCCGCGCCTGCGGGTTTCGAGCCGCTGCCGTGGATTCTGGAGGACGCGCGCAAGCGAGCCGCCGAGACCGGGGCGACGATCACCGTCACCGGCGACCCGGTGGCCGCCGCGGCGGGCGCGGACGCGCTGGTCACCGACACCTGGACCTCCATGGGCCAGGAGAACGACGGACTGGACCGGGTGGGCCCGTTCCGCCCGTTCCGGCTAGACGACGCGCTGCTGGCCAATGCCAAGCCGGACGTCGTCGTGCTGCACTGCCTTCCGGCGCATCGCGGCGAGGAGATCACCGACGAGGTGCTCGACGGACCGCACAGCGTGGTCTGGGACGAGGCGGAGAACCGCCTGCACGCGCAGAAGGCGCTGCTGGTGTGGCTGCTGGCCAGACGCGGCGGTGCGGCGTGATCGGGCGACGTACCGTGCCGGTGCGGGAGGGGCGACGATGAGCGAACGCAGTGAGCGAATCATGTGCCAGCGTGCGACACGCATGCTGGAACCGGGCGTCAGCGAGGTGCAGGCATGAGTGTCGACGCGACGGTGCCTGGCAAAGGTCCCGCGATCGCCCGAACCCGCGCCGGACGGCAGTCGCGCATCGTCGAACTGCTGTCCGCGCACTCGGTGCGCAGCCAGACCGAACTGGCCGCGCTGCTGTCCGCCGAAGGCATCGAGACCACTCAGGCGACCCTGTCGCGTGACCTCGACGAGCTGGGCGCGGTGAAGCTGCGCGCGGCCGACGGCGGCGCGGGCGTCTACGTGGTGCCCGAGGACGGCAGCCCCGTCCGCGGCGTGACCGGCGGCACCGACCGCCTCTCGAAGCTGCTCGGCGACCTGCTCGTCTCCACCGACGCCAGCGGCAACATCGCCGTCCTGCGCACCCCGCCGGGCGCCGCGCACTACCTGGCCAGCGCCCTCGACCGTGCTGCCCTGCCTTACGTCGTGGGCACCATCGCGGGCGACGACACCATCGCCGTCATCGCCCGCGAACCCCTCACCGGGGCCGAACTGGCCACCCGCATAGAACAACTCGCGTAAGCGGGGTCGCTCGACTCGCCGGGCAGGTCTCGATGGTCAGCACCCGGACCTCCCGGGGTCGGCGAGCCGTACCGGTCCGCCGCCACGTACTTCTCCTGTTGTCGAACGATTGCGTCCGGCGTCGCAGCTCGTGACCGACGGTGACCGGTGGCGTGACCGACCAGGACTACTCACTCGGGTGCGAGGACCCGCACGGTTCGGTCCGATTCGCAAGTGACATAGACGTGATGAGTTGTCGTGTCCACAGCGATGCCCTCCGTGCAGGAGGGGGACTTTGCCAAGCGGCGCGAGGCGGTGACTTTGCGGACAATGGTGTCGATCATCGTGACACTTTCGAACGCACCGGAGGTGACGTACACGGTGTGCTCGGTGGGATCGATCGCCACGCCGAGGGAAACGTCCATTCCCAGCTCGATCTTGCCTGCGGCAGTGCGTTTTTCGGTATCGATGAGCGTCACCGAGTGCCCTTCCATGCGGGTGACGTAGGCGGTGCGCGAGGCCGCGGCGATGGCGATGCCCTGCGGTGAACCATCCACCGGGATCGTCGCACTCACGGTGTAGGTGCCGGGGTCGACGACGGTGACGCCGTTCTTGGTGACGACCCAGAGCTGGTGGGAGTTCGGGTCGACCGCCACTGCGGTCGGCTCGCCGCCGACCGGGATGGTCGCGACGATGGCCCGGGTACCGGTATCGATCGCGGTCACGGTCCGGTGGTAGCGGTTGGCGACGTACACGATGTGGCGCTCGGGGTCGATGGTGACGGCGCTGTGGTCGCCGCCCGCCTCGATCTTGTCGATGACGGACCGGGTATTCGGATCGATGATCACCAACTCACGATCCGAGCCGTTCAGGATCAGGTAGACCAGATGAGTGGCCGGGTCGATCGCCATCGGCTGGAGGCTTGTCGTGGGCACCCCGATCTCTACGGTGCCGGTAACCCTCTGGGTGGCCGTATCGACGATGTACACCGACTCGTCCGCGCTGCTGGTGATGTAGGCATGCCCGAGCCCGGAATCGATCGCGACGCTCTGCGGATCGTCGATGGTCTCCAGGCTCGCCAGAATTCGATACGAACCGGGGCCGACGTCGGCATACGGGTTCGTGGCGGGGTCGGTCGTGGTCGGAGTCGTGGTCGAGGTGGTCGGGAACGTCGTCGCGTGCCGGGGAGAGGCGCAGCCGCTGGCGAAAATCCCAACGGCTACAAGGCCTACACCCCCGATTAGCCTTGTCCTGAAACGCATTCACAAAAATCTAGCACCGCCGAGCCGAAGTGATCGCCCGCCGCGCTCTCCGTGCACCGCGGTCTGCCAGGCTCGATCGGGGCCATTCTGCCGTCCGATCACCGCGGCGGTTGTGCGGAATCGAGAATGGGGCAACTCGCCTGACGGTCGGCGGGTTGTCGCCGCCCGGCCGCATTCGCCGCGGGCACGTAGCATCGGGGCGTCGCGAAGATCGTTGGGCGCCTTGATCAATGGCGTGACCGGAAAGTGGGCGAATGGTCGAGAACTGGGTGCGTGCAGCGGAGTTGTTGGTCGAGGAAGTCCTCGATCGCGCCGCCGGGGAGGTGGATCGCAGCGGGGTGATTCCGGCGAGCCATTTCGACGCGCTCGCGGAAGGCGGGTTCTATGGGTTCCCGCTCTCGGCGGGGATGACGCCCGGCACGCTGATCGACACTGCCGCGACCCTCATCGGCGGTTGTCTGGCAACGGGTTTCGTGTGGGCGCAGCATCTGGGCGCGTTGCGCGCGGTCGCGGTCGCCGACAATGCCGCCCTGCGCGAGCGCTATCTGGCGCGAATGACGGCAGGGACGTACCGGTGCGGTGTGTCGTACGCGGGCGCTCGGTCGGCGCCGACGCTGTTCGCCGAAGCCGTCGACGGCGGCATGGCGATCAGCGGCACCGCGCCGTTCGTCACCGGATGGGAGTACGTCGACGCGGTGGTCGTGTCGGTGCGCACCACCGGAAACGGCTCGGAATCCGTTGCGACGGTGCTGGTTCCGACGCGGGACCTGGAGGGCGTCGCGGTCGAGCGAATCCCGCTGATCGCCGCGGATGCCAGCGCCACCGTGCGGATCACCTTCGAGCGGGCGTTCGTGCCCGACGAGAACGTCCTCGGGGTGAAATCGCTCGACGAGTTCCATTCCGGCCGTGGCAGCCTCACCGACTGGATCAACGGCGCACTCGCCCTCGGCGTGCTGTCGCGCTGTGTGCGCGAGCTGAAGGGACTCGGAATCGATGCCCACGACGACCGATACGCCGCGCTGCGCGAGCGATTCGCCACCGTGATGGGCGATGCCGAAGCGACCTACGCCTTGCGCGCCGACATCGCGCAAGCGGCGGTGCTCGCCGCGGCCGCGGGCGTCGTCGCGACAGGCAGCCGCGCCACCCTCGCCCACACCACCGCCGAGCGACTGATGCGGCAGGCGAGCTTCGCACTCGTCTGCACCACCCGCGAACCGATCAAGGACGCGCTGCTGGACCGCCTGCGACCGGCCGACCTCGGTTGAGCCGCGACCGATCATCTGTCAGTACTTCGTGCTGGTGGGCACCGCTTCCGCGAACACCGAGTTCGCGACCGCGGGCACATCGAGCCCGGTGTCGAGCATGTCGACCGAGACAGCTCGGATAGCGCAGCACCGGGGAGGCCGGATGCCAATCAGCACAGGCGGGACCACCACGAAAGCCGGGTCCGTGGTCGAGCCCGGTTCGAACTGTAATGATGTCCGGTATGAGCGCTCCCGACGAGCTGCGCGTGACGGCCGAGGAGTTCGCCGAAGGGGCGACCGCCGAGCTCAGTGACATCGAGATCGTCGACGGGCGCGTGGTCCGGCTGGTGGCTCAGAGCCCGGCGCACAGCCGCGTGGTCCGGCGACTGGCAGGGATGCTAGAAGCAGCCCGGCGTGACGGCGGGCCATGCATGGTGGTGGACTCCGACGTTGCCGCACGATTCGCCGACGCGGAATCCGCAACAGCGGATCGGCGGTTGAACATCCGCTACCCCGATATCTGGATCCGGGACTGCGAACCCTACGATGTCGACACCGTGCGTGAGCACATCCTGCTGGTGGTCGAGGTCACCTCCGAATCGACCATTGATGCCGATATCAACGACAAGCGAATTCAATACGCAACCGCAGGCATTCCTCGGTATCTGATCGTCCGGCTGGACCAGAAGGAAGAACGCATCGAAGAGATCGAGGAATACCGTCTCGACTGGTCCGGTCGCCGCTACGCTGCCCACGCGGTCCACCGACGTGTATTGCTCCTCGACGACCCGGTCGAGGCGACCATTCCATTCGATGTATTGGAACAACCGTAGCGACCAGCCGGTCGGCAACTGGCAGGTGGCCGTCAGCGTGCACGCGGTCACCGAAATGGCGGGCGAACAGTCAGGACCTCGTGTCACCACCTGGCGTGTTTCGGGTCGGCCGTTGCGGATTCGGCGTCGTGAACTCGGCGAAACCGATCGTCGCTCGCGCGGCGATCCTCGTGTGCCAGCGCGCTGATCCCGAGTTCTGCGGTGCGCGCTTGATCCAACGCCGACAGCGGTCCGGAGTATCCGACTCGCGGCAGAATACGCGGAGGCGAGGTTCATCCCACCGGGGTTGGGGGCTGGTCGGCTGCTAGAGTCGGGTGTCGGCGATCGAAGGGGAGGGTATGGCGCGCAGGATCGTGGGGAGCGTTCTGGCAGCGGCGGTCGTATCTGTTGTCGCAGCTTGCGGTGGGACGACCGAGGGGTCGCCGTCGACCAGTACCAGCGCCGCGGAGGCGCCGTTGTTCAACCCGTGCACCGGGATTCCCGATGATGTGTTGCGGTCGGCTGGGGTTGATCCGGCGACGGAGGAGAGCGGGATCGCGGGGGTGCATCAGCACGGGTGGGAGATCTGCGGGTGGATCGGGAAAAAGTATGCGATCACGGTGTATTCGACGTGGCGCACCGTGGCGGAGTTCGAGAAGAAGCCAGGCAATGTCGATTTCCGGGACGTCACGGTTGCGGGACGCAAGGGGCGGCAGTTCAAGGTCGAAGGGGCTTCGAAGGATCTGGACTGTAGCGTCCTGTTCCCTGCGTCGCAGGGGGGAGTCCTGCAGTTGCAGATCGGTAACAGGGCTTCACTCGATGACCGGGAGGATCCGTGCACGGTGCTGTATAGAGTCGGTGAATTGATCGTTCCGGTTCTTCCGGCCTGATCAGGGAGGGGGCAGGGATGAGTGAGCAAAATGTGGCGCTGTGGCGGTCGTTCGCTGAGCAGGCCCGGGCGGGGGAGTTGTACCTCGACGACGAGGCAGCGGCACGTCAAGTGATAGCTGCCTGTAAACGTCGCCTCGACGACCTCGATCAGCTCCGAATTCTTGCCACCCGATGTGAGAACGTATCTGGCTTCGGCGATTTCGATATGGCGGACGTGCTGGCCGGGAAGTTCCGTAAGCAGGCGATAGGCACTCCCAACTCGATAGATGTCATCATCACGAAAGACATCGAAGTAGTGCAGGACATGCGCGACATCATGGCAATCTCCATCGCGCGTCTCAACAACCAGGACTACACGAATTCAGCGGCGATCACCGCGATCATCGATTCCGTGGGGGAGTAGATCGTGACGGGCATGAACGGCGGCATGTTCAGTTGGAGCGCAGGGGATATGGGCTCCGCCATGCTGGAAAGCCTGACCGATTGGATCGCGGGGGAAGAGCGGAAACCGGGCATCAGTCCGGGAGATATTCAGGGGCGATTCAACCGGCAGCGCGATGATGTCCGAGGCAAAGCCGACGATGTCGGTTTCGATGGCGCTTTCCATCCGCGGGAAGTGCTGGAAGAGGACGAGTTCGAGGACCATGATGTCGCCACTCTGCGCACGAAGGCCGACGCGATCGATCTGACGGCGGTCGGCAACCTGATCACCGCGTGGCAGGCGGTCGGCGAGCGTGCGCGCGAATCGCTCGAGACGTTCACCGGCGCTATCACCCGTTTGACCGAGGAGGGGGTGTGGCGCGGCGCGTCGAGCGACGCCGCCGTCGCGGGTGTGCGCGACTACGCCACCCATGGTGCGCAACTGCCGAACGCGGCGGCACTCACCAGCAACAAACTCGCCGAACTCAAAACGGGATTGGAGCCGACAAGGCTGCTGGTCCCGTACCCGCCCGACGACCGGTCCTTCACCGACAACGCGCGTTCGTGGATCGCCGGTCGCGGCTGGCGCAGCAACTCCGAAGCGCAGGACACCGCGAAGGCCGAGGCGCTGCGAGTGCTGACAACGGTCTTCGCTCCGGTCGTCCGGGAATCCGATACGAATGTGCCGGTGCTTCCGCAGCCGTACAACCCGGTGCAACCCGGTGATAAACCGCCGCTAACCGGTCCCGGTCCCGGCCCAGGCGGCCCTGGTCCAGGACCCGGTGGCCCCGGCCCGGGCGGCACGCAACCGGAACCCGAACCGGACACCCCCACCGAGGACCCGGACTCGAATCAGACGATCCCGAGCGGAACCGATCCGACCTCGACCGATCCGGCGTCCACGAATCCGGCGTCGACCACTCCGGCGTCCACGCCCACGACGAACCCGACCGGCTTGCCCGATCGCCCCGGGCCGGGCCCGGGAACCCCGGGTCCGCCAGGTCCGGGCGGGACGCCCGGTGTGCCCTCGCCCGGTAGCTCCATCCGCGGGGTGCCGGTCACGGCCACCACCGGCGCTCCGGCCTCGGCGGCGAGTCCAGCGACTCGCGCGGCGATGAGTGGTTTGGGCGGTCTCGGAGCTCCCGGCGCGCGCGGCGGGCGATCCGAGGAGGAGTCGAGCAAGGGCATACCCGACTACCTGATCAGCAGGGAACACGGTGAGGAACTGACCGGGCTGAAGGATCTGCCCAAGGTGGTGCCCCCGGTGATCGGGGAGTGAGACGAATCGCTGTTCGCCTGTGCACGAGCGTTTTTCGACAGGCCGCACAGTCATGGACGACGCGTCGGAATGGGGCGAGATCATGAATACCGTGCGGCGGTGGCGGTTCACCGCGCTCGAATTCCGGACGCTGTGGGAATCCACGGGCCGCGACGTGCTGCCTTATCCGTTGCGCCACCATTTCACCACCCAATACCGCTCGGACAGCCTGCGGTTGCGGCAGGCGGCCGCGCTGGCGGTGCGGCCGCAGCTCGACGACGACCTGGTGCGGGCGGTGCACGTGCTGTTCGCGCCTGAAGCACGCATCGAGCTGGCGGGGTACCTCGGCGTCCGGCGGGACCGTGAGCTGCGAGCCCACGCCGGCGTGCACGACGAGCACGGCGCGCTGGCCGTGCAGGAACACAGCGGCGACGGGCACGGCGACGTGACACTGACCTTCTTGCCCGCCGCCCGGGTGGCCCGCGCGGTCGTCGATGTGCTGCCGGAATACCCTGCGGGACAGCGCGAACCGATGACGATCCCGATCGAAGAACTGGAGGGTCCGCTTCCTGCGGTGCGCGACGCGTGGCGGCCGACGCCGCGTGAGGAGTTCGAGAATTTCTTCGCCCGCCCCGTCCGCGCGACAGTCCACGTCGGCGTCTACCCGTGGGGCAGCGCCGACAACCGGCACATCAAGGGCCGCAAAGACTTCCAGATCACGGACTTCGAAGGCGACGGCCGCTACGTCACTTTCGGCTCGCGCATGGTCATCGCCAAACCCACCACCCGCGAACGCATGACGGCGACGGTGCACGAGATGATCGGCCGCACCGTCGAAGAAGTCCGCGCGGGCGACCACCCGCCCCGCTGATCTCCCGGCGCGCTGCGTTCGGAATAGTCACAGCGCTACCTGGGTGTCGCGTTCCGCTCCGCTCGATCGGGTAGCGCTGTCATGCGGATGACGATCTGGCGTATCGAAGGGATATCCCCTAATGTAGGTATGTACCTACCTAGGGGATGGTGTCGATGACCACGATGAGTGCGCGTGAGTTCAACCGCGACGTCAGTGCGGCCAAGCGCGCTGCGTCCCATGGTCCTGTCATGATCACCGACCGCGGCGAAGATGCCTTCGTGCTGCTCTCGATCGAGGAGTATCGGAGGTTGCGGGCAGACAGTCAGGACCTGGTGACACGGTTGAGCATGGAGGACGACGATATCGACTTCGATCCGGCTCCGCTGCGTATCGAGCTGAAGGCGCCGACGCTGTGACGTTCCTGCTCGACACGAACGTCCTCAGTGAGCTGCGGAAATCGTCGCAGCTGGCGGATCGGTCGGTTCGGGCCTGGGTCGCGGGGCGAAGGCCATCGGAGCTGTATTTGAGCGTCATCACCGTGATGGAAATCGAGGTCGGCATCGGCCGGGTCGAACGACGTGACTCGACCCAGGGAAAGCGTCTGCGAATGTGGCTGGAGGACAAGGTGCTCGACGCATTCACGGGCCGGATTCTCGACCTGGACCTGGCAACCGCCCGCCGCGCCGCGCGGCTGCACGTGCCGGACCCTCGCCCCGAACGCGACGCCATGATTGCCGCGACGGCCAGCGAACACGGCATGACGGTTGTCACGCGAAACGTCAAGGACTTCGGCCCGATGGGCGTGCCGGTAATCGACCCATGGAATGGGTGAGTAGGACTTCGCGCGAACGGCGGTCCGCGGTCGATGCCCGGCGCCGCCGGGCTCAGGCCCGCCCGGCGGCAGCGAACACCAGCTGGGCGGGCCCGGCGCGCAAGCGGCGGGTCGGGATGACCTGGACAGGCGCCGGTCTCCCGCTGTTACTCGCGTGAGAGCATGGCGACGGCCTCGCGTTCGAGGTCGACGTACGGTTCGCCGCTGACATCGACGGCCACTCGGTGCAGGGTGCCGCCGGTGAACGCCCAGGGGAAGGTTCCGGGGTAGTCGTCGGTGACGGCCGACGCGCTGTCACGGCCCGCTTGGAGGCCCTCCCCCGCGATGCTGAACTTGCCGGGCTGGGTCCTGATCCGACCCGAGCCGACCTTGCGGTCGCCGTAGTAGAGGCTGACGGTGCCCTGCGCGGTGCCGGGCGGATCCTCGCTCTCCTTGTCGAAGGAGGCGGCGAGGATGAGGTTCTCACCGGTCGGCAGGTCCTCGCCGGCGCTGATCCGCTGCTCATTGCTGCCGAGGAAGTTGTAGACGTAATGCAGCCGGTTGTCCTTGACGTACATGGCATGTCCGCCGAACCGGCCACCGTGAGAGAACAGCACCCCGGCCGCACCGGGGCCGGGCAGGTCGACGAGCGCGCCGATCGAGTACGAGCGGTTGCGGATGTTGACCGCGACCGACTCGGGTACCTCGGCGCCACCGGGACGGTAGACGTAGCGGTTGCGCGGCGGCGCGAGCTGGGGGCGCTGGGTGGTGAGGATCTCGACGCCGGAGCGGTCGTCGAGCGGGAACGCCTGGTTGGCGCCCGCCTCGTAGAACCACAGGCCGATGAGTTCGGCGAGCTTGCCGGGTTCCTCGGCGGCGAGGTCGTGCAGCTCGGCGCGGTCCCGGTCGGTGTGATAGAGCTCCCAGGTGTCATCGGGGAAGTGGCTCCACCCGCTGAGGGTCGGGTGGGTGGTGACCGCTTTCCAGCCGTCGTGCCAGATGCCTCGGCCGCCGAGCATCGAATAGAACTGGGTGTGTTTGGCGGTCGGGATGGTGGCCGCGTCGAAGCTGTAGCGCATGCTCACCCCTTGAATCGGCGTCTGGGTGTGGCCCTTCACCGTTTCCGGGAGATCCACACCGAGGCAGTCCAGCAAGGTCGGCACCAGGTCGACGGCGTGGTGGTATTGGTCGCGGGTCTCGCCATGCGCCTTGATCCCAGCGGGCCAGGAGATGAGGCACGGGTCGCAGGTACCACCGTTGAACGAGTATCGCTTCCACATCTTGAACGGGGTGTTGAAGGCCATCGCCCACCCGTTCGGGTAGTGGTTGTAGGTCTTGGGGCTGCCCAGATCGTCCAGTTTGGCCAAGTTCTCCGTGAGGTCGTCCGGGATGCTGTTGGCCATCTTGTTCTCGTTGACCGAGCCGTCCGGGCCGCCCTCGCCGCTGGCCCCGTTGTCGGAGACCACGACGATGATGGTGTTGTCCAGCTGCTCGGTGCTCTCCAGGTAGGCGAGCAGGCGGCCGATCTGGTCATCGCAGTGGGAGAGGAAGCCCGCGTACACCTCGGCCATACGGGTGAACAGGCGCTTCTCGTCGCCGGAGAGGCTGTTCCAGGGGCGGGTGTAGTCCAGCGGCGGGAACGGCTGACCGTCGGGTCCGCTGCGGGTCTCTGGGGTGCCGATCGGGTTGAGCGGCGGCAGCTCGGTGTTCTGTGGGACCAGCCCCATCTCCTTCTGCTTTGCCAGGGTCTGCTCGCGCATCACCTCGTAGCCCGCGTCGAACCGGCCGCGGTAGCGCTCGATCCATTCGCGTGGGACGTGGTGCGGGGCGTGCGCGCAGCCCGGCGCGTAGTAGAGGAAGACGGGACGCTCGGGGGCGATCGCCTTGACGTCATCGATGTATTGGATGGCCCGATCGGTGATGTCGACGCTGAAGTGGTAGCCCTGCTCGGGCGTGGCAGGCTGCTCGGCGGGGTGATTGTCGTGCACCAGGTCCGGATACCACTGGTTGGTCTCCGCGCCGAGGAAGCCGTAGAAGCGCTCGAAACCGCGGCCGACCGGCCAGTTTTGTTTGGTGGACGCCAAGTTCATCTCGTCCTCGGCGGTCAGATGCCACTTGCCGACCATTGCCGTGCTGAAGCCCCGCTCGACGAGGATCTCGGCGAGGGTGGCGCACTCCGGCGGGATATGGCCATTGCCGCCGGGGAAGCCGACCGCGGCCTCGCTGATGCAAGCCATGCCGTTGGTGGTGTGGTTGCGGCCGGTGAGCAGGCAGGAGCGGGTCGGTGAGCACAGCGCGGTGGTGTGCCACTGGCTGTAGCGCAGCCCCTTCGCGGCGATCCGGTCGATGTTCGGTGTCTCGATCGGTCCGCCGTAACAGCCCATCGCGCCGAAACCCACGTCATCGAGCACGATGTACAGCACGTTCGGTGAACCGGGTGGGGCCTTGGGCTGTTCGTAGGGGCCCCAATCCGGGATCGAGTCGCGGATGTCGAGGTTGATCACACCGCGGAAGGGATTCGCCATGGTGTTCTCCTCATAGGTAGCCCCCCGGCTCAGAACCTAGGGAGTCGCGAATTCGATCGCCTCACCCGCGACGGGTGATAGGCGCGGGCCTCACCGAGACGGCGCATCCGGTGTCCGGTCGACGCCACCCTCCGGTATCGAGACCGAGGCGACTTCCTGTGCGACTCTTCAGAACACCGTCGCCCAGTCGTCTCTGATACTGACTACAGGCCAGCCGTTCGCGTCGGCCAGCTCGAGTGCCTGTTCGGCTCCCGCCACATAGTCGAACTCGCGGTCGGGGTCGTCGTGGCCCACCAGCATCCGTAGCGACGGCCGGTCCGGCTGACCGGTGAATTGCAGCATCGGGATGTCCCCGTTGGTGTTCCCAGCCGCCAGCAGCGGGCGCCGACCGATCCGGCTCCAGATCCGCACCGGCTTCTGCGGGCCATCGTCCAGGACATCCAGCTCGGCTTTGCGGACGACCGCGCCGGCTTCCCAGGCCAACGAGACGCTGCTGCCGATGACACGCTCGCGGGGAATGCCGTAGACCTCCCGGCTGATCGGTCGCATGAAGTCGCGGCCCCCGCCCGAGGCGATGTAGTTGGCGAACCCCTTGGCCGCCAAGAAGCCGAGCAGCTCGATCATCGGTGCATAGCCGCATGCCAGGTAAGCGCGGCCGAGGGTGGGGTGCCGGGCCGTACGCAGGAACCGATCGGCCAGGGATTCGAACTCCTCCACTGTCACACCGCTGAACGCGGCAAGCACACCGGAAGCGAGTACGCCCACCTCGCTGTCATCGCCGTGATAGTGCCTGGTGATCACGCCGCCCAGCCAGTCGTAGTTCTGTGTGTAGGCCGCCTGCCACGGCTGACGCGTGCGCAATGCCGGGTCCTGATCGGCCATGGCGACCAAGCGGCGCAGGATGAAATCGAGCTGGATGGGCATCGGCTTCTCGCACCACAGCGTGCCGTCGTTGTCGAAGACCGCGATCCGGTCCTCGGGCGGTACCGCGTCGGGCCCGCCCGTCACCCGGCCGACGAAATCCAGGATGGCCTGTTTGACGTCACCGTCACGCCAGCTTGGGAGAGGGTCGGCGGCCGAGACCGGGGTCTCGCGGTGTCCCGAGGCGTGCGCGACATCTTTCCGGTGCGCTGCCATGCACCGACTCCTTCCCTCCGTCCGACGGCTCTGCCCGCGACCCTCCCTCGATCGTGTGGCGGGCACATCACCCGCAGCGGGCGAGGCGCCCGGCGAAAGCGCGAATGATCACCTGCGCTCTCACCCTTGCCGGATGAGGAATTGCGCCGCCGCGGAGGTCAGACTCCGAGCAGAGGCCGGAGACCCTCGTCGAGCCATACCGTGGCGACAAGCTCACGAATCGGCAACCGCTGCACACACGAAGGAGGTCGCGTGGATTCCGTGGACCTCTCGACCATCGCGGTCTTGCTGCTCGCCTTCGCGATGGCCTCCCGCAGACTCTCCGTCTTCATCACACCCGCCATCTTCTTCACCACCGCCGGACTGATCGCAGGACCCGTCTTCGGACTCATCGAGCTCGACGTCGGTTCCTCGACGCTGAAGCTGCTCGTCGAGGTCACCTTGACGCTGGTGCTGTTCTCCGACGCGTCCCGGATCTCGCTGCCCCGGCTGCGCGGCGAGCACACCGTGCCGATGCGATTGCTGGCGGTCGGCCTGCCGCTGACCATCGCCGCGGGCACACTCACCGGGTTCGCGGTGCTGCCGGGCGTAGGCGTTGCCGAAGCGCTCGTGCTCGCGGTCATGGTCGCGTGCACCGACGCGGCACTCGGGCAAGCCGTGGTGACCGACGAGCGACTACCGTCCCGGATCCGGCAGGGACTCAATGTCGAGAGCGGGCTCAACGACGGACTGTGCGTGCCACTGTTCTTCATCGCCCTCGGATTGGCTCAGGCAGAAGAGGGCGCGCTCACCGCGCACGGCGCGGTCCAGATGATCCTCGAGGAGATCGGCTACGGGATCGCCGGTGGCGTCGTCGCGGGAGTGCTCGGTGCGTACACACTGCGGATCGGCTCGAAACGCGGCTGGATCGAGCCGTACTGGTTGCAGATCCTCACCGTCGCCACCGCGCTGCTGAGCGCAGGCATCGCCGTCACTCTGCACGGCAGCATGTTCATCGCCGCATTCGTCGGCGGCCTGCTCTTCGGCACGCTCCGCGGCGACGTCGGCGGGCCGGTCACCGATCTGGTCGATCAAAGCGGCGAATTTCTCGACGCCGTCACCTTCCTCGTCTTCGGCGCCGCGATCCTCGGCCCCGTCCTGGACCAGCTGACCTGGCGGCTCGCGCTGTACGCGGTACTGAGTCTGACCGTCGTACGCATGCTGCCGGTGGCGCTGTCCCTGCTCGGAACCGGAGCGCGGCGGCAGACGACGCTGTTCGTCGGGTGGTTCGGCCCGCGCGGCTTGGCCACCATCGTCTTCGGCGTGCTGCTGATCCAAGAAGCGGACCTGCTGAACGAGCAGACGCTGCTGCTCGCCGCCGTCACCACCATCGGCGTGTCCGTCTACGCCCACGGCCTGACAGCCACCCCGCTGACCAACCGCTACGTCCAGTGGTACCGATCCCATCCCGACGAACGGCAACCACGTATGGAGAGCGTGCCTGCCGCGTCGCACCGCTGGCGAACACCCCGCCGAGCGGCACGATAGGCACACGCCGGGTCGGCTGAGTACCGTTTTTCAGTGTGGCGCACGCGCACCGAGGTGGTCTGTGGGATTCGGGCGGCGGCCCAGCCGGATGCGCACCCGCCACGCCCTGCCGCGGGATCCGACCAGGGGACCCCGATTCTGAATGGGATTGCATCGTCGTGCATAATCATTTGCAGACGGGCGCGGGTCGCCTGACCTGCGCGCCGGCGCGACCGGCCGGGGCCGCCGAACGCGGCGGCCCGAGACACATCCGCACGAAACCGAGGAGCACACAGACATGTCCGAGCGCGTCGTACTCGCCTATTCCGGTGGGCTTGACACCTCCGTCGCGATCAGCTGGATCGGCAAGGAGACCGGCGCCGAGGTCGTGGCCGTCGCCATCGACCTGGGCCAGGGCGGCGAGGACATGAACGTGGTGCGTCAGCGCGCGCTGGACTGTGGCGCCGTCGAGGCGATCGTGGTCGACGCCCGCGACGAGTTCGCCGACGAGTACTGCCTGCCCACCATCCAGGCCAACGCCCTGTACATGGGTCAGTACCCGCTCGTTTCCGCCATCAGCCGGCCGCTGATCGTCAAGCACCTGGTGGAGGCGGCCAAGTTCCACGGCGCCACCACCGTCGCGCACGGTTGCACCGGCAAGGGCAACGACCAGGTGCGTTTCGAGGTCGGCATCGGCGCGCTCGCCCCCGACCTGAACGTGATCGCCCCGGTCCGCGACTACGCGTGGACCCGCGAGAAGGCCATCGCCTTCGCCGAGGAGAACAGCCTCCCGATCAACGTCACCAAGAAGTCGCCGTTCTCCATCGACCAGAACGTGTGGGGCCGCGCCGTCGAGACCGGCTTCCTCGAGGACCTGTGGAACGCGCCGACCAAGGATGTCTACGACTACACCGCGGACCCGACCGTCAACTTCGAGGCGCCGGACGAACTGATCGTCACCTTCGACAAGGGTGTTCCGGTGGCCATCGACGGCCGCCCGGTGAGCGTGCTCGAGGCGATCGTCGAGCTGAACCACCGTGCGGGCCGCCAGGGCGTCGGCCGCCTGGACATGGTCGAGGACCGCCTCGTCGGCATCAAGAGCCGCGAGATCTACGAGGCGCCCGGCGCCCTCGCGCTGATCACCGCGCACCAGGCGCTGGAGAACGTCACCATCGAGCGCGAGCTGGGCCGCTACAAGCGCCAGGTGGAGCAGCGCTGGGGCGAGCTGGCCTACGACGGCCTCTGGTTCTCCCCGCTCAAGCGCGCGCTGGATGCCTTCGTGCAGGACACCCAGCAGCACGTCTCCGGCGAGATCCGGATGGTCCTGCACGGCGGCTCCGCCGTGGTCAACGGCCGCCGCTCCGAGCAGTCGCTCTACGACTTCAACCTGGCGACCTACGACGAGGGCGACACCTTCGACCAGTCGCTGGCCAAGGGCTTCGTGCAGATCCACGGCCTGTCGTCGAAGGTCGCCGCGCGGCGCGACCTGAACCAGAAGTAGGAATCGGGCCCGGTCCCGGGTCGGTGCCCGCACCGATCCGGGATTCGGCGTGTGCCCGTACCTATCGCGCCGCCGGCCGTGGTTACGGTAGTCATCGGCGGAACCTGCCGCGCGTCCTGTCGGCAAGCGCGGCTCGCGAGCACACCCACGCACTTTCGACCGAGGAGACGGCACACCGATGACAGAGGGCGGCAGCACACCATGACACAGGGCGGCAGCACGAACACCGGGGCCCTCTGGGGCGGACGTTTCGCGTCCGGACCGGCGGAGGCGATGGCGGCGCTGAGCAAGTCGACCCACTTCGACTGGGCGCTGGCTCCCTACGACATCCGCGCGTCCAAGGCGCACGCCCGGGTGCTGCACAAGGCGGGACTGCTGTCGGAGACCGACCTCGCCGGGATGCTGACCGGGCTCGACCAGCTGGCCGCCGACGTCGCGTCCGGCGCCTTCGGCCCCGCGGAATCCGACGAGGACGTGCACGGCGCGCTCGAACGCGGGCTGATCGAGCGCGTCGGCGCCGAACTCGGCGGGCGGCTGCGCGCGGGGCGCTCGCGCAACGACCAGGTGGCGACGCTGTTCCGGATGTGGCTGCGCGACGGCGTGCGCCGGATCGCGGCGGGCGTGCTCGACGTGGTCGACGCGCTCGTCGCGCAGGCCGCCGCCCACCCGGACGCGGTGATGCCGGGCAAGACCCACTTGCAGGCCGCGCAACCGGTGCTGCTCGCGCACCACCTGCTCGCGCACGCGCATCCGCTGCTGCGCGACATCGACCGGCTCCGCGACTTCGATCGCCGGGCCGCGGTGTCGCCGTACGGGTCCGGCGCGCTGGCCGGTTCCTCGCTCGGCCTCGACCCCGAGGCGATCGCCGCCGAGCTGGATTTCGCTGCGGCCGCGGCCAATTCGATCGACGCCACCTCCGCGCGCGATTTCGCCGCAGAGGCCGCCTTCGTGCTCGCCATGATCGGCGTCGACCTGAGCCGCATGGCCGAAGAGGTGATCATCTGGAGCACACCGGAATTCGGCTACATCACGCTCGCCGACGCGTGGTCGACCGGCTCGTCGATCATGCCGCAGAAGAAGAACCCGGACGTCTCCGAGCTCACCCGCGGTAAGGCGGGGCGCCTGATCGGCAACCTCACGGGTCTGCTCGCCACCTTGAAGGCCCAGCCGCTGGCCTACAACCGCGACCTGCAAGAGGACAAGGAGCCGCTGTTCGATTCGGTGGCCCAGCTCGAGCTGCTGCTGCCCGCCATCGCGGGCCTGGTCTCCACCCTCACCTTCCACACCGACCGGATGGCCGAACTCGCCCCCGCCGGTTTCACCCTCGCCACCGACATCGCGGAATGGCTGGTGCGCCAGGGTGTTCCGTTCCGCGTCGCGCACGAGGCGGCGGGCGCCTGCGTCCGCGCCGCGGAAAGCCGCGGCGTCGGTCTCGACGAACTCACCGACGAGGAATTCGCCGCCATCGACCCGGCGCTCACCCCCCAGGTCCGCGAGGTCCTCACGGTCCAGGGCTCCATCGCCTCCCGCAACGCCCGCGGCGGCACGGCGGGCACCCAGGTCGCCGTGCAGCTCGACGAGATTCGCGCGTCGGCGGCGACAGCCCGCACCTGGCTGAACTGAGCTTGCGACCGGCGGTCGATCGGCACGCGGCCGACCGGCCGCCGGTCCGCGATAGCGGCGGGCATCCTGAGCGGGCCGCCGCCATCGCTGTTCAGAGGAAATCGGCTGTGTCGAGCTCGAAATCGAACGGGGCCGGAAGGTGTAGCGGCGCACCGAATTTGGCGACGGCCTGTTGGGTGTACTGGCCCCGTTCGGGTGCCAAGAAGACAGTTACCTCGCCGTGATGGCGGTCGACCAAGAGGTACACCGGAATCGCCGCCTGTGCGTAGGCATCGCGCTTCTCGACACGGTCGACCTCGGCATCGCGATCGCGGCCGGACGTGATCGCGAGGATCAGCACGACACCGGACGCATCCGCCCATGGCGGCTCGGCACGGAAATAGCCGCATGGCGCAACCGCTCCGTCGACTCGGGCGCGGCCCTCGCGGTACGCGGGGATGCGCAGGCCACGCTCGTGAAAGAACTCGAGTCCGGTCGAACCGACGATCTGGTTGCGAATCGTCGCGGCGAACTCGTCGTGCTCGCCGTCGGGAACGGGTACCGCGTAGATCCTTCCGTTGATCAGTTCGACCGACACCTCCTCCGACGATGCACGCTCCAGTACCTCGAACTCCGCGAGGCTCACGTCGGCGTCCTGGATACCCATGAGCCCAGGGTAACGGGGTGGTGGGCGGTCGGAGCGCGACTCGTGCCCGGCGATGGTCGCCACGGGGACTCCTCTCGATGGGGATTGTTCTGTCTCGGAGTTGGACGAGGCGCGCGGTCGGCGGGTTCCCGCCACCTGCACGACACGCGGAGTGTTCTCACGAAGAGGTCGTGTTCGGCGACGACGCCCGTGTGATCATGCCGCCAGTACGTTGTCTGCCAGCCTCGAAGGTTTCGTGTCGGAGCGGTTCAGTCGGCGGGGGCGAATGCGCCGTCGACGCGGAGCGGAACGGCTTCGCCGGCGTCCACCTCACCGGCGATGGTGACGTCTTCGGCGAAGCCTCCATCGCGGAGTTCGCGACCGGACGAGCACTCCGCCAGGGCGGCGGCGATATCACTGGTGGCTTCGAAAGCTGCTCTGGCGATGGCCGATTCGGGTGACAGCGGTCCCGCGCCTGCGGCCTCCAACGCGGAGATGACGGCTCCGGCCCCCAGTAGGTCTTCGATGCTCGGTCGCAACGTGCCGCGTCCAGGCCACCGTTCACCTGCGGCTATCACGGCGACCGGCTGATCCACTGTGCCCCAACCCTGTCGGCGGATCCATCGGGCGACCGCGGACGCGTTGCGCAGCGATGCGGCGAGCACTGGAATCCCGGTGACGGCGGCGGAAATGGCCGAACCGTTGGGAGAAGGGAGGACCAGTCGCGGCACCGGTGGGGCGAGGCGCAGCGCCGTGGGCGATAGTGACCACGGCCGCTGCTCGGTGACTGCGCGGCGGCCGACGGCGAGCACCGCGTCATGGGCTGCGGCGAAGGCCGCCGCGCGCTCGTCGCGCCGGCGAAACGGATAGACCCGAGTGCCCGCGTCGACCGCGACGCTGACCGACGTGGTGAACGACAGCACGTCGACGACCACCACACACGCACTCCTCGGCGCCAGCGCGACCGCCCCCGCCTCACCCCATTCGCAGCGCACACCGAAGCACTGCTGCCCGAACCATTCCTCTCCCACCACCGAACGTTCATATCAGAGATCCACGGTGGGCACCGTACGGCCGCAGCTGTCCGCACCTGGCTGAACTGAACGGAGGCCCGGCTGATCGCCCCGATCGTGCGAAGCCCGCGACCGACTGGTCGCTCGACGGCGCGGATCGATCGTGCGGGCCCCGCAATCTGGGGTCAACCTGGCGTGCCGTGCGTCCGGAAAGGCGCAGTCTCGCCGGGCCCGGCTCGCGATCAGCGAGACGAGGCGCAGCAGCTGAGCGGCCAGACCGGGAATCGCATCGGGACCGCGGAGCCGACCGGCTTGGTAGGTGAGTAGTTCGTGCCCCGCACTCGGAGATCCACCTGGCGTGCCGGCGGCCGCGCCGTCGCTCAGTGGGCTCGGCTCTCGATCAGGGAAGCGAGGTGCGGCAGGGGAGCGGCTAGATCGGGAATCGCGTCGAGATCGTCGAGCCGACCGGTTCGGTAGGTGAGCAGTTCGTGCCCACAGTTGGTCGTCCATCCGGCGCGTCGTGCGGCTGCGCTGTCGCTCAGCAGGCTCGGCTCTCGATCAGGGAGGCGAGGTGCAGCAAGGGAGCGGCCAGGTCGGAGATCGCGTCGGGATCCTCGAGCCAACCGGTTCGGTAGGTGAGCAGCTCGTGCCCCGCGAGGCTCCAGCGGGGAATGACGCCCGCGAGGTGGGCGGCGATGACCGGGGGGCCGACGAGCAGGCGAGCATAGTTCGCGTCGACGGCCATCACCCGGAAGCGATCGTCGAATTCGCGGTGGCCGGTCGTGATGGGCGCGTCGCAGAACAGCGCGCTTCCGGGCTGGGAGAGCGCCGCGACATCGACGACGGCGACCGGAGGATAGGGGCGTTCCAGCAGCATCGCCACCACGACGTACCGGTGGGTGGTGGTGGAGACGATCTCGCCGGTCCAGGCGTTGGTCTGGAAGCAGTAGTCGGCGACCGTGACCTGGCGCCCGCCGAGCTCACCGGTGAGCGTCACGCCGAGCCCTTCGGGATCGTGGCCGGGCAGCCGCGCCGTCCACGACTCGTGCGGAGAGTGCGCGAACCGCCACCCGTGCCGCGTCGCCCACTGATCGAACTTCTGACCAGCAGCCCGCCTGGTACGCGCGCGCAGCGGCAGCAATACCCCGAAACCCGCCGTCAGCAGCACGGCGACGAACACGATGAGACCGATCCGGAACGCTTCCACCACAGGTCATCACATCCCTCGGACGACGGATCTCCCCATTGTCCGCCGAATCACTAGGCTGCCGCCATGACCTTGCTGTTGCTCGCCCTGGCGATCGCGTCCGAGGTGACCGCGACCGTCTCCCTGAAGTTCTCCGAGGGATTCACCAAGCTCGTCCCCTCCATCGTGGTCGTCATCGGGTACGGCGCGGCGTTCTTCTTCCTCTCCCAGGCGCTGAAGCGTGGCATGCCCATCGGCGTCGCCTACGGCATCTGGTCCGCGGTCGGCGTCGCCGCCATCGCCGTCATCGGCGTCCTCTTCCTGAACGAACGACTCACCCTCACCCAAATCGGCGGCATCGCCCTCGTCATCCTCGGCGTCCTGGCCCTCGAACTCGGCGGCGCCCACTGACCTCGCAGTACTCGCCGACGCTTCGCAGCGCCTACCCCCGCTGCGGAGTGTGCGAACGCTCTGCGACCGGGCGGGTCAGTCCTGAACGCGCACTGTGTAACCCGCGTCGGTGAGGGCGCCGAGGACGGCGTTGCGGTGGGCCGGGCCGCGGGTCTCGAGGGTGAGCGCGACTTCGACTTCGTCGACGGCGAGCCAGGTACCGGTGCGGGAGTGCACCACGTCGACCACGCTCGCGCCTGTTTCGCCGATCACGGTGAGCAGCCGGGAGAGTCCGCCGGGGCGATCCGAGATCGTCACGCGCAGCGCGAGATAGCGGCCGGCGGCGCTCAGACCGTGGTTGACGATCCGGGTCAGCAGCAGCGGATCGATGTTGCCGCCGGAGAGCACCGCGCAGACCGGTCCGCGCAGGTCGAGTTCGGTTGGGGCGTAACTCATCAGCGCGGCGACGGCGGCCGCGCCCGCCGGTTCCACGATCAGCTTCGCACGTTCCAGGCAGAGCAGCAGCGCCTCGGACAGCGACTCCTCGTCGACGGTGACGATGCGCGGCGCGTACGCGGCGACGTGCGCGAACGGCACCTCACCCGGCAGGCCCACCGCGATGCCGTCGGCCATGGTCGACATCCGCTCCGCCCGTACCGGTTTGCCCGCCGCCAGCGAATCCGGCCATGCCGCGGCCTCGGCCGCCTGCACGCCGATCACCCGCACCTCCGGCGCCAGCCGGTGCAGGGCTATCGTGATCCCGGCGAGCAGTCCGCCGCCGCCGGTCGGCACGAGCACCGTGCCCACCCGCGGGAGTTGCTCCAGAATCTCCAGTCCCACCGTCGCCTGTCCGGCCACGATATCCGGGTGGTCGAAAGGATGGATCAGCGTCGCCCCGGTCCGCGCAGCGAAATCCAGTGCGGCGTCCAGTGATTCGTCGATGGTCTCGCCGACCTGCCGCACCTGCGCGCCATAGGCCTTGGTGGCGGCCAGTTTCGGCAGCGAAGCGCCGATCGGCATGAACACCGTGCTCTCGATGCCGAGTGTGGCGGCCGCCCAAGCGACGCCCTGCGCGTGATTGCCCGCACTGGCCGCGACGACACCGCGGGCCCGGTCCGCCGACGGCAGGTTCGCGATCCGGTTGTAGGCGCCCCGCGGCTTGAACGAGCCTGTCCGCTGGAGGTTCTCGCATTTCAGCCAGACATCCGCGCCCGCACGCTCGGACAGCACCCGCGAGGCCACCACCGGCGTGCGCCGGATCACCGGCGCCAGCAGCGCCGCGGCCGATTCGACCCGCTCCAGCCCGATCAGATCCATGGGCTCATGCTGCCATCACGGGCGGATACGTCCCACGACTTCGCACGGTATCGGGCAGCCGAGGCGCGCTCAGTTAGCTTTCTTCGCGAGATTGTGGGCCAGTGCGCCGAGCCGGGCCAGGCGTGCGTCGCCGAGCGGGGTGAGCTTGCCGCCGAGCCGGTTGGTGACGAACCCGAGCGACATTCCGGTGGACGGGTCCGCGAAGGCACCCGAACCGCCGAGCCCGAAATGGCCGAACGCCGAGATCGGCGCGGCTTTGGAGGGCATCATCGGCACGCCGTGGAAACCGAGACCCCACGGGATGCGGAAGGCGAGCACGTAGTCGGGCGTGAAGACTTGACGCTCCCGCATCTGATCGATGGTCTCCGCGCCGAGCAGCCGGTAGCCGTCGAGGCTGCCGCCGATCGCCAGCGCGCCGTACAGCCTGGCCAGCGCCCGCGCCGAGAAGACCCCGTTCACGCCCGGCATCACCGAATCGTGCAGCCGCGGATCCTCCATCAGCTCGGCGAAACCGCTCGGCGTCGTGTCCACGGCGGCGGCGAGGCGGCGGCTGCGCCCCATGATCCGCGCGCCGAGCTCCCAGCTCATCCCGGCGACCGTCAGTTTCGGGAAGTTGACGGCGATGCGCGTCCGCTCGGATTCCGGTACGCGGAACCACAGTTCCTCGGCGCCGAGCGGTTCGGCGATCTCGGTGCGCAGCAGGTCGGTGAAATCCGCACCCGCGACACGCTGGACCAGCTCGGCGACCAGGTGACCGAAGCTGATGCCGTGATAACCGCTGGTCGTGCGGTGCCGGGGATCGGGCGTGGCGGCGGCGAGCGCCGCGGTGACCGCGGCGTCGTCGAAGAAGCGCTCCGGCGGGCCGGGCAGCAGATTGCGCAGCCGGTGCAGGCCTGCGCGGTGACTCAGCAGCGCGCGCACGGTGATGTGTTCCTTGCCCGCCGCGGCGAATTCGGGCCAGTACTCGGCGACGGCGTGGTCGTAGTCGAGCAGTCCGCGTTCGGCGAGACGATGCAGCAGCGTGGCGGCGACGCCCTTGCCGGTGGAGTACGCCACGGCCAGGGTGTCGTGCTGCCACGGCAGACCCGGTCGCGCGAACCCGGCCCAGACGTCGACCACCGGCTCGCCGTGCAGGTAGACCGTCAGCGCGCCACCGCCGTCGCTCGGACTACGGAAGAGCCGGTCGAATTCGGCGACCAGGCCGACGAAGCGACGATCCACGAACTGCGTTGTCGGAGGTGTCGGCATCGAAGGTTCCTTTTCTGTCCCTCTCAGACTAGAGGCGGACAGATTCGACCCCGCCGGTTCCCGGCCTCGGGAACCGGCGGGGGAGAGGGGAACGTCAGGCCGCCAGGGCGGCGGTGCGCAGCGCGCGGAGGGTGTGGGCGGGTTCGGCGACATCGATGACGAGCCGGGTGAACTCGGAGCCCCTGAGCTCGACGCGCACGCCGCTGCCGTCGAAGCGGGTGTCCCAGAACTCCTTGCGGCCCTTGCCCCGGAAGGTGCCCGCCGCGATCACGCCGGGGAAGAAGGTGCCCGGCGCCCGCACCCACGGCGGCCGCAGGTCGACCTCCGCCGGGGCGACTTCGATGACGTCGCGCAGGTCGAAGGTGAGCTGGTCGCGCAGTGCCAGCAGTTTGTGCCCGCCCTGCACCCGGACCGTCACCGTCGTTCCCGTGACCTCGATCTCCACCATCGCGCACCTCGCAATCGCCCCCCGGACTTTCGTACATTCCCCAGCATGGAGTCCGCCCCTGGACTGAGGCTGTGCCGATCCTGTGATTTCCCCAAGCTTCCGGACGGGCTAGTGAGATGCCGCTACATAGATATGCGCATTAATACATGGATGCGCGATATTCGAGGCGGAGACCGGTACCTGTCCGGCGCTCGAAAACCGGCAAGGACCGGGAGGAGGCCCGCAGCCGAATCGCGCTCGATGCCGGGTAAGAAACCCTCGTCGAGCGACACTAACTGGGCATGATCGTTCATTTGCGGCAGCGGACCACACCCGCGGGAGCACACGGGTTGTCGGCCGATGTCCGGGATTGGCGTAGACGCTGGCTCGTGGCGTCCGGCTTCCCGGCACGGTTGGCCGAGGCAGTGAGCTCCGATCCTGGGTTCGATATGCACGCGTTGCTACAGCTTGTCGACCTGGGCTGCCCGCCCGAGCTGGCGGTGCGCATTCTGGCACCGATGCCCGAGCAGGAGACGCTACTGTGAGCACCGTGAACCCCACGACCTCCGGCGTGGCGCGCAGACAGGACGACGAGCAGTGGCTGGCTGATCTGACCGACAACGGCCCCGCCGGTCGTCATGCGGTGGCGCGGCTGCGCGAGGTGTTGCTGCGGGCCACCCGGCATCAGGTGTGGCGGCTGCGTGATCTGCTGCCAGGGGTTGGAGCAGGCGATCTGGAGGACTTGGCGCAGCAGTGTGCCAACGACGCCGTGGTCTCCGTTCTTCGCCGGCTCCCGACGTTCGAGGGGCGCAGTCGTTTCACCACGTGGGTCTACAAGTTCGGGGTGCATCACGCCGGTGTGGCGGTTCGCCGCCAGGCATGGCGGCACCGGGAAATCCTGCTGCCGGACGCGCTGACCTCGCTCGCCGACAGGTCACCGACCCCGGAAACCGTGGTGGGCGCCACCGAGCTCGCCCGCGCCGTCGAGGCCGCGATCGCCCGGGACCTCACCCCGCACCAGCGGCGCATCCTGCTGGCGCTGGTGGTCGAGCAGGTGCCGATCGATGTGCTGGCCGACCGTTTGGGCAGCACCCGCAATGCCCTCTACAAAACGTTGCACGATGCCCGCCGTCGGCTGCGATCCGCGCTCATCGCCAGCGGACATCTCGATATCAGCCCCGACCGGAGCATCTCATGACCGACCCGAAACCGGCTTCGAGCGCCGAAACGATCGCCGGCTTGTTGGCCGACACCAGCCCGTACCTGTCCTGCGACGACTGCTTCGCGATGCTCGACGAGTACGTCGAGCGCCGCCTCGCCGACCCTCGCTACGAGGATCTCGCCATGCAGGTGCACCTGGCCGGGTGCGGCGCCTGCGCCGAAGAGGCACAAGCCCTGCGCGAATTGCTCGACCAGTACCCCGACTCGTCGGAGTAGCAGCACGAACACCGCGAGGCGAAATCTTTTCCTCCGCCGGTAAGACCTTGGCAGCCGCGGCCACTAACAGATGTGGACCGGTTCAGGTCGGCAAGCAGCTCGGTGCACCCGCATCAGGGCCCCGACCAACCGGATTCATCGGCTCCCGCATCACCTTCCAAGGAGAAAAGATGACTGTGCACACCGATCGCACCCGGCCCGCGCCCGCCCTCACCGATCCCGGCTACCAGGCGTTCTGGGCGCTGCGTCTCGGTTTCGGCGTCCTGCCCATCTTGTTCGGGCTCGACAAGTTCGCCAACATCCTCACCGACGACTGGACCCGCTACCTCGCCGAGTTCTTCGACAAGCTCGTGCCCGGCGATGCGCACACGGCGATGAACCTCGTCGGCGTCGTCGAGATCGTCGCGGGCATCGCCGTCCTCGTACTCCCGCGCCTGGGTGCGCCGCTGGTCGCGGCATGGCTGGGCCTCATCATCGTCGACCTGCTGCTCGTCGGAGGGTACGGCGACATCGCCCTGCGCGACTTCGGGCTGATGGCCGCCGCACTCGTCCTGACCCGCCTGGCATGGGCCTACCCGAACGGACTGCCCACGCGGCAACCCTGAAACCCACGACGAAAAGGCCCAGCCCGCGGAATCGCCGGGCTGGGCCGAGACGTGAATCAGTGCGCGGACCGACGCCCCGCGTGGTGTGCCGCGTCGGCGATCTCCAGCACGTCCGCCAACCACGGCGTGTAACTCGCCGGATCGTCCGTCAGCGCGGCGCGCAGTTCCTCCGGCTGGATCCAGGCGTACGCGGCCACCTCGGCGGGATCGGGCCGTGGCATGCCCGCGTCCAGCAGGCCGACGATCACGTGATCCCACTCGTGCTCGACGCGGCCGGTGACGCTGTCCTGGGCCTGATAGCGGAAGACGCCGACCTCGGTGAGCGTAGTGGCCAGCCCCAGCTCCTCGGCGAGCCGGACCGCGGCCGCGGCCAGCACCGGTTCGCCAGGCGCGGGATGCCCGCAGCAGGTATTGGCCCACAGCAGGGGAAAGCGGGTCTTCACGGCGGCCCGCTGCTGGAGCAGGACCCGGCCCGCCGAGTCGAAGAGCAACACGGAGAACGCGCGATGGAGTCGCCCGGGCGCTTGGTGCGCCTCCGAGACCGGGCACGCGCCGACCGCGCGGCCCGCCTCGTCCACGAGCTCGACGGGCAGGGCCTCGCGGTCGGTCAGCGGCTGGGCGAGGGTCTCGGTCACCTCCCCACCTTATCGGCGGCGATGAGCAGGTATTGGAAGCTGCCCTCCCGGTAGGCGGTGAGGAACGGCTTCTCCACACCCGTCGCGAGCTCGGACTTCGTGCGCAGATCCCAGTACGGGATGGTGGCCGCCGTGAGGTCGACCACGTCGATCGGCACCAGGCCGTTCTCGGCCATCGCGCGGAAGTACTCGCTGCGCGGATGGATCATGCAGCCGTAGTGCGCGTCGATCCAGCTGACCGAGGAGGAGCGCCCTCCGGTCACGTCGTTGGAGCAGCCGGTGATGCAGACGTAGCGCCCGCCGGGCTCCAGCAACCGGGAGAACTCGCGGAACAGATCGAACAGGTCGACGTACATGGTCGTCTCGTTGGTCCAGATCCCGCGCATCACGCCGCTGTCGAAGCCGGTGTCGAGCATGTTGCGGAAATGGAACCGCACCTTGTCCGCGACGCCGCGGTGCTGCGCCTGGTCGTTGGCGAAGCCGACCTGGTATTCGGAGATGGTCACGCCGTCCACCTGGCAGCCGAAGCGCTGGTTGGCCATGAAACTGGTGCCGCCGCGGCCGGATCCGCCGTCCATCAGCCGGTCGCCGGGGCGGACGTCGCCGAGGTGGTCGAGCAGCAGGTCGGCCTGCGCGGTCTCGAGCCGGTGCAGTTCCTCGACGATCCGTTCCTGACGGGTGTTCTCGGGGCCCTCCAGTACCGAGAGATCGGGATCGCCGATGCCGTAGTGGTGGTGGTAGAGCCCGTCGACCTCGCCGAGCACGGTGTTGACCCGGTCGTCGTTGGGGTTGTTGTTCCAGTACGCCGCAACGGATTTCTGATAGTTGGTGCGCAGCACGGCCTCGGCCTGGGGGTTGAGCATGGTCATGCGTGATCATCCTCTCTCGTTGCGGTACTGGCTATTCGGCATCTTTGTAGCGACGGCTGTCGGCATGCCAGGCGCGATTGCCGCCCATCCACGCCCACAGACCGACGAGGAAGCGGCGCAGTTCCGGCGAACCGCCGGCGGCCAGCGGCGCGGCCTCGCGTTCGAAGCGGTGCACGAGTTCGTCGTGGACCGCCGCGGTGTGCAGCACCGCCTCCCTGCGGGAACATCGCTCCTCGGCGGCGAGCACCGTGGGGAGGTTGAATTCCCTTCCGTTGGAAAGGTCTTCGCGTGCCATCGAATACAGATCGTTGACCATCTGGGCGGCCAGCGCCGCGGTTGTCGTGACGCGCCGCACGGCGGGATGGGTGTATTCCGCAGCGGGGACCTCGTAACCGCCGAGTGTGTCGATGGGCGCCATGCACGGCAGGAAGCTGTGTGGCTGGCGGTTGGTGAGGTATTCCCAGACCGGTGGCATCCGGCCCGCGCCTCGCCAGCCCGCCTCGGCACCCAGCGCGATGAACCAGCCGCCGATCTCGGTGCGCAGCCTGGCCAGTTGCGCCGGGGTGGAGTACTGGGCCAGGTGCTCGAACGAGGTGCGGAAGGCCCGCAGGATCGGATCGGCCTGCAACGCCCGCTCCAATTGCGGGGCGTAGCGCGCGGGCAGATGAGCGGGATCCATGACGGCCATGCAGAGTTCGAGCCGCGGGCCCAGCTCGGCTTCCGGACTGGACGGGGTGCCGTCCGGTGCGCGGTCGTCGGCGTCCGGCTCACAGTAGTAGTCGTCCACTGACCATTCCGAGACCGCGCATTTGGCCGCGGCCAGCAGCTGGTCGGCGTTGGAACAGTCGGGGTGGGCGAGCATGATGAGCCGTCCGAAGTCGGCCTTGCGCAACTCGTCGAGCCTGCCCTCGTAGAGCCCGATGTCCTCGGCCCACGCCAGCAGGCCCTCGTTCACCGCCTCCGCCAGCGCGGGATCGTCGCGCAGCGGCGGCGGACAGTACAGCGGCGGAATGCGTGATCCGCTGCCTACCTGTGTCGAGGCGGTGCCGAGCCCGGACGGGCCCGGTGGCGCGCTCGGCGCGTCCGCGGCGGGCCGTACCGCCGTGGACGCTGTACCCAATCCGGTGGGCCCCGAGGGAATTCGGGTGCGCAGCGACCCCGTCGCGGCCTCCGCTTCGGCGAGAGTGACATCCCCGTTGCTCTCCGGTGCGGCGACCCGGTCGGCGACCGGCACCGCCGGGCCGGACGGCACCGCCGGGCCGGACGGAATCGGCGGGCCGGACGGAATCGGCGGGCCGGACGGAATCGGCGGGCGTCGCGACTCCGCCGGACCGGCCCCCTGCGCCGGGCCGACGGAGGTCGCGACGTTCCCCTCCGGCGGGCTTGCCGGGGGCTCGACGACGCCGTCCGTGACCGGAGCGGCGCCGGGTTGGGACGGGCCGATCGTCACGGCCTCCGGCGCCAGATACGGCGTGGTCGGTTCGGCGGCGTGATCGGCAGGCGCGGGCAGCCGCAGTGCGGCGGCCCCCAAGCCCCGCGGGCCGAGCAGCCGGACCGGCGTCGGGCCGGCCGCTCGTGAGGGCGGACTCGAATCATTGGGCGGCGCGGGAGCTTCCGTTGCCGCATCGGTGAACAGGTCGGCGGGCGCCGGGCTGTCCGGGTTGGTGAGCAGCGCCGCGATGTCGGCCGCCAGCTCGTGCGTGGCGGCGGGCGCGGCGGCGCGGGAGAGCACCGACATCGGTCATCACCCCGGCTAGTCCGCCTGCCGTGCGACCAGGACATTGTCGAGCACCCCGAGGGCGTCCGGGACCAGCACGGCGGCCGAGTAGTAGCAGCTGACCAGGTACGAGATGATCGACTGGTCGTCGATGCCCTTGAAGCGCACGTTCAGACTCGGCTCGAATTCGTCCGGAATCCCGGTCTGGTGCAGTCCGATCACGCCCTGGTCCTTTTCGCCGAGGCGCATGGCGAGGATCGAGGTGGTCCCGTTCTCGCTGACGGGGATCTTGCCGCACGGGTAGATCGGCACGCCGCGCCACGCGGGCACCCGATGTCCGTCGACGTCCACCGGGTCGGGGTAGATCCCGCGCTTGGTGCATTCGCGGCCGAACGCGGCGATCGCTTTCGGGTGCGCCAGAAACATTTTCGTGCTGCGGCGCATGCTCAGCAGCTCGTCCATGTCGTCCGGGGTCGGCGGGCCGGACTCGGTGTAGATGCGCTGCTTGAGATCGCAGTTGTGCAGCAGCCCGAAATCGGGATTGTTCACCAGATCGTGTTCCCGGCGTTCGTAGAGCGCCTCGACGGTCAAGCGCAGCTGCTGTTCGACCTGATTCATCGGATCGTTGAACAGATCGGCGACGCGGGAATGCACCCGCAGCACGCTCTGCGCCAGGCTGAGCTCGTATTCGCGCGGGGAGGCGTCGTAGTCGACGAAGGTGCCTTCCAGCAACGGCTCGCCGGCATGACCCGAGGAGATCTCGATGTCGGCCTCGCCCTTGGAATTCTGCCGATGAGCGGGCGCCGCGGCGACGCGTTCGAGTTGCTCGCGCAATGCCGGTGCGTTCTCGACCATTTCGTCGAGAGTTTGCCGGGGGAGTATCAGTATGGTCGTCTTGGTGACCGTCTTGACCGTCACCGGCCAGATCGCGGAGGAATCGATCAGGGTTTCGGAACCGAAATAGTCACCGGCGCCGAGCATGCCGACCTTGGTTTGCTCGCCGAATTCGCCCGCACCGATCTTGGCCAGCTTGCCGTGCACGATCAGGATGACCTGATTCATCGGATTGCCGAATTCCGCGACGACTGTGCCTGGTTCGAGGTCGCGCTGTTCGAAGCGCTGCGCGAGCGCGGCCAGCGTTTCCTCGTTGTCGAATCCGCGCAATTGCGGAAGTTCTTGCAGCTCCAGTGGAATCACCCTGGCCTGGCCGCCGTCGACGACGAATTCGACCTCACCGTTGCCGACGGTGTGGGTCAGGCGCCGGTTCACCCGGTAGATACCGCCGTTGACCTGCACCCAGGGCAGCGTGCGGGTGAGCCAGCGCGAGCTGATGCCCTGCATCTGCGGTTCGGATTTGGTGGTGTGCGCCAGCTGATGGGCGGCGCCCGTGCTCAGGGTCTTGCGACCGTTGGTTTCCGCTTGGACTGGCATTTCTATGGTCATGCGTGGTCCTCACCTCGAGGGGTCACCGGGACAGGTCGATGGTGTTTCTTGGGCACGACGGATCAGCAGACCGGAAAGGCCTGCGAGAAAACGAGTCGATCGGGGTGGAAAAGAGTTACGCGACAATGCGTTCCAGACGGCATAGATGCTAGGTGGCGGAAGTGTTGCGGCGCAGCAGAATTCGCAGAATCGCCCCATATCGGATTCGGATGGTTACGACATGCGTTCGATCCGGATAACGGCAGGTAACGTCTCGGGATGAATCGCGGATTCGCCGAACTCTCGCCGGTGGCTGGCTATCTTGTTGTCCCATGTTCACCTGGGTCTACGGGTTGCCTATCTGGCTGACATTCCTCATCATCACCGGCAGCGCAGTGCTGTTGACGGCCGCGGGCATCCTCGTATCGCGCAACTACGTCCTCCGGATCTTCGGGCCCGAGCCCGGCAAGAACGACACCGTCACGATGGTGCTCACCGTCGGCGGCGTCTTCTACGGACTGCTACTAGGCCTGATCGCGGCCGCGACCTACGAGTCCTATGACACGGCGCAGAGCCTGGTCGCCGACGAGGCCGCGTCGCTGGGCACGCTCTACCGCGAGGTGAGCGCGTATCCCGAACCGCAGCGCAGTCTGCTCCAGAAGGATCTGGTCGACTACGCCGACAACGTGCTGACCGAGGCGTGGCCAGCGCTGCGCGAGGGTCGCGAGCCTATGGGCGGCACGGCGCTGGTGACCCGGTTCCAGGTGAACCTGCTCGCCTTCGAGCCGAAGACCACCGCGCAGGAGATCGTGCATGCCGCCACCATCGAACAGTTCGCGCGCTTCGACTCCGATCGAAGGCACCGGATCAACGCCACCGCGGGCGGCCTGCCCGACGTGCTGTGGTGGGTCATCCTGGTCGGCGGCGCGATCAACGTGGTGCTGCTGTGCATGTTCAGCCTGAACCGCGACGCGCACCTGCTACTGGGCGGACTGTTCGCCTTCTTCCTCGGCGCGATGATCTTCCTGATCGCCGCCATGGACTATCCGTTCCGCGGTGATCTCAGTATCAGTCCCGACCCGTTCGAGAGCATGTACATCAACGTCATGGGCCGGTGACCGCCCTCATCCGACATGGAACCTGTCACAGCCGACACATGGGGGACACCCGATGTGGGAAGCTCGTCTATACGCATAGACGGCATGCTTCTCGGGGGCCGGAAGGGTGTCTCTTCGCGCCGAGCGAGTGCGCGGAGGTCGTGTGCCACATTGCAGGGTAGGGCCAGGAGCGATGGTGAACTTCGGTAAGGAATTGGTGGGTTCGGTGCAGCGGTTGATGGCGACCGCGCAGAACGGCCTGGAGGTGATCCGCTTCGGCGGTCTCACCCATGATGTCGAGTCGTCGCCCTACGAGGTGGTCGAGCGCCGCAGGATGTATCGCCTGCGGCATTACTTCCTCGACGACGCGACGCCGGGCCGTCCCGTCGCGGTGCTGGTGCCGCCGCTCATGGTCAACGCCGACATCTGGGACGTGAACGCGGAAGGCGGCGCCGTGGGCATCCTGCACCGCGGCGGAATAGATTGCTGGGTGGTCGATTTCGGTTCTCCGGCGAGCGAGGAGGGCGGCTGGGAGCGTGACCTCGCCGACCATGTCCTCGCGGTGAGCAGCGCCATCGACACGGTGTGCGAGGCGACCGGCGCCAGTGTGCACCTGATGGGCTACTCGCAGGGCGGCATGTTCGCCTATCAGACCACCGCCTACCGCTACGGCAAGGGCGTGGCGAGCATCGTGACCTTCGGCAGCCCGGTCGACATCGTCGCGGGGATCCCGTTCGGCCTGCCGTACGGGCTGGTCTCGGATGTGGCCGACTTCCTGGCCGACCACGTGGTCACCCGGCTGCCCATCACCGACTCGATGGTGCGTCTCGGCTTCCAGATGCTCGACCCGGTCAAGACCGCGAAGTCCAGGGTCGACTTCCTGCGCCAGCTGCACGACCGCGAGGCGCTGCTGCCCAAGGAGCGCCAGCGCCGCTTCCTGAACAGCGACGGCTGGGTCGCCTACGCCGGGCCCGCGGCCGCCGATCTGCTCAAGCAGTTCGTCGCGCACAACCGGATGATGCTTGGCGGGTTCGTGATTCGCGACCAGCCGATCTCGCTGGCCGAGCTGAAGTGCCCCATTCTCGCCTTCGTCGGCGAGGTGGACGACATCGGCCAGCCCGCCGCGGTGCGCGGCATCGTGCGCGCGGCGCCGAACGCGGAAGTGTTCGAGGCCAGCCTGGTCGCGGGCCACTTCGGTCTGGTGGCGGGCAGCATGGCCACCAAACACACCTGGCCGCTGGTACGGCAGTGGGTGGAGTGGATGGACGGCGGCAAGCCGCTGCCCGCGGAGATCTTCCGGATGACCGAGCACGTGCCGACCAACCGGCCGCGCTCGGCGGCCACCCGCGTGGTGCACACGGCGGGGACGCTGGCGGAGGCGGGCGCCGGGGTCGGCAAGGCGCTGGAAGGCATCGCGAACAACACCGTGCGCGGCTCGATCGAGCTGGCAGGCGAGGCGGCGCGGGCGCTGCCCCGGCTGACCCGGCTGGGGATGATCCAGCCCAACACCCGCATCTCGCTCGGCAAGCTGCTCGCCGAGCAGGCCAAGCGGGCGCCGCTGCGCGAGTGCTTCCTCTTCGACGATCGCGTGCACACCAACGCCGCGGTGCACGTCCGCATCGACAACGTGGTGCGCGGCCTCATCTCGGTAGGCATCCGGCCCGCGACCCGGGTCGGCGTGGTGATGGAGACCCGTCCGAGCGCCCTGGTGACGGTGGCGGCGCTGTCGCGTCTCGGCGCGGTGGCCGTGCTGCTCGCACCAGGCAGCGAGCTGGGCAGGGCGATCGAGCTGACCGGCGCCGAGACGGTGATCGCGGACCCGGAGAACCTGCGCATCGCGGCGGCGACCGGCGCGCGGGTGCTGGTGCTCGGCGGCGGCGACGCGCGCGGACTGGATATCCCGGTGAGCGGCAATGTGATCGACCTGGAGCAGATCGATCCCACTCAGGTACAGGTGCCCGCCTGGTACCGCCCGGATCCCGGCCTGGCGCGTGAACTCGCCTTCGTGCTGGTGACCGGCACCGGCGATCGGCTGGAGACCAAGTACATCACCAACCACCGCTGGGCGCTGTCGGCCTTCGGCACCGCGACCAGCGCCGACCTGGACCGCAAAGACACCGTGTACTGCCTCGCGCCGCTGCACCATTCGTCGGGTCTGCTGGTCAGCCTCGGCGGCGCCATCGCGGGCGGCAGCCGCATCGCGCTGGCCAGGTCGCTGGACCCGGCCCAGTTCGCCGAGGAGGTGCATCGCTACGGCGTCACGGTGGTGACCTACACCTGGACGATGCTGCGCGACATCCTCGACGCCGGCGTGTTCCCGGCCGGGCACCGGCATCCGATCCGGCTGTTCATCGGCTCCGGTATGCCCGCCGGACTGTGGCGGCGCACCACCGAACAGTTCGAGCCCGCGCGGGTGCTGGAGTTCTACGCCTCCATCGAGGGCGACGTGGTGCTGGCCAATGTGACCGGTGCGAAGGCGGGCTGCAAGGGCCGCCCGGTGCCGGGCACCGCCAAAGTCGAACTGGTGGCCTACGACCCGATCGCGGGCCGCATCCTGGTCGACGAATCCGGGTTCGCCCGCCGCTGCGCGGACAACGAGGTCGGCCTGATGATCGGCAGGGCCTCGGAGGGCGTCGACATCTCCGCGGGCGGCCTGCGCGGCGTGTTCGGCGCGAGCGACTCGTGGATGCCGACCGAGAATCTGTTCCGCCGCGACAGCGACGGCGACTTCTGGCTGGTCGACCGCAAGGACACGGTGATCCAGACCGCGCGCGGCCCGGTGTTCGGCCAGCCGATCGTGGACGTGCTCAACGACATCACCGCGGTCGACATGGAGGTGGCCTACGGTCTGCCGGTCGGCGACCACTGCCTCGCGGTGGCGGCGGTGTCGGTGCGGAAGGGCTTCACCCTCGAGCTGAAGGACGTCACCGAGGCGGTGCGCGCTCTCGATCCCGATCAGCGACCGGACCTGGTGTACGTGGTCGACGAGATCCCGCGCAGCGCCAGCTACCGCCCGTCGACCCGCGCGGTGCAGGCGGCAGGGCGGCCGGAGCCGGGGCCGCTCACCTGGTGGTACGACCGGAAAACCGAGAACTACGAGGTGCTCACCGAGACCGAGGCCGCCGACCTCCTCGGCCACTGAGCCGGAACGCGTTGTAGATCCGTCGGATTGGCCCCCGGCACGCGCACCCGGACAATTCGCGCACGGGCGTCGGCTGGCATAGTTTGTGCCGGGGTCAGCCCGCGCGGCGCCGGAGGCCGCACCCGACGTCCGACAACCGTTCAGGGGTATTTGGTGAGTGAGAGCCTCATCTATCGCAATCGCGCCGTGTACGAGCTGCTGATGCGCGGACTGTACGGCCGCCACTACGCGGCCAGGTACGGCGCGATCGCCGGGCTGGTGCCCGACGGGGCCGAGGTGGTCGATGTGTGCTGCGGTCCGGCGACGCTGTACACCCGCTACCTGCGCGCCAAATCGGTCGCCTACACCGGGCTGGATTTGAACGAGCGTTTCGTCGCCGGTGTCTCCCGCGCCGGCGGCCGCGGACTGGTCTGGAACATGCGTTCGGACGCGCCGCTGCCGGAGGCGGATTACGTGGTGATGCAGGCCAGTCTCTACCACTTCCTACCCGAGCCGGGCCCGGTGCTGGACCGGATGCTCGCGGCGGCGCGCAAGTCGGTCATCGTCGCCGAACCGATCCGCAACCTGGCGACCAGCCGCAACCGGGTCCTGTCCACCGTCGGCCGCCGCTTCACCAACGCGGGCGACGGCCGTCAGGCGCATCGCTTCACCGAGGCCACCCTCGACGAGTTCTTCCGCCGCTACGAGCCGCGCGTCGCGCAGCGAGCGCTGATCGCGGGCGGCCGCGAGAAACTGTACGTGCTGTCCGCCTGAGTGTCCCGGCATCGCGTCGGGCCGAGGTGACACTCGGCCCGCGTCGCGCGGCGGGTCAGACGGTGAAGGCGGTGACCGCCTCGATCACCCTGCCCACCTGGTCGTCGCGCAGATCCGGCCACAGCGGAAGACGCACAACGGTTCCGGAGAACTCGGCGCTGCGCACGCACGGCTGCGGCGTGCGGCCGAGCTTCAGGCCCGCGGGACTGGAGTCCAGCGGCACATAGTGGAACGGGGCCGAGATGCCGAGCCCGGCGAGATGGCCGATCAGGTCGTCGCGGCGCTGCTCGGTGGGCGTGCGCAGGTAGTACAGGTGCGCGGTGTGCGCGCGATCGTCGGGCACCGTCATGAGCTGGACGTCGTTGCGCGCCGCCCAGTCGGCCAGTCCCGCGGCGTAGGCGTCCCACACCCGGTGCCTGCCGGATTGGATCGTGTCGAACTCGTCGAGCTGCGCGTCGAGCACCGCGGCGTTGAGCTCGCTGGGCAGGTAGCTGGAGCCGATGTCCTGCCAGGAGTACTTGTCCACCGCGCCACGCAGGAACCGGGCGCGGTCGGTGCCCTTCTCCCGGATGATCTCCGCGCGGGCCATCAGGATCTCGTCGGTGAGCAGCAGCGCGCCGCCCTCGCCGCAGTGCACATTCTTGGTGTCGTGGAAGCTGAGCGTGCCCAGCGTGCCGATCGTGCCGAGTGGGCGTCCGCGATAGCTGCCGCCGAGCCCGTGCGCGTTGTCCTCGACGACGGCGAACCCGTGCTGCGCGGCGAGCGCGAGCAGCCCGTCCATGTCCGCGGCCACACCGCCGTAGTGGATGACCACCACGGCCTTGGTGCGCTCGGTGACCGCGGCGGCCACCGATTCCGGGTCCAGGTTGCCGCTCTCCGGGTCGATGTCGGCGAAGACGCAGGTCGCGCCGCGCAACGCCATCGAGGTGGCCGTCGAGGTGAAAGCGAAGCTCGGGACGATCACCTCGTCCTGGGGGCCGAGTTCGAGCAGCAGACCGGCCATCTCCAGCGCGGAGGTGCAGGAGGTGGTCAGCAGCGCGTGCGGCGCCCCGGTGATGGTCTTCAGCTTCGCGGTGGCCGACGCGGTGAACTGCCCGTCGCCATGGCTGTGGTCGGAGGCCAGCACGGCCTCGAGGTTGGCCAGTTCCCGGCGCGCCCGGAACGGGCGGCTGAAGATGACGCGGTCAGTGCTCAACCCGGTCGGTCCCCCTGCTCGTGGTCGTGGTCAGTTCCCGTGCCTCGGGCGCAGGCGCGGTCACGTCCTCCGCGATCGTCGGTTGCGCCGGGCGCGGCGTCGGTGAGTCGACGGTGAGGTACAGCGGCTTGCCCACCAGGATGTGCAGGGCGACCCCGAGATATTCGGCGATGAGGCCGAGCGAGAACAGGATCGCTCCGGAACACAGCAGCAGCACCACGATGGTGGAGGCCCAGCCCTCCGGCGCCCAGCCGTCCATGGTCAGCGCCTCGTACACGACGACAGCGGCCATCACCACGCCGGCCAGCGCCAGCGTCACGCCGAGCATGCTGACCAGGCGCAGGCCGCGGGTTCCGCTGCACAGCA
This sequence comes from Nocardia sp. bgisy118, assembly GCF_057708605.1. Classification (NCBI taxonomy): domain Bacteria; kingdom Bacillati; phylum Actinomycetota; class Actinomycetes; order Mycobacteriales; family Nocardiaceae; genus Nocardia; species Nocardia sp. bgisy118. The sequence continues at coordinate 13,556 of NZ_JBYISM010000043.1, read as the reverse complement.
CCATCTTCCAGAACAGCGAGAACAGCCTGCGGTAGTTGTAGCCGGATTCCTCGCGGCCCTCGGCGCGCAGCACCACCGGCTCCTGCGCGACCGTGCCGACCACCCAGGTGAGAGCCACGTCGAGGTACACGCCGTTGGAGGCGACCTCGGCGAGCTGGCGGCCGATGTCGCCGCGGATCAGACGGTAGCTCTCGAACCGGGTCGAGTCGGGGAAGGCGAACAGGGTCGCGAGCACGATCTTGGCTCCGCGCGAGGTGAGGTTGCGCAGGAAACCGTGCGGGCGGGTGTTGGTCGGCTTGGAATAGACCAGGTCCGCGCGCTTGGTCAGCGCGGCGTCGAGGAACGCGCCGATGAAGCGCGGATCGTGCTGACCGTCCTCGTCCATGGTGACGATCCAGTCGCCTCGCGCGGCCGACATTCCGGCGATGGTGGCGGCGTCCTGACCGAAATTGCGGCTCAGCCAGACGGTGCGCACCGCGGGATAGGTCCGCTCCAGCTCCTGAAGGACGACATCGGAGCGATCGGGCCCGTTGTCGTGCACCAGAATGATTTCCTCGACCACGAACGCGATGCCGCCGGGCGTCTGGGAGCCCGCGGTGAGCGCGTGCAACTCGGCGGACAGTGCGCCGATGGTGTTCTCGCCCCGATACACCGGCACCACAACGGAAATGCCGTGCGGCCGGTCGACGCCGGGACGTCCGTTCGCGACGATGTCGGAGCGGAGCGGGCGAGGGGAGGGAATCGGCATCAGCTGGATCAACTTTCGATGACGGTGCGTGCCGGTACTGCCCGCTGGACAGCGGAGCCCGAGCCGCGGTGAACTCTAGCACGACGCGTCCGGGGCCTTCCGGTGCTGCTCATGCCAGACGGCGCTTCGTTCATCGGACCATCATCAACACCTCGGCGGCCGATGCCAAGCGCTGCGGTGGGCTGTAGGGTTTGGAACTCGTGACCGACAGTGCAGTACTCGACTCGCGGCCGCACTCGCGACGGGACGTATACCGGTGGGGCGCTATCACCGTGATCGGGGTGATCGCGGGGTACGCGGCGGTCCTGCTGGCCAACGTCCGCCACTACTTCACCGACGACACCGAATCGCAGTACACCGCGCTGTGGATCGGCCTGGGCCGGGCGTTGCGCGACGGTCAGTTCCCGGTGATGGTGCCCGAGCAGTGGATGTCGGGCAACAACACGATGGACGACGCGGGCCTGTTCAATCCGCCGCAGCTGCTGATCGATCTGATCGCGCCCTCGGTGGACAACGTGGCGCTGTACGCGACCGTCGTCAAGCTGATCTTCTCCATCATCGCTGCGACGGGCGTCTACCGGATCTGCCTCGTCTACGGCGCCCGCCCGGCCTGGTCGGCGGTGGCGGGTGTGGCGTTCCCGCTCTCGGGCTTCTTCCTGTTCTTCGATCAGGCCAGCTGGATGACGGCGCTCACCGGCACCGCGTGGATGGTGCACGCGTGGGCGTCGGCGGTGCACTACACCCGAGGGCCGGGCGCGAGCGACGAGCCCGGCTCGCGTCGCCGCCGCATCGCGGGCGGGCCGATCCCGGTCTTCGTCTTCCTGTACCTGACGATCTCCACCCAGTACATCTTCCCGGCCGTCGAGGCCGCGCTGATGCTGCTCGCGGTGGCGGTCGGCGAGCTTGTGTGCCAACGCAAGTGGCAGCCCGTCGCGCGGCTGACGGCCGTCTCCGCGTGCGCGGGCCTGGCCGGTCTGCTGACCTTCCTGCCCAGCATGCTCTCGGCCAAGGTGACCTGGCGTGGCACCGCGCAGATCAACAACGATCAGTTCCTGACCGTGCCGTGGTCGGAGTCGCTCAACGCCAGCCTGCCCAGTTCGCTGCCCGCCTTCACCTCCTGGTGGGGCTACGTGCAGCCGATGCCGCTGACCTACATCGCATGGTTCCTGATCCCCGCGCTGGCGTTCATCGACTGGAAGCGGGCGCGGGAGTCGTGGCGCGAGCTGAGCGCCGTCGCGCTGTTCGCCCTCATCATGCTGATGTGGACCGCCGGGCCCGGCTCGATCGGTCCGCTGCGCTGGCCGGTGCGGGTGCTGCCGATGCTCGCCATCGGCCTGCTGGTGCTGGTGTGCGTGCTGCTCGGCCGCTACGGCACCTTCCAGAACTGGAAGAACCGGGGCATCGCGGCCGGTGTGCTGATCCTCGCGCTGTGGGTGCGGTCCTTCTCCGCCGACCCGCATCACGCGCTCTGGCACGTGGTCGCGGCGCTCGGCATCGCGGCGGTGGGCGCCGGGGTGGTGTGGCTCGCCCGCGACCGCGGCATCGCCGCCGCGGCTGCGCTGACCATCGTTGCCATGTTCCCGATCGCCTACTTCCAGGTGAGTGCCGCGCAGCCGACGCCGATGCCGTGGAACCTGCCCGCCGACCGCGCCGAAGCGATGGCGAAGTTCCCCGATTTCACCGGCACCACCCTCCAGCTCGGCGAGCGCGGCCTGCTGCAACCCGCCGACCGGGACATCGACGCCGCCTACGGTTCGCTGGTCTTCGGCAACTACGCCAGGACGCTGGAGCTGAAGTACGTCAACGGCTACACGCCCACCGGCCACTTCTACTTCGGTGAGGTGCTGTGCATGCGCTGGGACAGCAGCGTCTGCCCGGACGCCTACCGCAGGATGTTCGCGCCGGAGCAGAGCACCGGACGCCCGCTGGTCGACCTGATGAAGCTCGACAGGGTGGTGTTGCAGCGCGCGCTGTTCCCCGACGCACGCGAGCAGGCCGCGCCCGAAGGCTGGAAGTGGGTGGACTACCCGGGCCACGAGCGCTACATCGCGGTGCTGGAGCGCGTCGACGGGCCCGTCTCCACGGTGAACGGCCGGGTCTCGGACGCGAAGAACGTGACCGCCACGTCGATCTCGGAGACCGACACCACCAGCCGCGTGCGGGTGAGCTCCGAGCAGGGCGGACGCGTCGTCTTCGCCCGGCTCGGCTGGCCGGGGTACCGGGTCACCTTGGACGGTAAGCAGATTCCGATCACCACCGTCGCCAAGTCCTTCGTCGCCGTCGATGTCCCCGCGGGCACCCAGAACGCCGAATTGGTGCTGACCTGGCGTCCCCCGGGCTGGAAGATCGGCATCGCGACCACGGTGGCCGGGCTCGCAGGTCTCGGCCTGTTGCAGTGGATGTACGTGCGGTCCCGGCGGCGCGACGACGACACCGGCGTCGAGGAGCGGCCGACGGGCGAGCCGGAGCGGGAACTCGTGGACGTGGTTTCGTGAGCGAGCGTCAGCGAGTGAACCATCGGCGCAGTGCGCTCTCGTGTACGACGGAGCCGAGCGTCAGCGAGGTGGAGTCGTGAGCGAGCGTCAGCGAGTGAACCATCGGCGCAGTGCGCTCTCGCGTACGACGGAGCCGAGCGTCAGCGAGGTGGAGTCGTGAGCGCGCGCGGCGAGGTGGGGGCGTGAGCACGGACCAGCGTGCGAACGCGGCCACCGGGGCGGCCGAACCGCCCGCGTCGGGGCTGCTGCTGCGGCTGGTGCGCAGGCAGGAGGTCGCCTTCGCCCTGATCGGCGCGTTCAACACGGTCTTCGGCATGGCGCTGACGGTGGCCTGGCTGACCGTGCTGCCCGACGCGGGCTGGGCGCCGCTCGCCGCGGTGCCGCTGGCCTACGCCCTCGGGATCACCGTCGCGTTCGTGCTGCATCGCACCCTGGTGTTCCGGGTGCGCGGCCACGTGCTGCGCGATTTCGCGGGCTTCGTCGCGGTGAACTCGGGTGGTCTCGCGCTGAACACGGCGCTGCTCTACCTGGCTGTCACGGTGCTGCACCTGCCCGCGCAGCTGTCGGCGGTGGTCGTGATGGGCCTGGTCGCGGTGGCGAGTTACTTCGGGCACCGGCACATCTCGTTCCGCCGTCGCCCGGTCGTCGAGGGCGACGGCTCGGTCGGGTAGGTTCACGATCATGCCGGAGGAAACCGCGTTGGACGCCACGCTGCTGAGCCTGCTCGCCTGCCCGCAGGACAAGGGCCCGCTGCTGCTGGTCCGCGACGCCGCGGGCGCCGCGCTGCTCTACAACCCGCGACTGCGCCGCGCGTACCCGATCGAGAACGGCATTCCGGTGCTGCTGATCGATGAGGCGCGCGATGTCACCGACGCCGAGCACGAGGCGTTCACCGCCTGAGCGCACGGAACGGGTCTGCGCCCGGGCGCTGGCGGTAGGTCAGCGCACCGCGCGGACCGCCCCGGATTCGCTTGCGGCCGTGCCGATATCGCCGGTCAGATAACGCTGCAAGGTCGGGCCGACGGCGGCGACGAGCTCCGGGATCGGCATCGACGCCATCGGTTCGACGCCGATGATCTTGCGGGCCACCAGCACGCCCATCATCTGCGAGGCGGCCAGCGCGACCCTGGCGCGGCCGTCGTCCTCCGGGGTGGCGATCCGCTGACGGACCCGCTCGAGCACGACTTCCAGCACGAATGTCCGGGCCAGGGCCGGTTCGCCGCCGGTGAGCATGCTGCGCACCATCGCGACGATGCCGGGCCCGGCGGGGGAATCCCAGACGCCGACCACCGCGGCGAGCATCGTCGCGCCGAGCCGGTCCAGCGGCGCGGTCTCCAGAATGCGCAGGGTCGCCTCCGGGTCCACCGGAAGCTCGACCACCGCCGCGAACAACTGTTGTTTGGTGCCGAAATAGTGGTGCACCAGCGCCGGGTCGACGCCCGCGTCGGCCGCGACGGCGCGGATCGAGGTCTTGTCGAAACCGGCCTCGGCGAATCGGGCGCGGGCGGCGGCGAGGATCGCCTCCCGCGCGCCGGATCTGCCCGGTCGCCGCCCCGAACGCCCTTGCCGTTCGGCGACACCGCGTTTCGCCGAAGCGCGTTCGCCCGTGCTCATGTGGTCCGCCGCCGTAGGGTCGCCGCGCCGAGCGCCAGCGACACGATGGCGAAGGCGGCGACGATGGCGATATCGCGCCACATCTGCGCGGTCGCCTCCGGATGGGTCGAAACCTGTTGCAGCGCATCGACCGCGTAGCTCAGCGGCATCAGGTCGCTGATCGGTTGCAGCCAGCCGGGCAGCTGGTCGCGCGGAACGAGCAAGCCGCACAGGAAGATCTGTGGCGCGACGACCACCGGCATGAACTGCACCGCCTGGAACTCGGTGCGGGCGAAGGCGCTTGCCAGCAGACCGAGCGCGACGCCGCAGATGGCGTCGACGACCGCGATCAGCACCACCCATGCCGGATCGCCCGCCGCCTCGAGGTCTAGCAGCCCGAACGACACCAGGCAGGCGACGGTCGCTTGCGCGGCCGCGGCCAGCGAGAAGGCGGTGCCGTAGCCGCCGAGCAGATCCAGTTTGGACAGCGGCGTGGTCAGCAGCCGTTCGAGGGTGCCCGAGGTGCGTTCGCGCTGCATGGCGATCGCGGTGATCAGGAACATCACGATGAACGGCAGGATGCCGAGCATGCTGATGCCCACCCGGTCGAACAACGTCAGCGGCTGGTGCGGCGCGGTCGGGGCCTCGGCATAGATGAAATACAGCAGCGTCATGAGCAGCGCGGGGACCACCAGGATCATGGCGACGGTGCGATGGTCGTTGCGCAGCTGGCGCAGGATGCGGGTGGTGGTCGCGGCGTAGGGGCGCAGCGTCCACCGGGGTGCGCTCGGGTGCAGGGCGGTGGTGGTCATGCCGCTTGTCCCATCGTGATGAGGGTGAGGAAGGCCTTCTCGAGGTTCTGTTCGCCGGTCTGTTCGCGCAGCTCGTCGGGGCTGAGCTGGGCGAGCACCTTGCCCTCGCGCATGAGCAGCAGCTGGTCGCAGTGCTCGGCCTCGTCCATGACGTGGCTGGAGACCAGCAGCGTCGTTCCGTTGGCGGCCAGTTCGTGGAACTGCTTCCACAGGTCGACCCGCAGGACCGGGTCGAGCCCGACGGTCGGTTCGTCGAGGACCAGCAGATCCGGTTGGGCGACCAGCGCGCAGGCCAGCGACGCCCTGGTCTGCTGCCCGCCGGAGAGCTCGTCGCCGCGCTGGCCCGCGTGGTCGAGCAGGCCGACGGCGGCGATGGCGATGTCGGTGTCGTCGCGGTCGCGGCCGTACAGCGCGGCGTAGTAGGCGACGTTGTCGCGCACGCTGAGGTCGGGGTAGATGCTCGGCGCCTGGGTGACGTAGCCGATGCGCCTGCGCAGCTCGGCCGCGCCCGCGGGCAGGCCGAGCGCGGTGATCTCGCCGGACGCCACGATCTGGGTGCCGACGATGCTGCGCATCAGGGTGGTCTTGCCGCAGCCGGACGGCCCGAGCAGCCCGGTGATCGAGCCGCGCGGGATGGTCAGCGAAATATCGTGCAGGACTTCGCGTTTGCCGCGCTGGACGGTCAGGTTCCTGACCTCGACCGCGGCGGAAGACGGGGGATGAGACATGTCGGCCTCAATTCATCGAGTGTTGAATTCACTGTACGATGAATTTACCGCTCGGTATCCGCCCGCAGCAAGAGGGGGCGTGTCAATGCCCGTGGCGATGCGTCGGACGCCCGGCCGTCCCTCCGGGTTCCACGACGACGAACTGGCCCATCATGCCGAGGTCCTCGTGCCAGAGCAGGTGGCAGTGATACATGTACGGCGTGTCCGGATCGGCGGGCCCGTCGAAGCGCACCGCGAGGCGCACCGTGTCGTTCGGCGCGAGGAAGACGGTGTCCTTGGGGCCGGACAGGTGCGGCGGCGGTGCGCTCTCGCCGACCGCGAGCACCCGGAACTGCACGTCGTGGATGTGGAAGTTGTGCGGCATGCCGTCGCGGTTGTGCACGATCCAGGTCTCGGTGGTGCCGCGGGTGACGGCGAAATCGATGCGGTCCATCGCCATCGGCGTGCCGTTGATGCCCTTCAGGTCGAGTTCGAAGCGCCGTTCCGTCACCGAGTCGGCGCCGTCCGGGGTGGACGCGGGCGCCAGCGTGGCGGGCAGCGCGGGGGAGGGGCGCAGCGTCGTCGCCGCGCGCAGTTGCAGGATGTCGAAGGTGTCGTCCCCGCCGCTGAAGCGCTGCGTCCAGAAATCGAGACCGGCGTCCAACTTGTTGCTGCGCAACACGGTTCGCTCGCCCGGGCGCATCCGCACCACGATCTCCGCGCGCTCGCCCGGCGAGAGCGGCAGCTGGTGCAGGGTGGCGGGGCGGTCGAGCAGCCCGCCGTCGGTGCCGATGAGAGCGAAGGCGCGTGCGTCGTCGAAGCCGAAGGTGTAGACGCGCGCGGTGGAGGCGTTGAGCAGCCGCAGCCGGATCAGTTCGTCGCCGACCTCGCGGTACGGGGTCAGCGTGCCGTTGACCATCGTCTGCTCGCCGAGGAAACCGACATCGCGGAACATGCTGTGCGCGCCGTCGAGAGCGGCGCCGCGGAAGGTCACGTCCTGCACGATGACCGGCAGGTCGTCGACGCCGTAATTCCTTGGTAGCGACAGGCTTTCGGTCGACTCGTCATCCAGGAGGAACATCCCGGCCAGCCCGCGGCGCACATGGTCCTCCGTCTCGCCGTGCGGATGCGGGTGGTACCAGAGCGTCGCGGCCGGCTGGTCCACCGTCCACTCGGGCGTCCACGTCGCGCCGGCCTCGACCATCTGGTGGGGGCCGCCGTCCATGGCCGCCGGGAGATGCATGCCGTGCCAGTGCACCGTCGACGCCTCGGGCAGCCCGTTGCGGATGCGGACCCTGACCTGTTCACCGCGCCGGGCGCGCAGCGTCGGCCCGAGGTAATCGCCGTTGAAACCCCAGGTCGGCGTCACCTGTCCGGGCCGGAATTCCCGGCTGCCCGTGCGCATGTCGAGCTCGAACAGGCGCGTCCCGTCGGGCTCGAGGCGGGACTCGGCCAGCGGCGGTACGGCGAGCTCGTTGCGAAACTCGGTGCGGCCGACGGTGGAGACCTCCGCGTCGACGTAGACCCAGCCGACGCAGCCGCTCACCGCGGCGAGTATCACCGCGACGAGCGATGCGAGTACCAGGAAGAGCCGTCGCCACCGGCGCGGTCGGGAAACCGAAGACATGCACCGACGGTAGGAATTTCGCGGTGGCGGCGACATCGGGGACGGCCCCCATTTCGACCCTGGATGGACCCCGGAAAAGACCACGCGCCGCTGTGCGCATGCCGTGTGACTCAGTTCACAACCAGGGCTGTCACGTCCGGCGCAGGTCGTCTGTCCCATGGTCGTCACCCACCAGCGACCCAGCGATCGGAGCAACCGCCATGAACACCGAACACCGCATCGTCATCCTCGGCGCGGGCTACACGGGCATGCTGGCCGCCGTGCGGCTGGCGCGGCGCACCCGCCGCCTGCCCGTGCGCATCACCTTGGTCAATCCGTCCGCGCGGTTCACCGAGCGGCTGCGCATGCACCAGGTCGCCGCGGGGCAGGAGCTGGCCGACTACCGAATCCCCGAGATCCTCGCGGGCACGGGCATCGAATTCGTCCAGGGCTGGGCCACTTCCGTGGACCCCGAGGCGCGATCGGTCACTGTCGACGACGATCGCGTGCTGCCCTACGACGAACTCGTCTACGCCCTCGGCAGCGCCACCGACACCGAGCGAGTGCCCGGCGTCGCCGAACACGCCTGGGCCCTGAACGATCCGCGCGTCGCGCATCGCTTCGCCGGACGTCTCGCGGAGGTGGCCGCGCAGCGCGGTGCGGTCGCGGTCTGCGGTGGCGGGCTCACCGGTATCGAGGCCGCCGCCGAGATCGCCGATCAGCACCCCGGTCTGCGCGTCACCCTGATCAGCACCGGCGAGCCCGGCGCGATGATGGGCGAGCGGGCCCGCGCCTATCTGCACCGCGCGCTGGACCGGCTCGGCGTCACCCGAAACGTCGGCCAGGCGGTCACCAAGGTGCTGCCCGACGCCGTCGAATTGGCCGACGGCACACTGGTTCCCGCTGATCTGACGCTGTGGACCGCGGGCGTCCGCGTCGCGCCACTTGCCGCGCGGGCGGGTATCGCGACCGACGAGCGCGGGCTGATCATCGTCGATCGGACGCTGAAGTCGGTATCGCATCCGACTATTCGCGCCATCGGCGACGCCGCGGCGGTGCGTCAACTCTGGGGCGTGATCCACGGCACCTGCCAGAGCGGCATGCCCACGGCCGCCTACACTGCCGACACGATCGCGAAAAAGTTGCGCGGCAAGAAAATTCGCCCGTTCTGGTTCGGCTACTTCCACCAGCCGGTCAGCCTCGGCCGCCGCGACGGGGTCATCCAGTTCACCCGTGCCGACGACACCCCGGGGCGGTTCCACCTCACTGGACGCGCCGCGGCGCTCTACAAGGAGACCGTCAGCAGCACGCCTCCGAAGGCCTTCCGGCTCAGCAAGAAGATGACCGTCGCGGTACAGCTCTCGCACGGCGGCCGCGCCACCCGCGTAAAAGACTGACCGGTTTGCCGACTCGGTCCCTTACCGAGGAGCATGGACTGATGCCCGAGACGCCGGAACCCGATCCGTTCATCGAACATCGGCGGCTGCTGTTCGCCACCGCCTATCGGATGCTCGGCACCGTCACCGACGCGGAGGACGTCCTACAGGACGCCTGGCTGAAGTGGAACGAAGCCGATCGGTCCGCGGTGCGTCACCCCAAGTCCTACCTGGTGCGCACCGTGACGAATCTGTCCCTGAACCGGCTCACCTCGGCCAGGGCCACCCGCGAGACCTACGTGGGACCCTGGCTGCCCGAACCACTGCTCACCACACCCGATTTCGCGGAGGATGCCGAGCTGGCCGACACCGTCTCCACCGCGATGCTGGTGGTGCTCGAAACCCTCACCCCGGTCGAGCGCGCGGTATTCCTGCTGCGCGAGGTGTTCGGCTACAGCCACGCAGAGATCGCCGACACCCTGGACCGGCCCGAGGCCACCATCCGGCAGATCGCGCACCGCGCCCGCACCCACGTGCAGTCCCGCCGCCCGCGCTTCGACACCGACACCGCCGAACGCGCGCAGGTCACCCAGCGGTTCATGGCGGCCTGCGCGGGCGGCGACCTGAACGCGCTGATGGATCTGCTCGCCCCCGAGGTGACGTGCTGGTCCGACGGCGGCGGCGTGGTCACCGCGGCCCGCCGTCCGCTGCACGGCCCCGATCACGTCGCGCGCTGGATCCTCGGTGTGCTGGCCAAGCCCGAGTCGGCGGGCATCGTGCTCGAGCCCACCCACATCAACGGCGAACTCGGCGCGCTCGCCCGCATCGGCGAAGTCCCGGTCGCGGCGTTCACCTACGACCTGGTGGACGGCCGCATCGAGAACCTGCGCTTCCAGGTGAACCCGGGGAAGTTGAAGGGACTGTCCATGGGCGCGTCGACGTTGGGTTGATGGGCGCGTCCGTGTGCTGGATCGATGAGCGCCGGATGCTGGGTCGTTGGGTCGGTGATCGGCGGTGCGCTGCGTTTCGTGGGCGCGCAGGCGCTGAGTCGACGAGTAACTCAGCGCCGGGGCGATCAACACCGGGCCCGATCGACGGGCGGCGGCCGAGCGGCTGACGGCGCGGCCGGGGAGAATGGCCGCGTGCCTGTCGATGATCTCGTGGTCGAACCGCCCGCCGCCGCCCGTCGCCTGCTCGGCGCGACGCTGCGGTCGGGGCCGGTGGCCGTCCGGATCGTCGAGGTCGAGGCGTACGGCGGCGACCCGGCCGGGCCGTGGCCGGACCCGGCCTCGCACTCCGGGCGCGGACGGACCGCGCGCAACGCGGTGATGTTCGGTCCCGCGGGGTTCCTCTACGTGTATCTCAGCTACGGCATGCACACCTGCATCAATGTGACCAGTGGACCCGACGGCGCGGCCAGTGCGGTGCTGGTGCGGGCCGGTGAGGTGATCGATGGCCTGGGGGTCGCACGTGGGCGTAGGCCCGCGGCCCGCTCCGACACCGACCTCGGCCGGGGCCCGGGGAACCTGGGGACCGTCCTCGGCATCACCCTGGACGACTACGGCACGCCGCTGTTCGATCCGGCCTCGCCGATCCGGCTGGAGCTGGACGGCGCCATCGACGCCGCCCAGATCGCCAGCGGCCCGCGCGTCGGCGTCAGCGTGGCCGCCGATCGGCCGTGGCGGTTCTGGTTGCCGTCCTCGCCCGCGGTCTCGGCGTACCGGCGGAGTCCGCGCGCGCCACTCGCCGCCGCCCCCGCTGTCGTCCCCGGAGCGGGTGGACGCGTTCGGCGGAACACTCGCGGCGGTGCGATGAATTAGGCGCGCGTCCCCCGTCTTATCGGGAGAACGCGCCGCGCCCGGCGCGACCGAACCGAAGGACACGGATATGACCGCCATCACCGCCCCCGCCCCGACCACCACCCGCCCGGGCACGATCCGCAATCGCGTGCTGTGGACCCTGCAAATCCTGCTCGGCCTGTTCTTCGTCATCGCCTCGGGAATCCCGAAGTTCGTCGCCCAGGCGGACGCTGTGCGGGTCTTCGACGCGATCGGCTTCGGCGACTGGTTCATGTACTTCACCGGCCTCGTCGAGGTGGCGGGCGGCCTCGGCCTGCTGATCGGGCGGCTGGCAGGCGCCGCCGCGGCCGGACTGTCGATCACCATGGTCTTCGCCGCGGCCACCCAGGCCTTCGTCCTGGACGCGCCCTCTTATGCCGTCTTCCCGCTGGTGCTGGCCGCGGTGTTCGCCTGGCTCGCGTGGGAGCGCCGTGACGGTCTCGTCGCGCTGCGGGATCGCTTGTCCCGCTGAACGATTCGACGTCCACCCGGTGGTCGGAAGGCGCGCCCTTCCGGTCGCCGGGTCGTCGCGTGTGCGGCGTCCCCGGAGCGCTGAGCGCAAGGCGGTGGCGGTTCTGGCCCGCTCAGCATGTCCGCGAGCTCGCCGCAGCGCAGGCGTGCGGGCTGATTTCGGTCCAACAGGCGGTGCGGGACCCGCGCGGCGGAAATTCCCTGGCTCTGCGGCGGCGCCGCGCGGAGAATCGCCCCCGGTACCTGCGCATCGGCGCAGGACAGCGGTGCGGAAAGATGGGACGGCGTGAGCGGCGACATCATCGACGAACTGACCTGGCGCGGACTGATCGCGCAGTCCACCGACCTCGACGCCCTGCGCGCGGCGCTGGCCGACGGGCCGTTGACGCTGTATGCCGGTTTCGACCCGACCGCGGCCAGCCTGCACGCCGGACACCTGGTCCCTCTGCTGGCGCTGAAGCGCTTCCAGCGCGCCGGACACCGGCCGATCGTTCTGGCCGGCGGCGCGACCGGCCTGATCGGCGACCCGCGCGACGTCGGCGAACGCGCCATGAACTCGACCGACACGGTGGCCGAGTGGGCGCAGCGGATCCGGTCGCAGCTGGAGCGGTTCGTCGACCTGGACGACTCGCCCACCGGCGCGATCATCGCCAACAACATGGACTGGACCGGACAGCTCACCGCCGTCGACTTCCTGCGCGATATCGGCAAGCACTTCTCGGTCAACGTCATGCTGGCCCGCGACACCATCAAGCGCCGCCTGGACGGCGAGGGCATCTCGTACACCGAGTTCAGCTACATGCTGCTGCAGGCCAACGACTACCTGCAGCTGCGGCGCACCCACGGGTGCCGGTTGCAGGTCGGCGGCTCGGATCAGTGGGGCAACATCATCGCCGGCGTCGAACTGAACCGGCGGGTGGACGGCGAGGCGGTGCACGCGCTCACCGTGCCGCTGGTGACCTCGGCCGACGGCAAGAAGTTCGGCAAGTCCACCGGCGGCGGCAGCCTCTGGCTCGATCCGGAGATGACCAGCCCGTACGCCTGGTACCAGTACTTCGTCAACACCGCCGACGCCGACGTCGTCCGGTACCTGCGGTGGTTCACCTTCCTCGGCCGCGAGGAACTGGCCGAGCTGGAAAAGGCGACGGCGGAACGTCCGCATGCGCGGGAAGCCCAGCGCAGGCTGGCCGCCGAGATGACCAACCTGGTGCACGGGGAGGAACACACCCGCGCCGTCCAGCTGGCGAGCCAGGCCCTCTTCGGTCGCGGTGAACTGCGCGAGCTGGACGAGGCGACGCTGTCCGCCGCGCTGCAGGAAGCCGCGATCGACGGCGCCGTGGCCGAGGTCGCGCCCGGTCAGGTGGACACCATCGTCGATCTGCTGGTCGCCACCGGCCTGTCCGAAAGCCGCGGCGCGGCCCGTCGCGCGGTGAACGAGGGCGGTGCTTCGGTCAACAACCAGAAGATCTCCGACCTCGAATGGACCCCGGACGAGGGCGACTACCTGCACGGACGCTGGTTGGTGGTGCGCCGAGGCAAGCGCAATATCGCGGGCGTCAGGCGTGCGACCGCTTGATGATCTTGGTGTCTTGGGTCACATTCGTGTGGCCCAAGCCCGTTTTCGGCCCCATCGCAAGCTCCTGACCTGCGGAATTACATCCGTGTAGTGCGGATTTGACGCCGCGTTCCCCGCCGCGTAACTTATTCAACGTCAGAGCGACACGGACACCGACCCGGAGCCGAGACGCCAAGCCGAGAGGCTGGGCGAGGACCGGGACACGAGGTAGGACGAGGAGCGCCTGGCGGCCCGCAAGGACCAGGACGATCGAGCAGACTTGACTCTGCGAGGGAGGCCGGTTAGGCTGGGAAAGTTGCCTCTCAGAAGCACCGGGTAAGACCGGCGCGGACGG
>NZ_JBYISM010000042.1:0-59275 GCF_057708605.1 Nocardia sp. bgisy118 | reverse complement strand
AAACTTGACTGGCGATCCCGAGCTGCGGTTCACCCCGGCTGGTGTGGCGGTCACCAATTTCACCGTGGCTTCCACGCCCAGGGTTTTCGATCGCACCACCAATGAGTGGAAGGACGGCGAGGCGCTGTTCCTGCCGTGCGCGGTGTGGCGGGAAGCCGCGGAGAACCTGGCCGAGTCGTTGACCCGCGGCGCGCGGGTGATCGTGTCCGGGCGGCTCAAGCAGCGCAGCTGGACCACCGACGACGGCCAGAAGCGCAGCACCGTCGAGCTCGCCGTCGACGAGGTCGGGCCCTCACTGCGCTACGCCACCGCCAAGGTCCACCGCACCCCGAGGTCCACAGCGAACGCCAACAGGCCCGCGGCCCACGCCGAGAGTTCCGCGCAGCTGGTTGGTGCCGGAGTCGGCGCGGACCAGAACCCGTGGGCCGCGGCCAGCGGCTGGGGCAGCGGCGGTGACGAACCGGGGTTCTGACCCCGGGGATGTGGTGAGCGGTGGGTGAGGGCTGACCGTCTGGCCGACTGCCCCGCCTCCTCGAGTGCTACCAGGGTGGGGTCCCGCCACGGCTCCGGGCCCGCGCCCGGGCACCACCGAATTTCCCCGCGCGACGCCCCAGCCACCCACGCCGGACGGTGCCGTGAGCGCCGGAAATTCGGTGCCGCCCGCCTCGGCGCGTTCCCTCCCGCCGTGTCGGGACCCCACCCTGGTCGGCCGCACTCAGGCGGGTCAGCCGACCAGCCGCCCAGCCCCGTGCCGGGGTGCTTCGTGCCGATTTGGGCACGTGCGTCCTGGCGCGGGGCTGGCTCGTTTCCAACGACAGACAGGACCCGGTGATGACTGCTCCGACAACCACTCCCGACGTTGCTGCTACCGACACTGTCCCGACTGTTTCGCCTTTCGCCGACGCGCTCGGCGAGATCGAGTACCTGCTCGAGACCAACCCCGACAAGGCGCGTGAACGGTTCGCTGCCGTGCTCGCGCTAGCTTCCCCGCAGGAGCGGGAGTTCCTCGACCGGGCCGCCGACATCCTCACCCGCCACCCGTTCAAAACCGCTGCCCGCCAGCTGGGGTGGATGGCCAAGAGCCGACCCGAACTGCGCGCCATGATCATCGATCTCACCGCCGACTCCGACCCCGGTCTGCACCGCCCCGCGATGCCCGATCCTTCGCAGGTGTCGATCGAGGCCGCCGAATGGGTGCAGCGCTCCATCCGCGAGCGCCGCAACCGCGACCGCACGACCGCGACACCCTCGCCCGCCACCGACGCCGCGCGCATCACCCCGAAGGCCATCGCCTACCGACGCGCCCGCCGCACCGTGGCTGGCACGGTGAACCTGCGGCACCGCGAACGCGACCAACGCACCACTGAGCGCCGCCGACTCGGCGAGGCCGAGTTCGCCGCCTACGCCGCCGGTCGGCTCTTCGCGATCGACACCGACACCGCCGCAGATCGCACGGTGCCCGTCCCGGACCCGCGTAAGCCTGCGCATCTGGTGTGGGCGCACGTGCAAGCCGAGTTGTGGGATCGCAGCTACTTCCTTCACGTCGCCGAGTGCTACAGCGAGCGCGAGCGTGGCCTGCTCGCTCCCGAGTCCCTCGGGCCCGCGCGGGGCCAGACCCGCCAGGGCCAGCACTCCGCCCTCGATCAGGCCGCCCGCGCGTTCCTGCGCGAGCGTGAGGCCGACGCCGGGATCATCGATGACCGCCGCGCACGCCGCCGCCCCACGACCACCCTGCCGAGGATCAGCACGGCCGACCAGACGCGCTTCGCGAGCAAGCGGACCGGGCTCCCGGTCCCCAGCGACTACGACCAGTTCCTGCCCTACACCGAGCTCGACGTCACCGAGAAGACCTGGCAGGGCTCGGGTCTGGACTACGACCTCGCGGCCATGACGCCCTACCTCGGGTGGCCGTGCATCGGCTGCTGGATCGACCGCCCCGCCACCGACCGGCGCGCCGTCCATACTCGGGACGGACGCCGCGTCAGCGACGACGGCCTGTGCGATGTGTGCCGCGCCGACGGTCACCCCGGCATCCCGCCGCTGCCCACTCCGTGGGGGGTGCAGGAGTTCGTCTCGTCTCGCTGCGCCTACATCGCCGCCATCCATCCCCGACAGGTGCGCGCGATCCTCGACCGAGTCCGCGCCGCCGCCGCGACCACCGGACCGACCTGGCGGATCATCACCCGCTGGATGGCGATGAACCTCGAGCAGCCCATCGAACGACTGGCGCCGCGGCGCGCTGCGCGCCGTCGGCGGCCCGCCGCGCTCGGAGCGGGGCAGCGGATCGGGCGCTGCGACGCCTGCGCCCGCCCCGGGATCGTGCACGCCGACAACTACTGCACCCAGTGCCGCATCGATCTCGGCGTCGTCACGGTGCGCGACCGCGCTACCAGCGCAGCCTGACCCACTCGCTTCACCTTCCAGCTCCGGTCCGCCGCGGTGACTCGCTCCCGCGGCGGACCGGCCCACCACGAATTCCCCAGGAGTCCGCATGCACCGTCCCCCGATGCTTCACGCACGCTTGGCTCTTCGCGTCGCCCGGCGATGGCTGACACCTGGGCCCAGGCTGACCGTCACCGTCTTGCTCAACCAGGACCCCGACGCGCTGTTCTCCGGCTACCTCCCGAGCGCGCGACTGGTCCTGGCCTACCGCTACACCCTGCCCGCCGTGACCGCCGGAGAAGATCGGATGCTGCTCGAGCGAGTCTTCGCCGCGTTCAACGACCAGCCCGTCCACCCCGAAGATCAGCTCCACGCGGACGCCTGGGCAGCCGAGCGACTGCGATCGTTGTCGGTCGGCGACGTCGTCGCTCTCGATGACCGCTACTACGCCTGCGCGTCGGTGGGCTGGATGTCGATCCCCGCTCCCGGCGTCTGACCGATCCCGACGAGGGCCGGACCGGGACCACGCAACACGGTCCCGGTCTCTCACCATCACCCTCACCCCCGAATCCCCCTTCGCATCCACGCATTCCCAGCCGCCGCATCCCTCATCGCACCTCCACATCCCAGCCCCTCCACCATCCCTCAGCCACCCTTCCCTCCCCTCTCGCCCTCTTTTTCACAAGCACACCTCTGGCATCTAGGGTAACGATTCGGTAACGACCAGCGGTTTTGTTGGATTGTCCGATATTTCGGTACGCCGCAGCCCTGGAAATATTTGCCGCGGGCGCGCTGGATGGGTTTATGACCGCGACGATTCATAAAGTCGTCGCAGGCAACGGCTTTCAGTACTACCTGCGAAACGTCGCCGCGAATGACACTACCTCCCGCGGCCGCTCAAGCCTGTCGGACTACTACTCCGTGCACGGTGAGTCACCTGGACGCTGGCACGGCAGCGGATTGAGCGCACTCGGCATCGATATCGGTGCGGAAGTAACTGAAGCGCAGATGAAGTCGCTGTTCGGATTGGGTCGCCATCCGAACGCCGAGATGATCGAAGCCGAAGTCTACGACCGGCAGATCCACCTGGGCGCCAAGCACAAAGACGCCGCCCGCGCCGCCGACAAAGCGTCACGCTTAGGGAACCCGTTTCGCGTGTATGCCGAGGTTTCCGAATTCCGGAAACGCTGCGAACAAGCCTTCCGTAAACACAATTCTGCTCACGGCCGCGACCCGACCGCAGCAATTCCCGACGTCGAACGCGCACAGATTCGCACGCATGCCGCGTTCGATATGTTCACCGACGCCTACGGGCGCGCGCCGCTGGATGCGCGGGAGTTGTCGGGGTGGATCGCGAAGAACTCGCGCCCACCCACCACCGCGGTCGCGGGTTTCGACATCACCTTCTCCCCCGTCAAGTCCGTCTCCGCGCTCTGGGCGATCGCACCACGGGCGGTGGCGGAGAAGATCGAGGCCGCCCACCACGCTGCGATCAGCGATGCGTTGCACTGGCTCGAGCAGCACGGCATCTACACCCGTTTGGGCCGCAACGGAATTCGGCAGGTCGATGTCGAGGGCATTGTCGCGGCCTGCTTCCTCCACCGCGAATCGCGCTCTGGGGACCCAGATCTGCACACTCACGTGGTCATCGCCAATCGGGTCCGCACTCTTGACGGCCGCTGGCGCACCCTCGACAGCGCCGCCCTCTACCAGCTCGTGGTGACGGTCTCGGAGATCTACAACTCGAGATTGGAACACCATCTCGAGACGACCGTCGGGGTGGAGTTCGCCGCGCGTCCCGGCACCGATCCTGCCAAGCGTCCGATCCGCGAAATCCTCGGCATCCCTGTGGCATTGATCGAGCGCTGGTCACAGCGCGAGGCCGCACTCACAGCGCGGCTAGGTGAGCTGGCCGCGGACTTCCAAACCCGGTTCGGGCGCGAGCCGGTGCCGATCGAGATGTACAACCTGGCCCAACAAGCGACGCTGGAAACCCGCCCCGCCAGACACGCCTCGCGGTCACGGGCCGAACAACGCACGGCATGGCGCACCGAAGCCGTCGACCTGCTCGGCGGCCGCAACGCGCTGGCAGAGATCGTCTCTCATGCGTTGAACCCGGCGCGCGCGGCGCGGGCGGCGGTGTCGTCGGAGTGGATCAGCGGCGTCGCGCAACGGGTGCTCGAGGTGGTCTCCGAGCAACGCTCGACCTGGCGCCACAGCAACATCCGCGCCGAAACCGAACGGCAAGTGCGCGGCCACATCACCCCGGGCGACTGGCAATGGGTCACCGAAGCGGTCACTACCGAAGCCCTCTCACCCGCCCACTCGATCGAACGCGGTGACCCCGACCTCGCCGAGCAACCCGAGCTGCGTGTCGTCCCGCAGCCGCTGGCTCGCCGCGACGGCACCAGCGTCCACACCCGCGCCAATTCCCAGCTCTACACCTCCGCCGCCGTGCTGTCGGTGGAGCAGCAGCTCATCGAGCTCTCCGTACAACCCGGTGGACGCCAACTCTCACCGCACCTGGTCACCGAGGCGGTGCACGAATACAACACCACCAACCCGGATCGCCCACTCAACGCCGGACAGACCAGCGTGATCGAGGGATTCGCCGCATCGGGGTTGCGCGTGCATACCGCCAACGCGCCAGCGGGTTCGGGCAAGACGACCGCGATGCGGGTACTCACCGACGCCTGGCACGCCAGCGGCGGCAAGGTCCTCGGTGTCGCGCCCACCGCCGCGGCCGCAGCCGTACTCGGGCGGTCGATCGGCGCGCGCGTGGAGACGGCGGACAAGGTGCTGACTGCTTTGAATCTTCACAGGCCGCGCCCGGACAACCCGGCGTTGGCACGAGAACAACCGCCGTCGCTGCCGCAGTGGGTGCTCGACATCGCCCCCGACACGCTGGTGATCGTCGACGAGCACGTCAAACTCGGCAACCTCAAACGGCTGCGACTGCTGCAATTCCTCACCCAGCGCGGGGCGACGATCCGCTGCATCGGCGACGATCACCAGCTTCCGGCGATCGAAGCCGGCGGCGCCGACGCCGACATGGCCGCCGCCGCACCCGAACACGCGATGACCCTCACCCACGTCGTGCGCTTCGCTTCCACCGGCGAAGCGACCGCCAGTTTGGGGCTACGTGAGGGCGATCCGGCCGCGCTAGGTTGGTACCTGGACAACGGCCGCGTGCACGCCGGACACCACGGCGCCACCCACGACGACACCTACACCGCACGGATGGCTGACCACCTCGCTGGGCGCGACACCATCATGCTCGCCCCGACTCACACGATCGTGACCGCGCTCAACGCCCGCGCCCGCGCCGACCGGCTCGCCCGCGAAGGTGGCAAAACGGGCCCGGAAGTGGTCCTCGCCGACGGGCTTCGCGCGTCGGTCGGTGACACGATCCGCACCCGCCACAACGACGCACGACTGCGCCTCGGCGCCCACGATTGGGTGCGCAACGGCTACGCCTGGACCGTCACCGCCGTCAACGACGACGGCAGTCTGACCGCCACACACGTGCGGTCCGGCGGTGAAACCGCTGCGAGTGTGCGGCTTCCCGCATCGTATGTGCGCGCGCATGTGCGCCTCGGCTACGCAACGACGATCGATTCCGCGCAAGGCATCACCGCCGACACCTGCCATGTCGCGCTCACCGGATACGAATCCCGCCAACAGCTCTACGTCGCACTCACCCGCGGTGCGCACGCCAACCACGCCTACGTCCCGACCGCACTGGACGGCTCAGAAGCCTCGTTCTGGAGCGAACCCGCAGTCTTTCCCCACACCGCCGTCGAGGTCTTGCTGCGCATTCTCGAACGCGACGGTGCACAGAAATCCGCGCACACCGAACTCCGCGACGCGCTCGACCCGCACCGCCGCATCGGCCGCGCCCTCGATATCTACCTCGATTCGATCGGTGCCGCCGCCGAAAACGCCCTCGGCCCACACGAACTCGACCGCATCGACACCGCCGCCGACAACATCCACACCAACCTCACCGACTCCCCCGCCTACCCCGTCCTGCGCCAACATCTGGCGATCATCGCGATGACCGGACGCGACCCCGTCACCGCGTTGCAGACCGCTGCAGCGGCGCGCGAACTCGACACCGCCGACGACCCCGCAGCCGTCCTCGACTGGCGACTGGATCCAACCGGCGCGCACTCCACCAGCTCTGGACCGCTGCCGTTCGCGCACGGACTACCCCGCGCGCTGGCAGATGATCCGCTCGCCGAGCGGCTGCGCGCCCGCCACCGCATCGTCGCCGACCTCGCTGGCCAGATTGCCGACGACACCGCCACCTGGACACCAGCGACCGCACCACACTGGGCACGGTCATTGTTCGGTGTCGACCCCGCCTTGGTGGCCGAGCTGGCGGTATGGCGCGCCAGCATGCACATCCCGCAACGCGACCTACGCCCGACCGGACCCACCCGCTACGCCGTCCTGGAACGCGACTACCAACAGGCCCTCGATGACCGCCTCACCGACGCGCTCGGGGATGTGAATCTGTCAGTGAACAAATGGGCATCCGTCGTCGAACAGCTCGACACCCGCATCACCACCGACCCGTACTGGCCCACCCTGGCCGACAAAATCGAACTCGCCGACCGCGCCGGAATCGACATCACCCGCCTCCTCACCGACGCCGCTGCCCGACATCCGCTGCCGGATGAAATGCCCGCCGCCGCGTTGTGGTCACGCCTCGAGCTCGAACCCTCCGCCCTCGACAACACCCTCGCCAGCCGCGACCTGCGCCCGGACTGGCTGCCCGAGTTGCACAGCGTTCTCGGCGCCACCACCGCTGAACGCGTGGTCGCAGATCCCGCGTGGCCGCGGGTCGTCGCCGCGATCGACCGCGCCACCGGCACCGGCACCGCTTGGACAGCACACGAGCTACTCGCCACCGCCTACGAACTGCTGATCGGCGCCCAACCCGACGACGCCCCCAGCCTCCGCCCTGACCAGCTGGTGCCCGCTCTCGCCTGGCGCATCGACGCCCTGCAACGCCACATCCCCGCCCGCACCGCACCACACCAGACACAGCCACGCGCCGCACAACCCACCACACCTCACCGCGAACCTGCCCCGGAGACCACTGTGGACACCGACCACCACAACAGCTTTGCCACCGAACCCACCCCGGCAACCGACCCAACGCCACCCAACGCGCCCGACATTCTGCCTGCCGACCTCCAAGCGGTCGCCGAACTGCTACGCACCGGGCAACTTGCCGATACAGGTACCGCGCTTCGCAACCTCACCACATCGATCACCGCCGAACAGCAAGCCATCATCACCGCAGTCGCTCAAACCCTGCACCGCAACAGCTTTCCCGTCGCTCGCGCCCGGCTGCGGTGGGCTGCCGAACGCTTCCCCCAACACGCGACTCTCATCCACGCCTGCACCCCCGACACCGACCCGCACCTCTACCGACCACCCGACAGCGAATCGCGACAACCCGCCTACCGGCGCGACCGCCGTCACGAAGCCGCCCGCGACCACCGCGAATACCGCGACCCGACCCGTCGGCGAGCACCCCGCCCCCGCGCCGAGATGGCCGGTGAAGACCTCGCCAACAACTACTTCGACCTGCACGACAACACCAACACCCCGACACCGACGGATCAGCCGCTGCACGACGGCATCTGGACGCCCCACCAAGACGAAACGAACACCGACACCGACTCACCCACCTACGCCCTCGACTACGACCTCGCTGCCCTACCCGACACCCGCGGACTGACCTGCGTCACCTGCGACCTCGAACGCCGACGCGCCGACGCCACCCCCACACCACCACGCCGCAGCGACGATGGACTATGCGGCCCATGCCGAGACGACGGCGAAACCGGCATCCCCGACCACGACCCCACCCAACACATTCAATCCCGCTGCGCCCATCTCACCGCAACCAAACCACCCTCCGCCGCCCGCGCCGTCCTCCGCCGCGACTGGCGCGCCACCCCAAACCCGGACCACCGCAGCGTGATCGAAACCTGGGTACGCGAGCACCTCACCGAAAACACCACCGCAGACCCGACCCAAACCTCACCCGTCGACCAGGCCGCGGGCAGCCCACTGATCCTGCTGACCGACGAACAACTCGCTCGAGCCATCGACCATCTCGAACTGCGTTTGGCACTCACTGACACCGAAACCGCGTTCTTCAATCCCCCCACGCCCCCACCCGATACACCAGATCCCGACGAACTCGCCCGACACCACCGCGCCGCCCAAGACGCCATCCGCCACGCCCACCAAGCCGACCAACAACTACACGACGCGATACGAGCCACCCACGCGACCGCTACCGAACTAGACCAAGCCCGCACCGAATTCGACGCCACGCCCGGCTATCGACGGAATCAACGCCGCCAGTTGCAGACCCAGATCAGCGAGCTCCTCGCCGAACACAACACCCTCGAACAAAAGCGCGACACCGCTCGAACCACTGCCCGCCGCGCCCGCCGTGAAGCCGTCATGCTCGCCGGACCCGAATCCCGATGGCAACACATCCTCACCAGCAACCCCGAACCCCCACCGCACCCAACACCGAACCAACCCCACCACTCAGCCGAGGCAGAAACCACAGCACGCGTCGCCGACATCAACGACGAACTCGACCAACTGCGGGCCGAACAACGACGCCGCCACACACTCACGCCCGATCAACTCCTCCACGAACAACAGCTCCGCGCAACCACGGCCGACCACATCACCTCGAACGCGCACAAACTCGACACCGACCCCGCGACCCTCGAACCCGAAGACAGCATCGGCCCCTGAGCGCAACAGACAACCACAGAGTTGCCGTGCTGGGCCGCACTCTTCTGCCCGAACTAAGCCAGCGTTTGCCGCCAGAACTCAAGGCATTCTCCGCGATGGGCGACCTTGCCAAAGCCGAGCGCTACCTACACATGAGCGCGATGCTCTGGAACCCCAACACACACACCGGATTCACGCAGGCGTGCGCTCGGCCCGATGCATCCCGATGTACCTCTTGCTCGCACCGAGGTCATGCAGTGGCACCCAGATTCAGCGGTGTTCGAGGGGATGCTGGAGGGTCGGACGCGGCAGCAGCGTGATCGAACCTGGCGACCAGTCAACGGCGTCAGCTGCCCGCCATGGCTACCAGTTCCGGGAAGCGCACTCGCCTCGATAGTGCTCGGTCAGCGCCGCTCGGCTGGAATTCATCGGCGACCTCAACATCGACCCAGCCCCGCTCGCAGCAGACTCGCCTCTGGGGTGAATGATCGAACCGAAGGGAGGTCCGCTTTGCCTGACCGGGATTTCGGCGGCGGTAAGTCCCACTTGCTCATCGCAATTGGTGCAGAGGCGGGCTACGCGGGACTTTCGCGTCACACCACCTGAGCTGATCAACGAAGCCATCGAGGCCGCCGACTGAAGTACTTGTCCAAAACGACCGCCGCTGCGGCCAAGCTCGGCTGCTTGCCCCCGATGCACACTGGCTCGATGACGGGATGGTCTGTCGTCTGGCCTTGTATTCGGGTGACACGTCTGGGTGGGCGTGTGCGAATGTTGAAGATATGAATCGGGCATGGGTGGCGTTGGCGGTGACCTTCGTGGTGGTGGCAGGGTTGGGCGGCTGGTTTGCTGTGGCCAGGTGGGACCAGGTAAACAAGGTCGCCACGGTCGCCTCGGCGTTGGGGGCGCTCGCTGCGGTAGGCGTGGCGGTCTGGGCTGCTCTGCGCGCTTCGTCAGGTGGGCAGAGGCGTTCAGGAAGGATCCGCGTAGCTGGCACGGGAAAGGCGAAGGCGACCGGGGCAGGTAGCAGCGCGGTTTCCGGTGTGCACGGCAAGCCTGGTGGCGCAGAACGGATCAGGGTGGGAGGTACTGGCGACGCCAACGCCAGTCGTGGCGGCAGCGCTGTTTCCGGTGTCGAGCTCAACTGACTCGACTGCTGGGAGTGACGTGTCGAGGGCAGCGACGCGGAAATAACATGGCACAAGCAGATTCCGATCTGAGCAGCGGGCCAAAGTCAAACGGCTAGCAGGGAAGTAGCGGGGTGGACGGGGCCGAGGTATCCAGGACAGGGAATGCGACCGCGACTGCGCCGGGTGCAGTCGCAATCAGCGGTGCGGGCACGATACAGCTGACCGCGACGCCTCCGGCGCGCTCGTACTACCCCGAACAGGTCAGGCAGATCGCACCGGTCCACCTTCTCGATCGGGACGCCCAGCTGGCGGAACTGACTGCGTTTTGCATCGATTCTGATGAGAACGCGCCGGTGTATGGGTGGTGGCGCGCGCCGAAATGGTCGGGCAAGACTGCGCTTATGGCAACCTTCGCCCTCAGACCGCTACCGGGGGTGCGGGTGGTGTCATTCTTTGTCACTGCCCGTTGGTACGCACACGACACTCGCGAAGCTTTCGTTGACATAATAAGCGACCAGTTGGCCGAGATCCTGGGTGAACCCAGCCCGGCCACCACCTCGCCCCCGCACACACGTGACAGCTACTTGCTGGGACTACTCACTCGCGCCGCGCAGACCTGTCAGCTGCGGGGCGAACGGCTGGTATTGCTGGTAGACGGATTGGACGAGGACCGCAGCACCCCCCACGATCGGCCAGGACTCGGTACAAGTATCGCCGCTGCATTGCCTGCACGGCCACCAGCAGGGATGCGGATCCTGGTTTCTGGTCGACCGAACCCGCAACTCCCCCTGGATGTTCCCGCCGGCCACCCACTCCGCGAATCAACCACCCTACGGTCCTTGGTCGCGTCGCCGCACGCCAAGGTGGCCGAAGACCGGATGTTGTTGGAGTTAGACCGTCTTCTTCATGGCCGCCCCGACGAGCAGAATCTCCTCGGACTTCTGACCGCCGCCCGCGGCGGCCTCACCGCTACCGACCTTGCCGAGCTGACCGACCAATCCCCCACTCACGTGCGCCGCGCGCTACGTGGGGTGGCCGCCCGGACCTTCGATACTCGCCGAGGGCATTGGCGACAGGACAGCCAGGTCTATCTGCTCGGACACGAGGACCTCCATGCCACTGCCGCCGCAGAACTGGGCGACCATCAGCTCGGGGCCTGTCGGCAACGCCTACATGACTGGGCCGAACGCTACCGGGATCTCGGCTGGCCGCCCCAGACGCCGGAGTACCTGCTGCGTGCTTACCATCGGCTGCTCGCTGACACCGACGACCTTCCCCGCATGATCGCTGTGGCCACCGATCATGCTCGCCACGAACGCATGCTCGGCGTGTCCGGAGGCGATACCACAGCGCTGTCGGAAATCATGACCACACAGGATCATCTCCTTCGCCGCCAACCGGCCGACCTGCTGGCAATGCTGCGGCTCGCCATTCATCGTGACCATCTACTCACCCGCAACAGCGGTATCCCGGAAAGTCTGCCTGCCCACTGGGTCCGGCGCGGTCATCTCGACAGGGCCATCATGCTCGCCAACTCGATCACCGACCCGGTGGACCGGTGTGCTGCGATGTGCCGAGTTGCCGAGACGGTGGCAGCCAGGGACAGTCCAGCGCACGCACGCCCCCTGATCGATCAAACCGAAACGGCTGCTCGCAACATTATCGACCCGTCCACCCAGGCCCGAGCTCTACTCCGCATCGGGAAAACTTTCGCGTCGATAGGGGACTTGGAGAGAGCGGAAGCCATTGCCTCGGACCTCGGTTTGGACGAATTCCGTGCACAAGCACTAGCGCACCTAGCCGTAGTCATGACGCGAACTGGTTACAGCGAGCGGGCTCGCAGGTTAATGGACAATGCAGAGACCATCGCTGTCCGCGCGATCACTCTTTCCGAAGACCCAGACACGTTGACTCTGCTCTGTGACTCGTTGATGCAGGTCTTCTACGCATTTGTTCAAGTCGGTGATCTGAAGCGGGCAACGACCATCATTCGCGCCATGGTTCGCGCCACATTCGATGCGCGGGATTTCTGGGAAGAGGACCAGCTAGCGGCGGCAGCTGCCGAAGCGGGCTGTTGGAAATGGGCTGACAAGTTTGCTCAGGTGACGTCGTATCCCGCAAAACGTGTCAATCTGCTCGTCCACTTGGCCATGGCTGAGGCTCGCACCGGCGTTGACGAACATGCCGGCCAACTGCTCGACCACGCCGAGGGTATCGCTCGTGCCATCACAGACTTCGCGACACGGACAGCTGCGATCGCGGATGTCGCAGCCGGGGTCGCACGAACCGGCGACGTACTACAGTCACGTTCGCTGATTGCAGACGTCGAGAACATGAGCCAGGCGATAACCGATTCGCATCAGCAGATGATGGTATTACAAAAGACCGCCGCCGCGGTCACGGAGACAGGGGATCTGGCGCGAGCAGAGGCAGTCGCCCGCAGCATCGCTTCCCGCAACCACCGGGCGTGGGCATTGACGCCGGTAGCGATAGCATTTGCACGAACTGGAGACGTGGAACGCGCCGAAGCAACCATTCGCGACTTTGTCGACGTGGGTGTAGAACCTCACCCACTTACGGTCGTTGCAAAGGCCATCGCAGAGGCAGGCGACCTGACGCGCGCGGAAGCTCTCGCTCGCCGCATCCATGCCCCGTATCAGCGAGAGCGCGCCCTCTTTAAGGTAGCCGTAGCACTTGCACAGGTCGGCGATCTGGAAAGAGCCGAACCCATCGCACGAAACGACCTCCGCCAGGGATTTCAGGTACGGGCATTATCGGAGCTTTTTGTACGGTTTGCTCGAGTTGCCGACCTGGAGCGCGCCGAAGCCATCTCGCGCAGTATGACCACCCCGCGCGATCAAGCGCAGCTGCTGGGCCGAGTAGCCGGGGGGTACGCGCGGGCCGGCGACACGGAACGAGCAGCCAGGTTATTCGATCTAGCCGAAACCTCCGCACAAACTATCGCCGATACAGCGCAGCGGGTGGAGGCGTTCGTCCAGCTTGCGAAGGTGGCCGCCAAGACGGGTGATCACGCGCGGGCCCGTCTACTGATCGAGCACGCCACAGCCATCGAACCCAAGATCAGAACCATTGGAGGTGAGCCGATCGGGATGAGTGCCGTGGAAGTGCTTGTTCAGACGGGGGACCTGGATTCGGCCGAGGCCGTTGCACGAAACACTACGCACCGTGGGCTAGCGGCCCTGCCGCGGTTAGTCAACGCCTTCATACAGGCGGGTCATGTTGTACGCGCGAATTCATTGATCGACCACGCCGAGAGCCTGGCGCGCAACCAGCGCCAGCCGGACGAGCGGGCATCGGCGCTCAGCATGGTGGCTTGGGCACTCGTCCAGGTCGACGACGTCGAACGAGCGCGCTCTGTGATCAACGATGTCGAGGCCGTCGCCTACGACACTCCGGAGGCTGAGGGTCGACAATCAGCCAACGCTCAACTCGCCGACAATCTCGTGCATATTGGCGACGTGGACTTGGCCAGGACGATGGCAAACCCTGGAGCCCACTGGTTTTTCGATGCGATGATCGGCGTCGCATCGATCGCAGCCGCGAAGCACGAACAACAGGAGGCTGCCACGGCCATCGCCCCCAGGATCACTGACCCGCAGCAACGAGCCTCCGCAATGCATGTACTCGCACGCTCAAAGTCTCCGGCTGGTGACGAGGCAAATCGTGGCGGTATCGATCCTCGGTGGTCGTGGATCGCCGAGCGCTTACGGGCAACCGCGTGGGACGACAACCTGGCAACACTAATCAAGCTGGTCCCAGACGCAGCCGCAGTCGCACTCAACGAAATCGACGACCTCGGTTGGCGCCGTTCTTGAGATGAATTGGCCAGGAATAGCGTACGAATGGGATACCGCCCTGTACCGGTCGTGCTCTACATCCGGCCCTGGGACTACCTGCGTGGCATCGCCGTCGAACCCGGCCTCCATCAAGTTATCTCGACATCCAGGGGCACAGCGGTGCTGTGTGATCCTGCGCGATGACCACCGGATCGTCACCGACCCCGGCAACGACAACCTCGCGCCCGCGGTCGGAGTCGACCTGCGTCCGTCCTCCACGATCGCGTCCGTACCCGCGGCGTGGCGCACCCAACGCCGCGATTAGGGCTAGCTTTGAAACCGCGACCGCGATCCCCGCAGTGTTGGTGATCGTGGTCGTCGTGTCCGTGCTGTCCTCCCGTCGCGGCCCATTGCGAAGCCGCTGGCTGCGAACGCCACTGACTCGACCACGCCCGCGACACTGGATCCACCGACCGCGCCGCGAGAATTCGCGGCCCGCCCACCGGTAGTGTGGCCGGTGACTGATGGTCAGGCAGTTGCGGGCAGGCTGGGCACGACCTGTTCCACCAGATTTCGTACGAGCACACAAACATCGGTGCTGCCAGGATTCACCGTTGGCGTCGCATTGCCGCCGGGATTCGCTCGCGCCTTCGGGTCATAGACTTCGATTGCGAGACTGCCGCCCTTCATATCGACATTCGCCACACACGCCACGTTGAAGAGGTAGAGGCTCGGACGTCTCGAGACCGCCCGCCGTCCAGCGATGGTGAACTCCTGCGCATCTGGAAGTTTGCTGTCGAGGCTGTGGTACCACAGGGCGATGTCGACAGTTTCTACCGTCGTGGTGATCTTCACCCAATAGCTGTCCGTTCGAAACCACCGACAGCCCCGGTACTTCATCCACCGATCCTTGACCCCATCTACAGCCAAGAGTGCCTTGCCTTCGACGGGTTCCTTGCTGTGCAACTGCCCTGCGTCCAGCACACGCTGCGGCACGTCTTGACACGGGTTGTAGCCCTGCGGCACCTCGGCTGCAAATGACACCACGGGCATACTTGGCTTGGTGTCGCTCGCAGAGGAACCGCATCCCACCATGGCAAGTAGCCCGACCAGGAAACCTGTCATCACTAGCGCGCCCACGCTCGATCGCACGGCCACCCCACTTTTCTACGCAATACCGCAGTCGTCCGGGCGAATAGAGTCAATCCGAATCCACTTGCTGTCGGAGGCAACTGGCCACCGGTGACGACAATATCCACAACGACCGCATACACGCCATCACCGACTACCCGGGCCATCCCGACCGCCGTCCCGCCGATCTCGGCTACCACGCTGTACAGCGACGCGGCCAACGCGGATTCACACGCGGCGGCTGCCGGAAGCGTTCCAGCCGACCGAGGCCCGCAGCGCCCGGTACTCGACCACCGTCGGCACGCGTCCAACAATCCGCACCGGCTCCCCCACCTCGGCGCGTGGAAGGTTGGGATCCTCGCCCAGCATCGCCACTGCTGTTGCTTCTGGATAATTATCCTTGCGATGCAGCCATTTTCGGTCGATCACCGCCTGGAGGTCGGTGCCGCGGTGGTGCGCCAACAGCAGGGCATGGCAGATCTCGTCATCGACCGCATCCTCGAGCTCGGCAGGTGATTTACCGCGCGGGCGACCTTGCCCGGACGCGGCCAGAAACCCGCATATCCTGCGCTGGCCCCAGCGGCCAACGCCCCGCTCAGCGGCGTTCGACGCCGGACGGGGCGCTCATCGGATTGATGTGGTTCGATTCCAGCCCGTCGCGTCCAATGACATGGCGATGCCCCTACGATCACGGGCGTGACTGACAAGCTTCGGGTCGTGCTCACCGGCGGCGGAACCGGTGGTCATGTGTTTCCTGCCCTGGCAGTAGCACGCCAGCTGCGTGAGCTGGCGGGTCCTGTCGAGTTGTTGTGGATCGGTCAGGCTGGGTCGCTCGAGCAGCGAACCGCCGAAGCTGAATGTATTGCGTTTGCTTCGGTGCAGGTGGGCAAGCTTCGCCGTGAACGCAATCCGCTGGCCATGCTCAACCGCGCCAACCTCACCGATCTCGGTCGTGTCCCGGTGGGTGCGGTGCAGGCCGTACGGGCGGTGGCTGGGTTCAAACCCGATGTGGTGCTGGCCACCGGCGGGTTCGTAACGCTGCCGGTGGGCCTGGCCGCACGGCTACTGCGCGTCCCGCTGGTCGTGCACGAACAGACGGTCGGCCTTGGGCTGGCGAACCGAGTATTGGCCAAGGGCGCGACTAGGATCGCGTTGACCGCCGAAGCCAGCACCGCGCTCCTGAGCCCGCGTCTACGCGCTCGCGCGATCGTCACCGGAAACCCCGTGCGCGCATCGATCCTCGGCGGGGACCCCGCACGGGCGCGAACACAGCTCGGGACCGGGTTCGATCCGTGCTTGCCGACGGTCTATGTCACCGGCGGCGCCCAAGGCTCGCAGGAGATCAACAGCGTGGTCGCCGAGTTGCTGCGGTGGATGTTGGCCAGCGCCAACGTGATTCATCAGGCCGGGCCCTCCAACGTAGAGGCACTGGAGGTGGCCGCTGCTGGCCTGCCCGCCGAGCTGACCGCCCGCTATCACCTGTGCGGGTTCGTCTCGGGTGATCTGGTGGCCGATGTACTGGCGTTGGCCGATGTGGTGATCAGCCGCAGCGGCGCGGGAACCCTCGCCGAGCTGACCGCGGTCGGCCGGGCTGCGGTGCTGTTGCCGTTGGCGTCCTCGGCCGGGGGCGAGCAGGCCAAGGCGGCCAGGCTGCTGTCGGAGGCGGGTGCAGCGGTCGCGGTGAGCGAGGGGATCACGGCGGAGTCCGTGCGCGCTGCGGTAGAGCCGCTGCTGGCTGATCCCGCTCGGCGGGAGACGATTGCGGCGCGGGCGCGCAAGCTTGGTCGCCCGGACGCCGCGGTGGCGCTGACCGATGTGGTGGTCCAGGCCGCAGGAGCGGCTCCTGCGGCGAGGCGCTGATTTCGGTCAGGACAAGATCGCAGTCAGGGTCGAGGTGACGGTGGTGACGTCGTGTTCGGTCATCGCGGGATGAAACGGCAGCGACAGCAGCTCACTGGCGGTGGCTTCGGTCGCCGGTAGTGGCCGGTGCCGGGTCCAGCGCCGAAACGCCGGTTGAGTGTGGTTGGGCGGGTAGTGCACACCGACACCGATCCCGGCTTCCTTCATCCGGGCGAACACTACGTCCCGGTCCGGCACCCGGACCACGGCGTTGAACGGGATCGTGTAGTCGATATCGACGTCGATCAGCTCGACGTTGTCGATGTCGGCGAGCGCGCGGGCGTAGGCGCGCCACAGGGACACCCGGCGCGCGGCGACGATGTGGTGATGGCGCAGCTGAACTCGCCCGACCGCGGCGTGCACAGCGGACAGATGGTACGGCAGCCCGGCTCCGTCGACCTGGTAGTCGGTGCTGCTGATCCGTTCGGCCTGTTGGGCACGGATACCGAGTAACCGCAGGGTGCGCAGCCGTTCGGCTTCGCGTCGGTCACGCGGGACGATGGCGCCGCCTTCGATGCTGGTGATGGTCTTGATGGGGCCGAAGCTGAAACAGGTCAGTGCCCCGGTCGTTCCGACGAGCCTGCCGTCGCGGTGGCGTGACCCGAAAGCGTGTGCGGCGTCTTCGACGACCGCGATTCGGTGTTCTGCCAGTTCTGGGGCGATGGCACTCAAATCGACGGCGCGGCCTCCGTAGTGCACTGGCAGCACGGCCCTGGTGTCGTCGGTGATCGCCGCGGCGACGGTGTCGGCGGTGACACATTGGGTGTGCGGGTCGACGTCGGCGAACCTGGGGACCGCGCCGACGGCGCGGATGGCGTGTACGGTGGCGCAGAACGTTTGGGCGGGCACCACCACATCATCACCACGTCCGATCCCGACCGCGATCAACGCAAGATGGAGGGCGGCGGTGCAGCGGGACACGGCCACCACGTCGGGCACGCCGAGGAAGGCGGCCAGTTCGGCCTCGAACTTCTCGGTTTCGGCGTGGTGGCCGTACTGACCAGCTATCAACGCCGCGGTCATCGCCTCGATCTCCGGGCCGTGCAGGAACGGGGCGGCGTTGCGGGCGTAGGCGGGCCCGGTGTCATTGTGCGACAGCATGATTGGCTCCATTGGTCACGGCGAGGGTGTCGATATACTTGGTGAGGGTCACACCCGGGCGGTAGGTGAGCCGGGAATGGTCGACCGCTCCAGTGAGCAGACCGGCGAGCAGCTGTCCGATCAGGTCGGCGCCCGCGGCTTCGGCGGCCAGGAACGCCCCGGCCGGGCGGGCATTGACCTCGGTGATCAGCACCCGGTCGGGCGTGTGATCGGTGCGAAAGCCTTGGACGCAGACCAGGCCGGTCGCCTCGACCGCGGTCAGAGTCGCGCGGACCGCAGACTCGGTGTGGCGGTCGGTGATGGTGCGGGTGACGAACGCGAGCCCGCCCTTGGTCAGCAACCGTTCGCGCAGAATCACCGAGGTTCCGCCGTCGCGCCCGATCAGGCAGTCCGGCGGTAGACGGTTCGAGTCGCCTCTGTTTCGCAAGACATCCCTGCGGGGTGACCTTCGCGCACAGTGTCGCCGACTACAACGGGCACTACGGCGTGCGAGAGCTGTGCGATATCTGCCCGGTCGCCCAAATCCAGCGATGCGCCGACGATTGGCTCCACCCAGACGCCGCGTCGACCGCGACGTGGGTACAGCGCCTCGGCGGCCACATGCTGGAGATCACCGAACGCGCCGTGATCGTGGAGAGTCTCCCCGAAGGCCGACGCAACTTCCTCCAGCACAATCTCGGGTACCAGGTCAACGACATCACGCGCCCGCACCACATCGGTCAAGACGCGCGGACATCGGATGGGCTCACTCCCAGGAGGCGGCACGATGATCGTTCCAAATGCACTGCACGGCAAGAACCTCGCCGTCGTCGACGTCGAAGGCAACGGACAAACCCCGCCCGAAATCATCGAAATCTCGATCCTCGCGGTCTCGCGCGAGGCCGTGGTCGTCGACGAGATGCGGTCATGGCTGATCCGCCCCACACGGCCGATCACCCCCATCGTGACCCGCAAGGTCCACGGCATCACCAACGCCGACGTGGCCGAGTGCCCCAGCTGGTCGGAGATCTCCGAGGAGATCGAGACCGCGCTGACGGATCGGGTCCTCGTGGCGCACAACGCCAATCTCGAACGGCGGGTGATCGCTGAGCACCTGCCGAGCTGGACACCGCCGCTAGTGCTCGACACGCTGCGGCTGGCCAAAGCGGTGTGGCCGGGCCTCCGGGGCTACTCGCTGGAAAAGCTGGTTACCCATGCGGAACTGGACACCAGCGCGGTCGCCAACCAGGGCCATCACCGCGCCGGGTGGGACACCTGGGCAGCCTGGCAGTTGCTGGCGCGGCTGATCGAGGAAGGCGAATTCGCCTGGGATGACCTTGTCGCAGCCGCGGCGCCTGCTGAGTTCGTGCCGCCGCGAGAGCCGCAAGGCCGGTTGTGGTGAGCACTGATTTCCCCCGCCCCGTCACCATCGCGGTGACGGGGACACATTCGACCGACAAGAGCACCTTCCTCCAGCGACTCGCTGACCGCCTGCACCGTGACCGCATCGAGGTGGCAGTCGTCGCCGACCTCGGCGCAGAAGCCATGGAGCGAGGGTTGCTGATCCTCGCAAACCACACCTGGGTATCGACCCTGTGGACCATCTCGCGCAGGATGCCGCTCGAGGTGCAGGCGTGGATGCAGGCCGACGTGATCCTCATCGACCGACCGGTTTCGGATGCGCTCGGCTACTATGAAGCGGCATTGGAATATCGAGGCCAGCAGCCGAATCCGGCTAGCATCTACCATCTCAAGGAGCTAGGCGGTGTCTCGAAGTAGGTGTCGGGTCGTAGCCATTCGTTGATGGCGGCGATCTGAATGACGGCCAGGTAGCGGGTGGCGAGCTTTTCGTATCGGGTGGCGACTGCGCGGTGTTGGCAGTTAAGGATCACAGGTCGGGCCACCTGATCAGAGTCCGGTGGGCATCCGTCTGAATGGTCTCGAGTTCGGTGCCCTTGAGCGATCCGATCACCCACAGCGAATCATCGAGCTGGTACTGATCCAGGCGAGGATCGTCTCCCTCACGATCTGGACGTTGTGGACGCACACCAGTGAGCTGCCGAGTCGGGCGGGCGGGGCACACCGCCATATCGACGACGGCAAGAGCTGCCGAGTCGCGCGGCTCTGACGGTGCGCGAACAGTTCCATCCGGAGCCGATCAACCGGCAGCGGCCGATTCTGCGGCGGATACTGCTGGCCGCCTAACTCGGACGCCCCTCGCCAGGTGGATGTGGACTGGCGACGATCATCTGCCAGGTGAGCGGGGTGGAGGGAATCTCAGAACTACGGGGCCGCCCCTCATGCAACGTTTCTGAGGCTCCGCCCCGTCGGCTGCGATAGTTGAAAGACCGATAGGTCGAACTCATGATTGCGGATTCCGGCCAGGAATGCGCTGTACTCGGCGTGATCGAAGCAGAGCTCGACAGCGTGCTCAGGTGCCGGTACTGCTGCAGTGAACACGTGAGTATTCGGCTCGCGCACTGCGATTCTCAGGCATTGGCCAGTCGCGTCCCCGGCGCGCACAGCGGCCTGGTAGGCGTCGAATTCGTCGTGGTCGAAGGTAAGGCACTGTGTTGTCGGAACGAGTGTGTCCGCGGTGGCCGACGGATCGGCGAGTTTATCGTCCCAGATCCAGGTCGACGTACTATCGCGGTAGACCCTGACACATGCCTGCTGCGGGGAACTGGCGGCGGCTTTGCGGAATTGCTTCATAGTGAGCGTCAGCATGGTGTCTCTCCTTACTTCGCGCCCGATGCGGAGCATCAGTCAAGGGCCGCGTGTAGCCCATTACAGCAGGTAGCCGAGGGCGGCAAAATTGCAGGGCCGGGAGGGATCTTCCTTGTCGGTTGGCTGGTCGGGCCGCCAGTCGATGGCGTATGCCACCCCGGGTTCGACCAGCGACCAGCCTGCGAAGAACTCTTCGAACTGCTCTCGCGTTCGCAGGGTCACCGGGTCCAATGCGTCGACGAAAAGCGCTGCGGCGGCGGATACTTGGCGTTTGATGTCCGGACCTGCGTCTTCGAGTGAGACATGCGTGATTGCGATATGGCTGCCAGGGGCCAACGCGTCTCGAAGGTGGGCGACCAATTCGGTGGGGTGGTCTGCGTCGGGGATCCAGGGCAGGACCGATACTAGTAGCACACCTACCGGCTGCGAGAAGTCGATAAGCCGCAGTGTGTCGGCGTGTTCGAGAATTCGGGCAGGATCGCGCAGGTCACCTGCCACCATCGCAGTGGTGTCGAGCGCGTCTTGCTGGATCAACAAGTCGCGTGCTCGGATGATGGCCTCTTCGTCGCTGTCGACGTAGACAACACGCACGCCGCGGGGGGCGACTTCGTGAGTATTCCCGCCGGTTGGAAGTCCTGAACCGATGTCGAGGAATTGGCGGATCCCCGCATCGGCCATGTGTCGGACGGCGCGGGTGAGGAATGCGCGGTTGTGACGCGCCCAGGTGGGATAGAAGGGGATTTCGGCGTAGAGACGTTCGATGAATGGCCGGTCGGATTCGAAGATGACTTCGCCTGTGACCATGTAGTGGTAAATGCGCGCAGAGCTCGGCTTCCTGGTGTCGAGTCCACGTGGTTGGAAGTGATCGTCGGTCATGGGGCCCCCTTGGCGTATAGCGGTTTTGGGCTATTGGCGGATCGTGGGTCGGCTCCGCAGGCTGCGGGCGATGTGTTCCATGAACTGGCGCGAGTCGGCGGCGCTGAGTGCGGTGGCGCAGAGGCGAGCGAAGATATTCTCGCGGATGGCGATGGCTGCTTTGTCGTCGATGTAGCGGAGATCGCCTTGAGCCTCGACCACCGCCATCTCGAGGTCGCCTGCCGCGCCGGGCGAGGGTACGCGGATCAGGATGTAGCGGTCTTCCATCCCTGCACCGGGTGCTTGGTGGGTGAACGGCATGACTTGCAGGATGATGTTGGGCCGCTTGGATATTTCGATCAGATGACTGATTTGGTTGAGCATGACGGCGTCGCCGCCGTAGTTTCGGCGCAGACACGATTCCGAGAGCACAGCATGGAACTGTGGCGGGTTGGGCTTGAACAGGTTCTGCTGCCTGGCACGACGTGCTTCGACGTAGTCCTCGACAGTGACTGCGTCGGGGTCACTGGTGTCGAGTTGCAAAGGTTCGTGCAACGCGCGGATGTAGCTGGGGTGCTGGAGCAGGCCGGGGACGATTTCGGCGCCCGTTTCACGCAGCCGGTCAGCTTGGTCTTCTAGGTCGACGAGCAGACGTAGCTCGTCGATGTAGGCGCGTCGGTGCCCGGTGGTCCAGAAGCCGCGCTTGTGGTTGTCGCGATGCAGCTCGAGCAGCGTGTCGATGTAGGCCGGATCGGTCACATTGAGGCCGTTCGCCAACTGCCGAAGAGCATCCGGCGAGAGGTTGCCGGTCCCAGCGATCGCCGAGGCGATCCTCGATTGGCTGACTCCGATCAGCTTGCCCGCTTCGGCCTGGGTCTTGCGGGCGCGGCGGATCATGGCGTCGATCTCGCGCCCGAGCAGCACTTTACGTGCGGTCCTCGCCATAGCTGTCCACCGTATCGGTTCGAAGTCCAACCATTCCGGTATCCCAAACCTGATTATCAGGTTAGATTATCAACTTAAGTTATCACACCGACGGTTGCACCGACGGGCATAGTCCAGCCGAGGGAGGGAGCCAGGCCGATGAACCACCGACGAAGCATGCGCTCGAACCGTCGCTCCGCGCTCACAGCAGCCCAGGCCGCGAGCCGCAGCTGCCGCGCTCGGCACACCAATTCACTGCCGCTCGTCGCCGCGAACCACGACGCGGCATCAGGCCGCACCGACAAGCTCTGAAACAGGTAGCGAACCAGGAATGGGGCAGCGATGACCGCCAAAGCAGCTGAACTTGCCCACGTGACCTCGCGCACGGCTGGTGCGGCGAGCCGAGTCGGCAGCGTGGCAGTCGACTGGGGTATGCGCCTGCGCCGGTATCGCGACAGCCACCTGAACGTCGGCCGTCGGCAGTTCGCGGAACTGCTCAATGAGGCTGGCCGTAAACGCGGAGTCAACGTTGCCTGCGACGAGCGGCACATCGCTCGCTGGGAGCACGGCGAGGTACGCAGACCTACCGAGGTCTACCTCCAACTGTTGTCCGATGTCGGCGCGCCCACACCGGACGCATCAACACCGACCCAGGGCATGTTCGATGCCCTGCCGGATGCCCGGTCGATGTCATATGCGCCAAATGCGTCTGCCGCTACCGTTGATGGCGTGGGAGGTCTGACTCTTCTCGAAGCACTCGCCACGGCAGTAGTCGGATCACCTGAGGTACTGGTGCCTTGGTTGCCGCAGCTCGACGGCCCCGTACCGGTGCCATTTCCGGGCAACGTCGGCGACACCGACCTGGAATTCGTCCGCAGTATGACGACGGGACTTCGCCAACTTGACCAACGACACGGCGGGTTCGCAGTCGTCGATCCCGCAGTGGGTCTGCTCAAGTCCGCGACCGGACTGCTCGCGGGTTGTCACGACGAAGCAACCGAGCGGGCTATGAAGGTTGCGGTCGCCGACCTCGCACGATTGGTCGGCTGGGCGAGCCACGACGTCGGCGATCAAGATCGCGCTCGGCGATACACAGCGTTGGCGCTGGTGTTCGCGCGGAAGGCCAACGCGCCGAGTCTGGTTGCGTCCACTTTGTATGTGCTCGGGCGCATCAGCCTGTTCGAGCGGGAACCCGACGTCGCGCTGCGACTGTTCCAACTCGGCCAGATGCCAGCTCAGGATGCGTCCAACTGCGGCGAGTCGGCGAGGCTGTACGCCAATGAAGCGTGGGCGCACGCGATGATGGGCAATGAGCAGAAGATGAACACCGCACTCGCCCGTGCCGAAGACGAAATCGGCCGCGTTGGAGGCGAAGTCGATCCTTGGACGCAGGTGTTCTTCACTCCTGGGGAGTTCACCGGCATGCGATCGGTGGTCTACAACGAGATCGCATTGGCAGCTCATTCGAGTCCGAAAGCTGAGCGGTACACCATCGCGGCTATCGAGGGTGCGCAAGAGTCGCTGCGCGCGGGAAGCAGCAGCCGCCCCGCGCGTAGCCGCATGTTCGACGAGACCACCATCGCCACAGGCGCATTCCGCCTACATGACACCGATACCGCAGTGGCTTCGGCAGCTCGTGCGCTGCAGATGGCGGCGCAAGTACGAAGTGCGCGGGCTGTCGACCGCCTCGGCCGGATGGTGGATGCTGCAGCGCCATCGCTACGGCAGCCGGATGTCAAAGGCGTCTGCCATCAGGTACTGCAACTGGCGCACGACATACCCGCAATCAGCGATCCGACGCGCCTGCGATTAGCAGCGCTCGACCTAGGATGATGGGGTGGCGACCGATCTTTCGCCCCGTCTCGCGGCCGAACTGCAGTCAGTCGTCGCTCGCGCCTGCGAGCGAATGAGCCTGGACCCGACTGGCTCCGAACTCATCAAATACACCGTCAACGCGGTCTATCGCCTGCGCTCGGCGCCTGTGATCGTCCGAATCGGTTCGGGCCGTGTGGGTGCGGTCCGCGGGAGTCGGACCGTGACGGTCGCGCGGTGGCTGGCCGCTCACGGCGGACCGGTCACAACGCTGCTCGACGGGACCGAGCCGATCGAGATCGACGGGCACTTCACTGTCACCTTCTGGCACGAGCTGACCAGCAACTTGCCGTGGACGGCAGCCGATTTGGCCAGCCCTCTTCGAGAACTCCATCGAATCGCTCCGGATACTTCGCTTCCAGCGTGGGATCCGTTCACCAACGCAGCCCACCGGCTCGACGAGGCCGATGCGGTCGTGCCGCACAGCGACCTCGATTGGTTGCGTGATCAGTGGTCCGAAGCCGAAACCCGATACAAAGCGTGTGAATCCTCACTTCCGATGGGACTGATTCACGGCGACCCCCATACCGGCAACCTGTTGCGAGACGCCGCCGGGAAGGTTGTGCTCTGCGACCTCGATGAAGCCGGCATCGGACCTCTCGCCTGGGACCTTGTTCCCCAAGCAGTCGGAGCCGTCCGGTTCAACCGCGCGGGCTTCTACAGCGACTTCGTCC
Organism: Nocardia sp. bgisy118; assembly: GCF_057708605.1. Lineage (NCBI taxonomy): Bacteria > Bacillati > Actinomycetota > Actinomycetes > Mycobacteriales > Nocardiaceae > Nocardia > Nocardia sp. bgisy118. Next base: position 34,027 of record NZ_JBYISM010000042.1, on the reverse strand, counting down.
GCGCCTACGGCACCGACGTCCGCACCCAACCCTGCTGGCCCGTGCTGGCCCGCATTCGCGAACTCATCATGGTCACCAGCGTGCTGCCCGATCTTGGTCACCGCCCCGGTGTCGCAGCCCAGCATGCCCACAGGCTTGCGTCTCTGCGGTCGGGCGACACCACAGCCACCTGGGCTCTCTACTCCTAGCTGTTGCTAGAGGAAGCTCATAGCCTGATCACGGCCCGAACAATCGCTGGTTCTCCGCAGCTGGATTCCATCAGCGCGTGCGTGCCAGGACCTGGCAGACGTAGATGTCCGGTGGACTGTCCGGTTGCGTAACCGCTGCCGGACACATCAGCGCACAGACTATCTGCCCTAGCCAATGCCATTGTGACGCGGCGTATCTCGGCGATTGACTCGATACATGACCGCAGGTGAAGCTGCCGCCGGGCCCGATCACGGAGGGGCCTGGAAATACTGCCCGCCCAACGGGATACCGCAATCGCCGCTTGCTCCCCCTGAGCAGCGCGACCGCAGCGATGTGCCCGCACCCGCGGCCATCGGTTCGGCCACCTCGGAACCAACCCTGGCTCCCGCAGGTGCTCGGGCAGTACTGACCGAGCCGACCACGGTGCCTTCGGAGTTGTGGGTGCAGGCCGCCGCCCTTTTGTCGGCCGAGCTCGACGAGGACTGAAGGGATCGCCAACATGTGGTTCGGATACGCCCGCTGGGAGTTGCTGTCTGGCCAAGAGCACGCGGCCATGTACCGAGCAGCGATGAACGAATTCGCCGCGCACTACGGCTTCGACGGGCCAGGACAGGTGATCCTGGAACCCTCCGCGCCCGAGCAGCTGCTGCAACACATGCTTCAGGAGATCGATCACCGTGATCCCGCGGTGGCGGTGATGTGGCGGCTACATCAGGTTGCCCAGTCCTGGGGCGTGGATTTGGACCGGGTCTTCGACGCCAAATCACCTCGCACACAATGGCTGTGGCAGGTCATGGACGCGATCGAGGGCTCCGCTGGCGGTCACCTGATCGTGCCGTCGCGGGCGCATTTGAGCGACCTGGGTCCGTCCGGGCGTGCGGTCATCGCGCGGCTCACGCGGATGCCGCAAGCTCACCTGTATTTCCTCGAACCTGCTGACGTGGACCTTTTCGGACCGGTCGCCGAGGCCGAGGCGCACAAGGTGGCTGGCCTTCGGCACGATGGCGAACACGTCCTGGTGGAGTCGCGGGTGGGTGCGATCCCGACCGTGACGCGCCTGGAAGTCGTCGAAGAGCTGACGCGCCGTGGATGGCCGGAGCTGATGGAACCCGTCGACAGGCTGTATCTGGCTCTGGTCGAGGACGCGACCGCCGCGGCCGAAGCAGCTGGTGTTCTCGCGTTCGGGGTTGGCGGTGGAGACGGTGTCATTCGTCTGCTGCAGCGCGAGGACGGGCTGCTGGTGGTCGAGCTCGAAGAGTCCCGCCACCGTGTCGACGAGCCCAGCGCGAAGTTGTGGGCGCGATGCGCGCACGCGCACCGCTACATCGCGCACGGCCGGACGTTCACCCGATGCACGCTGTCTTCGCAGTGCGCGCCGCCGCGGGTCGCGCGGTCGGCCGACAGTGGTGTTCGGTGATGAGCGGCGCCGTGCAGGGGGCATGGATGGGGCCGCGGCTGGCCGGTCGCGGCAGGAACGGCCCTGCGAATGCGACTGCGTTGTTGTCGCCGGAGCAGCTGCAGGCCGCGATCGCCGGGCATCTCGACAGCCCCAGCGGCGGCTCGCCGCTGATCGGTTGGGCCCGCGAGCTCGGCGACCTGCACGCGACGTTGCTGACCAGCTGTCTGGATCCGCGGCGGCGGCCCACCGATTTCGACGAGGCCGTGCTGCGCCGACGGATCCGCGGAGTGGTCGGTGAGATCGATTCGTGGGCGGTGTTCGTGCTGCCCCGCGCTACTGCGGGCGCTCGGAAGCACACGCACAGCCTCGGGGAGGTCGTCAGCCACCTCGCCGAAGCGTATGTCGATGCGTGGTGGACGGTGCTGCACACCGGCGACGAACAGCTGCGCCATGAAGCGTGGTTTCACCTCGGCCAGCTCCACGAGGGCTACGCCTGCCTGCTCGATGACCTGTTTAACCGCCGCGTCGAGCTGCCGCTGGGCTGGCGCGGCATCACCCCAACCCCCTGACTACCGGTAGAGGAGTATCGCGCACAGTGGATTCTGATGCCCTGCACCTGAGTGGGCTTCCCCAGGCCAAAGACTGGATCCTCCAGTTCGCCACCCACCAGCCGCTCCAACGCAGCCTCGGCGACGCCATCAAAGCCCTGTGGTGGTGGGCGCTGAACGTGGTTGTCGCCCGGCCACGACCGCAGCCGCGCGCGCATTTGCCGGTTTGGTTCTTCATGCTCGCCGCGCACCTGGTCGATGACCACGCGCGCCGCGCCGCCACCGACGACCCGAACCAACAGGCACCCATCGACCGGCGCATCGCGCTGGCGGTTCGTCGCATCGACATCGAATCCGCCGCGATCGTTCCCGCGCCTGCCACGGAGGTCGGGTTGGGTGGCCTGGTCTCGCAGATGGCGCGATGCTGGATCGCCTATGCCGCCTGCCCCGGCGACCAGACCGCCTTGACCGCGACGCTCGCGGCGCAGCGCGCCTATAGCGACCGCGTCGAGCAGCTGGCCCAGCTGCTGTCGGGAGGGACCTGGTGACTCCACCGGATTGGTTTGACCAGCTTCCGAGCGTGCGCACGCTGTGGCGTGCGCTGCGCACGCCGGTGTTCGACCCCAGCCACTACACCCACCCGCAGGTGGTGGCCGCCGCGGTCGGGCTGCTCGATGCCCACTACCGCCACAACGCGGCCCTGGGCCAGCTGACACGAATGTCACAGGCCAGCACAGAGTTTGGGGAAGGCGAGTGGCGGGTGGTCACCGACTTCTTCGCCGACGCCAGCCGCGACATCCGCGCCCTGATCGCCTGCGTCGATATTGTCGTGCACCACCGGGTGCTCGCCCTCGGAATCGACTGCTCGCAGGCAGCAGTACACCCGTGCGGGATCGGGACCGTGCTCTCGCGCCACATCCGCCGTTGGGCTTCGGCGACCGCGGACAACGGTGAGATGGTGCCTTCCTCGACCGCACTGGGGATCTTGGTTGACCAAGCCCGCGTCTACAACCGGCTCGTCGAGCGGGTGATCACAGGTCAGGTGCGCCTGCCCGTGCCCGCTCACCAGGCTCGGACACTGCCATGAGAGGCCTGTTGTCGCGAAAGCCGCCGCCACCTCCGTCACCGCCGATCGCCCTCGGCTACATCAACACCCGGATCCTGTCGACGGCGAACATCGCGCTGATCGGTGCCCGGATGCGTCACCGCGCCGAAGGGTGGGGATATGGCTGGGGCGGAACCTATCTCGATCACCGCCCCAGCAGCGACACCGTCGACGCACTGATCCGCCGCGCCGCCCGCGACCCCGACATCTGGGCGATCGTCATCCCCGACAATGCCCACCTGCCCGCCGGGCGAGCTCTGCTGTGCACCGGCCGCACCCTGGTGCGCGTCGTAGACGTCGGCAGCGCCGACGGCACCGACCTGTGCCCACCCACTGCAATTCCTGCCCATCCATGACACACCCACATCGTGTCGCATGCCCGTCCCCGACTCTTCGAGGAGCTTTCTGTGACCGTTGCCCTTTCGACCTGCTCGCCGATGGTCACTGACACCGCGTCGACGGTGGGTGATGGTGCGCAACTTGATCGGAATCGGTGTGGATCGAACACGATGCCCGCCTCTACTGCGACCCGCACGGACCCTCCGCGGAGGTTTCGGCCAGCGTCGACTATCCCCGCTTCCACGCCTGGTTCGCCGCGAGCGGCTCCCGAACGCGGCACGACTACACACCCTGCACGGTGCCCCCCAGCGCGTCGAAGCGTCGAACCTTCTCCTTTGACAACGGGACCGGTGATGTTCGAAAACTGCCACAGCACTGCCGATGTCGCTGACCTCTACCGCCGCCTCGGGTTCACTATCACCTGCATGGGCGGCCGCGTCGCGCTCATCGCCGCCCCCGCACTCGGTGGGATCGCTATGCCCAGCCATCTCGTCCGAGGCGTGCGCAGATGGCTGGAAGTCGACGGCGCACCGACCACGCTCCTGGTCGTCGGTCGATCTGAGTCCGGACCAGCACCCCAGGTGTTCCTCGTCGGCCCAGCTTTGCGCCGTCGATTCACCACACAAGCACTGGCCTTGCTCGATGACGCGGGCGTGCGGGTCCTCGATAGCGGCCAACGGGTTTGGTTGCCGATGACCGATTCCGGGCTCGGCTGGCAATGGGTCGGCGGTATCCAACCGTTCCTCGGCATCCGATTGCCGTCGGCGACCAGTGTGCTCACCGCCGCGTACGACCAACTCCTGGCAACGCGGCGCGGCACTCTTCTCTGACACCGCGTCGCCTGCCGCCATCGTCAATTCTCCAGTAGCTCAACCGATTTGCCCGAGGAGGTCCTTAGTTGGAGCAAGGAACTGTGAAGTGGTTCGACAACGTCAAAGGGTTCGGATACATCATCCCCGACATCGGTGGGCGTGATCTGTTCGTGCACTACTCCCACATCGACGGCCAAGGATGGCGCACCCTCACCGAGGGCCAACGCGTCCAATACACGCCCGGCGAACACCGCCAGGGCCCCGTGGCACAAAACGTCCAGAAGATCGGATCCGCCGTGACCACCAACCGCAGCACCAACTCTGCCGCCTCGGATCGCGGCGAGTACCAGCGGCTACTCGTCGCCACCGCCAGCCTGGTGCTCACCCGTGGATACGCCGGGACGTCGGTCGGGCGGATCTGCGTGCGAGCAAACACCACCCCAGCTAGGTTCGGTCGTCACCTCGGTCGCAAATACGACGCCGCCCACGAGGTCGCTGCCCATCTCACCCGCCACGCCGTGTGCCGTATCGACCAATTCACACCCCGCGACGGCGAACACCTGCTCGCGACGCTGACCATCTGGACGCGGCTGCTGATCACCCGGCCGGACTGGGTCTGGCTCGAACTCGACCTCACCGAGGTCGACACGCTCAGCCGCAGTGAAGTCTTCGCCCGCGTCGAGCGCCTGCGCCAAGCCGTCACCAAGCTGCTCGCCCGCAGCCCCGGGCCGGTCGCCTCCGAACGCAGCGGCAGCGAACTGGAACAGCTGGTGTCGCTGCTGTTCACCATCGCGTTGGGCATGGCCATCCAGCACTCCCACGGCACCACGTTCACTTCCGCGACGCTGCGCGCGCACCTCGCGCTGGCCCTCAGCACCAACCACCCCTAGCGAACGTCGCCCTCCACACCGAGACAACGTCCACCGCTCGACCAACAACCATGACCGCCCCACCATGAGCTTCACCGATCACGCCGACGACCACACCCCGACCATGTCGTGCCCCGGCACGCCCACACGCCATCAGGCCGCGGCCCCCGGGCACCCGCGTCGTTTCCGACCAGGTAGCGCCTGTCTCCCACCAACTCACCGTGGCTGCTAGCACCCCGTGGCAACCGCCGGATGCGTCGAGAAGCGGACCGCCCCAGCGAGGTCCACCCGCATCGACGACCGCACCGTCCACGCCTGGCCAGCCGAACTCCTACCCGTCACCGCCTAGCTAACCAGATCCAAAGCCCCTGAACGCAACCCGAACCCCCGAACAGAATGGCCATCACCATGTCGTTGCGCTTCGCCGTGACCGTCCTTGCCTACTCGGCATTCGCCGTCCTGATCTTCGAGCTGATCAGCACGATCACGCGCCGCCGCGCGCTGGCGGACACCGCCAACGTCCTCACCGGCTACGGCACCGACCACCGCCACTGAGCCAGCCACCGCCACCGGAACAACGCCGACCAACTCTCTCTCCCCACAGCCCGAATCCCCTTCAATTTCAAGGAAAAGCCATGGAAACGGAAACCGGCACAGTCAAATGGTTCGATGAGGCCAAGGGCTTCGGATTCATCGCCAGCGACACCGGCGGCGGTGACATCTTCGTCCACCACTCCGAAATCCAGACCGAGGGCTGGCGTTCCCTCCAGCCAGAACAACGCGTCCAGTTCGTCCGAGGCGAAGGCCCGAAAGGACCCGCCGCACAGCAGGTTGTGCCGCTGTGAACCTCGATCAGCACCCCACCGACTGCGCGCTGGGCGCCGCGGACACCAACGCTCACCGGCCCGTCACCGCGACCCGCGACCGTCTGCTGCGGGCAGCAACTGAGTTGCTGTTGACCCGCGGCTACGCCGACACCAACATCGACAGGATCTGCCGAGCTGCCGGGACCAGCTACAGCACCTTCACCAACCACTTCGGCCGCAAACGCCACATCGCTCACGAAGTCGCCGACACCCTCGCCACCCGCGCGACCCACCGCATCCTGCAGACCATTCCCCGCGACACCGACCACCTCATCACCACCCTGGCGATCTGGGCGAGCATCCTGGCGACCAGACCCGGATGGGTGTCGCTGGAACTCGCCCTCGCCACCCTCGACGACACCAGCCGCACCGAGGTCAGCGACCGAGTCGCAGTCATCGGCAACGCGGTCACCGAACTGCTCACCGCCACTATCTCTTTCGAATCTTCCGGGCCGAAGATCGATGTCGACTTGGTGGTGTCGTTCCTGTTCACCGTCGTCGTCGGCATGACCGTGCAACACAACAACGGCATCGACACAACGATCTCCGGCATCAGACCCCAGATCGAGCTCATTCTCCGCGCCGCCCAACTCCCCTGACACCACAACGACCTGCGATGCGACAGCTTCCGCGCACCGGTAGCTCGTCTTGCCAGCCTCCCGATCGGCGTGACGACGCCACCGCGACCACCCACCAGGAACACCATCATGGACACCACCACCGAACCCGACCTCACCGCCCACCAACGCGAGCATCCACACGGCACCGACGATGTGCTGAGCGAGACGGAGGCCCTCACGATCCCGACCAGCGCTGATCTCGAGCTGCTGCACGCCACACTGTCCGGCCTGCGCGCCGAACTCGACCGTGCGGCCACCCGGCCTTGCTCGAGTAGCGGACGAGCAGGCACGTAATGCCCTACAGCGATACCGACCCGCTACTGGTCCGCACCGACATCCCGCATTCGGCACGGATCTGGAACTACTGGATGGGCGGCAAGGACCACTACCCCATGGACCAGCTCACCGGTGAGGAATGCCACGAGATCTACCCCGACATCACCACCCTCGCCGTCCAATCACGCCAATTCCTCACCCGCGCCGTCGACTACCTCACCCGCACCGCCGGCATCCGGCAATTCCTCGACATCGGCGCCGGACTGTCCGCCTCGCACAACACCCACGAAATCGCCCAACACATCACCCCCGACGCGCGGATCGCCTACGTCGACAACGACCCCCTCGTCCTCACCCACGCCCGAGCGCTGATGAATAGCATCACCCCCGAAGGAGTTGTCAGCATCGTCGACGTCGACTACCACGACACCGAACAGATGCTCGCCGACGCAGCCAACATCCTCGACTTCAGCAAGCCGATCGCGGCGCTGTTCATGGGAGTCCTCGGCTACGCACGCAGCTACGCCGACGCCACGAAGATCGTGCACACCACCACTGCTGCTCTGCCGGCGGGCAGCTATCTGGGCCTCTGGGACGGCACCGACGATCACCCCGACCACACCCGAATGTGGGACCTCTACAACAACACCGGCGCGGTCAACTACACACCCCGCACCCGCGAGCAGATCTGTGGCCTCTTCAACGATTTGGAACTCGAAGAACCGGGCGTCGTGGCGATCAACCAGTGGCGGCCCCTGGTCGCCGACCTCGGCCGCGCACCCCAACCGCTGCCCGCCTACGGCGCCATCGCCCGCATCTTCCCAAACCCGTAGAGATGAAAAAGAGACGCGCACATGCCGGACCGGCGACCACCCGCCAAGCGCATCACGACCCTGCTCGCCCGTCTGGGCCGTTGGCTGATGGCCGACGCCCCCCGCTACCACGGCCCGAACGGCCAGCTCGTCGATGACGACGAGGTACACCGCCACACCCTGCCGCCTTGGCTGTGGCCCGACTCGCCCCGATAGCGACAACGCCAGCGCCACCGGGTCGAAACACCTACCGGAACCCATGAGCGACGGCCACGCTGCACTCAGTCCTCCCTCCCATCGCCAATTCCCGTGGCATACGCCACGAAAGGAGACATCAACCGTGCCGGACGTTGTCGTCGGAGCTTCCCCGGAGCAGCCATCTGATCCTGCCCGTTCGTGCCTCTTCTGTCGTCACGCCGATCCAGACCTGAACACCGTCCTGGCCCGCAGCCGCTGCTGGTATGCCCGCTGGGACAATGTCCCCGCCCAACCCGGCCACCTCGAGCTCGTCCCCTTCCGCCACATTCCGTCGTTCTTCGACCTCACCAGCCCGGAAATGCACGACCTGCGCGCCGTCGCGCGATCCGCGCGCCAACTCCTGCACGACCGATTCCGACCCGACGGCTACACCATCGGAATCAACGACGGCGAAGCCGCCGGACGCAGCATCGCCCACCTCCACATCCACATCATCCCCCGCTGGCACGGCGACCTCCCCAACCCCCGCGGCGGCATCCGCCGCCTGTTCCCCCACTGCGACGACGCGCTCGACCAAGCCGCCGCAGCAACAACCACGGCTCGGCACGAGGTGTCGGACGCTTCGATGGACCGGCGCGGGTGAGCTCGTCGAAGCGGAGCGCGCAACCTCCCCAGTGCAAGGTACCGGTCATGACCGGACGCGGGCGGTACTGTGCGGCAATGGATTCCGACGTCCGCCGAGCATCGACTCTTCGCGACAGTGTGCGGACAGTCGCCGGACGCCTGCTCGTCATGATGGGTCGGCGGTTACTGAGCGATCCGGTTCCCGGACGGGATGTCGGCACCGCGCAGATCAGTTCTGCGCTGCACGATCGTGGCGAGGTGGCGGTGTTCATCGACGCCGACAACGCGTCCCCATCGCGGATCGGCGCCGTGCTCGCAGCCGTCGACCGCTACGGCACCGCCCATCTCAAACGCGCCTACGGAGACTGGAGCCAACCACACCTGAGCGGATGGCGCGCGCCGCTGCTGGCCTACTCGATCCGGCCCATACACAATCCGAGCTGGACGACCGGCAAGAACGCCACCGACCTCGCCATGGCCGTGGACGCGATCGATCTGCTCCACACCGGTGACTACGCCGCCTTCGTCCTGGTGACCAGCGACGCCGACTTCACCGGCCTGGTGATGCGTCTCCGCGAATCCGGCTGCCGTGTGTACGGGTTCGGCGAGGCCAAAACACCGAAACCCTTCGTCACCGCATGCGATGGGTTCACCGATGTCAACACACTCACACCATTCACCAGCAACCCCACGCCAGCTGTCTCCGAACCGCTGACTGCGACCACACCAGACCCAGCTTCCCTCGACCCCACCGTGATCGCCACGCTACGCGCCGCGGTCGACCATGCCGCTGACGGCGACGGGTGGGCGCACCTTGGCGAGGTAGGAAACGTTCTCAAAATTCAGCACGGCATCGCTCCCAAGGCGTACGGCCGCAGGAAGTTCGGCAACTTCGTCAAAGCCAGCGGCCTATTCGATGCCCAAACCCGCAGCCCTGGCAACAGCAAATCCAAGGTCACCTACATCCGCAACAAAACCCGCACGTAGCGTCCGACCACTGGCGCAACGCCGCACCGGCTCGACGGATCAGATCAATCGAACACGGTGGGCAGTTCGGGTTCGACCCAATGCTGATGCATCAGCGGCCCAGACGAAGTACCTGGCCTGTTCAGCTTCAGCCCAGCCAAGCAGATGTGTCGGTGGTTGCGGTCATCGTTGAAGCGCAACGCTTTTCCTGGTGCCGCCGGATGTGCGGTGTCCGAGTCTGGGGGCTGGTTCATACCGAAGTCCAAGAGCCGCAAGCCGACCAAGAAGCAGTCGCACCGCGTGCCCCGCGCGAGGAAACCCCGGGTCTCCGGTCGCGGCTTCGACGGCGGCGGCGATCTCATCACGCGGCCCCGGTCCCGGCCGCGTATTGCCGCTGTCGAGAGCCGTGGGGCGCGATCCTCGATGCCTTCTTCAGGTCGCTGGAGGGCAGGCACGTAAGGCTGGCCACACCCGATTCCGGTGGAACACGCCGGTCGCTACCCGATCCCGACGCCGCTGCAAGCGACGAATGAGCGTCTGTATCGGAAACTCCCGCCAGGTTGACGATGGTGCGTAAATCGGCATGCGTAACAGTCTTAGGGCCGTGGACTTTCGCATTGATCTCGAACAGCCGATAGACCACGCCCCCTGACCGGTGCCGTCCACGCCGTCCAGAACCTGGCTGACAGCCGTGTATTGATTCACGAGGGCATCGGCTACATCGCGTCACCCACCAGGACAACGGCACTGCCGCCTGTAACAGGTGATCGGCTTCGATCACCAACCGGCCACCCGAAAACCGCGGGCCGTCCCCGTTCTCATGTTCGACACGACCGGCCCAGGGCACATCGAACATGGGAACGCTGGCGGCGGTCCCATGTTCGCGGCGATGCGGGTGATAGCGATGCGGGCGGCGCATTATACGGCGGCCAGCGTCATCGTGATCAACGCAGTACTCGTGATGGTCTTGGTGTCCCTAACGACGGCGGGGTTGCCGGAACGCAACGGTGCAGGGCCTCGTTGACGCGGAGAGACTCACGCTCCGAAACCATTAGGGAAGGCAGTGGCATCGGCGATTGACTCGACTCCGAGTAGCTGCATGGTTAGGCGATCCAGGCCCAATCCGAAGCCCCCGTGCGGGGGACAGTTCTCCAGGATGGCTAGCAAGTCTCCGAACGCGGCAGGGTCAAGTCCGGCGGCATGGAGCAGCTCCGATTGCGCTGCCGGGTCGTGTATTCGGAGCGCACCGCTGGCGATCTCGTAGCCATTGACAACAAGGTCGAAGGAGTGGCTGCGCAGTGTTGTGAGATTCTCCTTCGTGACCGACGTTGATTGAGGGCGTGCCATGGGATGTCGTTCCAGCTCCACAGTGCCGTGACTGCTACGGGCGACCGGAAAGTCGACCACCCACAGACAGGAGACCTCCTCACCTTCGCCCCGGAGATCCGGCCGATCCGACCCGTACTCCCGCATCGCCGTCATGGCGTCAAGGCGCGGAAACGGGAAAGAGGGTACTGGAATGCCGAGTGTCGATAGCACGCCTTGCAGCACATGCTCCACGACAGCCATGATCTCGATGGAACTTTCGGTACGCATCTCCACATCGAGCTGAACGAACTCCCGCAGATAGTCTGTCCGCCCGGGCTCGCGATGTTCGTCGCGGAAGCAGTGTGCGAACTGAAAGTAACGCTCCAGACCTGCGGCGATCAATGCCTGCTTGTACAGCTGGGGCGACTGTGCCAGCCACAGCCGGTGTCCGCTGGCTGTCTCGGCGCGAAGGTGTCCAGCGGCGTACTCGTCGATCCGAGCTCCGAGGACTGGCGTATCGACCTCCAGGAAGCCAGCCTCCGTCAAGGCAGATCGAGCGGCGCGCCGGATGCGGTCGCGAATCACTAGATTGCCTCTGACACGTTGGCTCCGGAGGTGGGCAAGATCGGCAAGCAGAGGGGTTGACATCAAGCGCTCCTCAACCAAGAGGTGTTGCACACAATTCATGGTCCGCGAAGTCGGCGCGGATCATTGCGGTCGATGTGCAGACATAGCTCCTGTCAACGAAAACTGAAGCCAGGAGCGACGTTTCGACACGAAGATCAGTGTACAGGCGAATGGTCCCGAGTACCGGAGCATCTGCCTGTGGTCACTGCGTCAGGCGCTCGAGGCGGCCAACCGCCTCGTCGAGGACATCCTTGCGCTTGCAGAAAGCGAACCGCACAAATGGCTCTCCGGCCTTCGGTTGGTCGTAGAAGACCGCGTTGGGGATGGCGACTACGCCAGCGCGTTCGGGGAGTGACCAGCAGAAGGCGGTGCCGTCTACTTCGCCGAGGGGACGTATGTCTGTGGTTACGAAGTATGTACCGGCGGGATCGAAGACCTGGAAGCCAGCTCTGCGCAGTCCTGTTGTCAGCACATCGCGCTTGGCCGACATGTCCGCGCGGAAGTCGGCGAAGTAGGAGTCCGGTAGCGCCAGAGCCTCCGCGACGGCGTACTGGAATGGCCCCGAACATACGAATGTCAGGAACTGCTTGGCCGATCGCACGGCATCGATGAGTTCTGGTGTCGCTGTAGCCCAGCCGACCTTCCAGCCGGTGAACGAGAAAGTCTTCCCAGCGGAGCCGATGGTCACTGTCCGCTCGCGCATCCCCGGCAACGCAGCGAGCGGCACATGCTCGGCTCCGTCGAAGACCAGGTGCTCGTAGACCTCGTCAGTCACAACCAGCAGGTCCCGCGCCACTGCAAGCTCCGCTATCGCCTGGAGCTCCTCTCGAGTGAGGACGGTTCCGGTCGGATTGTGCGGGGTGTTGACAAGTAATAGCCGTGTGCGGTTGGTGACCGCGGTCTGCAACTCATCGAGATCGAGGCGGAACGATCCCCCGTTGGGGCGCAACGCCACCGGCACGCGCTGTCCTCCTGCCATGGCTATGCAGGCTGCGTAGGAGTCGTAGTAGGGCTCGAGGGCGATCACCTCGTCTCCCGGCTCCAGAAGGCCCAGGAGCGAGGCCGCGAGAGCCTCGGTCGCACCGGCGGTCACCAAGACCTCGCGATCGGGGTCGAACGATAGCGCGTACCAGCGCTGCTGATGAGCGGCGATCGCCGTCCGCAGCTCCGGAACACCGAGCCCCGGCGGGTACTGGTTTCCACGCCCGTCACGTAGCGCACGTACCGCCGCTTCTCGAACGGTCTCGGGTCCGTCGGTGTCGGGGAATCCCTGACCCAGATTGATCGCTCCAGTTCGTTCGGCGAGCGCAGACATCTCGGCGAAGATCGTCGTGCCGAATTCAGCGAGTCGGCGATTGCGGCGAGGATGTGCGCTGAAAGTCATGGCTGTTATCCTCTGCCCGTATCCAGGCGGTACTCAACCCCCAAGGGGTCACGGCACAAGCTCCTCGGCCGAGCGCGAGAACCACTGCGCCTGCGGGCCGTTACGTATCGTTGCACTCCGTCGAGGGCACCGTAGGCGTGCCGTAGGCTTAGGGACTGTTGCACGCCCATGTGAGCCACGACCTTAGAAAATGTGGAAGGAACATGCACACATACCGTACCCACACCTGTGTAGAGCTGGGCCTCGCTGACGTCAACCACGACGTACGCCTGTCGGGATGGCTACACAATCGGCGAGACCTCGGTGGCGTGCTTTTCGTAGACCTTCGCGACAACTACGGCGTGGTTCAGCTTGTTGCACGGCCGAACTCCGAGGTCTTCGAGCAGCTGAGTCATCTGCAGAAAGAGACGGTTATCCGGGTCGACGGTCGGGTGCTGCGTCGCGCGGAGGAGAACATCAACCCGGAGATCCAGACCGGCGAGATCGAAGTCGAGGTAACGGCTTTGGAAGTTCTCGGCAAGTGCGATCCACTTCCCTTCCAGGTATCTCCCGAAGATCGCGTAGGCGAAGAGACACGGCTGCGGTATCGTTTTCTGGACCTCCGCCGTGAACGAATGCACCGCAATATCCTGCTCCGTTCAGCGGTCATCGCCTATCTTCGGCGGAAGATGACCGATCTGGGTTTCATCGATATCCAGACTCCCATCCTCTCCGCCACGAGCCCCGAGGGAGCCCGCGACTTCCTCGTGCCGTCACGGCTACACCCGGGCAAGTTCTATGCCCTCCCACAAGCTCCGCAGCAATTCAAACAGCTGTTGATGATCAGCGGTTTCGATCGATACTTCCAGATCGCACCATGCTTCCGCGACGAAGACGCCCGTGCCGATCGCTCTCCGGGTGAGTTCTACCAACTCGATATCGAGATGAGTTTCGTTGAGCAGGAAGATGTTTTCGGCATCGTCGAGAACGTACTGCTCGACATGTTCACGGAATTCGCGCCAGGTCGGAACATCGTCGCGCCTTTTCCTCGAATTCCATACCGGGATTCGATGGCCCGTTATGGTTCGGATAAACCTGATCTGCGCTCGCCGTATGAACTCATCGATGTTTCCCACCTGTTTCAGGGCAGCGACTTCAGGGCTTTCGCGAACAAGCATGTCCGAGCACTGCCGGTACACGACGTTGCCGACAAGCCTCGTTCGTTCTACGACCAGTTGGGTGAATACGCAGTCGAGTTGGGGGCAACTGGGCTCGCCTGGGTCAAGGTCGGCGAAGACGGCACACTGAGCGGACCGATCGCCAAGTTCCTCACAACCGATGTCGCTACGAAGCTGATCGATCTCGTCGATGGAAAGCCCGGTACGGCGATCTTCTTCGGCGCCGGGAACGAGGCGGATGTCGCCAAGATCATGGGCGAGATCCGAGTAGAGGCAGCCAAGCGCACCAGTGTCTTCGAGGAGAATGTTTTCCGATTCGCCTGGGTAGTCGATTTCCCCATGTACGAAAAGGCGGACGACGGTTCGATCGAGTTCAGTCACAACCCGTTCTCTATGCCGCAGGGCGGGCTGGAAACGTTGCGGACCCGCGATCCTCTCGACATTCTCGCCTGGCAGTACGACATCGTGTGTAACGGCATCGAGTTGTCCTCTGGTGCGGTGCGAAATCACGATCCGGAGATCATGTACGAGGCATTCCGAATCGCGGGTTACTCGAAGGAACACGTCGACGAGCAGTTCGGCGGCATGGTGCGAGCTCTGCATTTCGGAGCCCCGCCGCATGCTGGAATCGCCCCCGGGGTAGACCGGATGGTCATGCTGCTGGCAGATGAGCCGAACATTCGTGAGACGATCGCGTTCCCGTTGAATCAGAACGCTCAGGACCTCCTCATGGGTGCACCTACCGACGTGGAGCCGCAGCGGTTGCGAGAACTCAACATCGATGCGCGTGCCCAGCCGAAGACTGGGTAGATCCCGTTCGGTTCGGATGCCCAAGAAGGGGCTGACTCTTCACGAAGCCAGCCCCTTCCGGACGGCCGCCAAAGAGTCGGCCACCTGATCCACGGCAGTTGCCTCTATCTCCAGCACATGCGGCACCGCGACCTGCAATGCGATATAGATATCCGCATCCTCGACGGCGGCAGTCGGGCTACTCGCGCCCAGGCCGTACCGTCCGTCGTCACGAAAACTGACCTGTGTGTGATGAACATCCGGAATCAGCTCCGATGTCAGGAAGTCGACCGGCCGAAATCCGGCCTTCCAGGCGGACTTGAAGTCGACGACGAATCCCAGATCCGATATCAGGTCCCGGTGGGCGTGGAAATCATCGGGAGCGCGGACCAGGCCGTAACTGACGTTCTCCAGGCAGTATCGGACGCTGTGCGCTGTCGCCTCGGAGACAAGATCACGCATGATGTCGATGTATCGACGGGACGGCATACCGTCGGAATCCACAGCATGGTGCCGGGGCGGTCCGTGGCTGACGTAGGCATCGGCGCCGGTTGCCGCACAGATCTCGAGGTACTGCACGAATCTCCGCTGCGCCCAGGCACGCTGCCGTGAGTAGTTACTGAACAGCAGATGTTCCCAGCCGAATACGTAGGGATGGACCGATATCACGTCGAGTCCGGTGGTTCGGCAACGGTCGGCGAGAACAGTGACCATTTCGGGGTGGAGCTCGGGTTCCCCCTGAATGTAGATCTCGACCGTGTCGGAACCTAGGTGGGCCGCCAGGTTGACGGCGTCCTCCGTCACGATATCGAGACCGTAGTAGCACCCTGTCGACAGTCCTACTGGATTCATTACTCCTCTGACCTAGGGTCCCGTTGCTGGACGTCGTCGCTGATTGGTAGCGAGCGGTAAAGGACGCTACCCGATGGCGGTACCTGGATTGATCAGACGGGCGAACGGTGCGCTCGGCAGACCTCGAAAGGTCTCCTCGTCTCCGCACGGCAGGGCGTGCCGTCGCAGGAAGTCTCGGAGGTCGTGGGCGATGAGTGACAGTGAGCCGAGAAGGTGGCCGGTGCGCAGCTGGAACACCACCGTCCCCTCGTCGGTTCGCGGAGCCTCGAGCCGATCGTCGAGACTAAGGAGAACGAGCTCATCAAAGTCCTTCTCCCCCAAAAAATCCGACGGTTCATACTCGGCGTCGCGGACCTGTACCCGGGTAGTTCTGACGGAAATCTCGCCCGGTCCGGTTCTGTGGTACTCGACGCCTTTCCATGTGAGCTCGTCGCACCACGAATCGAGCAGGTCCATGACGAGCTCCCGAAGTTCGCGATCGTCGAGGCGTCGGGCGACTATCGGCCTCAAAGGTCTGGCCGGCACGCCCCCGGCGAGTACGTCTGCAGGCAGATCACGTGCGGCGACAGCCCCTGCGGCGAGAATTGTGTTCGCGCCGATCGTGACACCCGGGAGCACCGAAACGTGAAAGCCCAGCCAGACATTCGGCTCGATTCGGACGCCTTCGAAGGTCGCCTGGAAGCCGTCGGACAGCCGGTGGCCGAAATGGAAACCGTGCGTCCACACCGATAGATAGCACCCGGAACCGACCTGATCGCCGAGTTCGATCGGCAGGTTGGCGTTGAGGATGTTGTGGGGACCCAGCGCAACGCGGTCTCCAATGCGGACATGGGCTGAGGAGGCAGTGGTGCCGCCATATCCGACCGACGAATCGTGGCCGAAGTAGAAGAGCTTGCCAGCTCGAAAGCTGCGACACACGATCGAGACCCGGCCCTCGATCCTGCTCGCAGCACCGAGCACAAAGGAATCCGCTGCCAGTACGGACACGCTGGGCAGCAACTCGCACCGGTCGCCGATCTCGACACGGGCCGAGCGGATGTCGGTGGCCGTACCTATTCGCGCGCCGTCGCCGAGGTGGAGTTGGTCCGCCACAAGGGTCACATCGTCCTCGAGACGAACGTCGTTGCCGACGTGGACGTCGGCGCCCAGCCAGGCCCGAACGCCGGCACCCACTTCTGCGCCAGCCGCAGCCAATAGTTTTGCACCGCGGGTTCCATCATCGGCGGGACTATGTTGTGCTCCAGTCATATGTCAGCATCCTCCTCAGTGTCGAGCCATCGTTTGTTCCCCGCCCGCTTGTAGATGACGTGGTCAGCCCAGGCCACGTCTGCAAGCACCCCATGGTTGTCGAGCACGATGAGGGTTTCCTCGCGTGGATAGTTGATGTTGTTCACGTATTCGGGACCCGTGAATTCGGAATGATCTGGAATCACGAGAACAGATCGGGCGGATCGAAGGGCACCGGGCAGATCGTCCGTCGTCAAGCCTGGCCCGAGCAATCCATCGATCTCGGCGTTGTCATACAGCGGGTCGTGGACTACCACCGGTACACTCCGGTCGCGAAGGCTTCGCGCGATCGATTTCGCTGGGCTCAAGATGTCGACCTTTATACCGCCCTTGTAAGCGACTCCAAGAATGACGACGGGCGGTCGCGCTCGGACGGCATCGGCGACCAGAAGTCGCATCTGATCATCCGTCTCGACGGTCCTGCGCAGTAGCCCGAGATACTCCGGATGTTCAGCTCCCCGAATGAGATAGCGGCTCGCCAGCGGAATACAGTAGCCACCCGTGCCGAAGCTGGGGTGATACGTACCGATATTCCACTTGGTGCCGGCCAACCGGAGCACCTCGACCATGTCTACGTCTGGGTAGGCCAACGTCAACTCGTTAGCCAGTGTGATGTCCATGTGCCGGAACGCATTCTCAACGCACTTGACCAACTCACATGTATGGTGTGTCCGAGCCTGATGCAGGATGTTGTTGACGAGCCCCAGGACAGCCCGCGTCGCCGCGGCGGATCTGGCCTCGACTCCGCCGTAGACGCGATCGAGCTCGCGCAGGCTGTAGCCCTCGGCGAGAAACCAGTCCCGGCGGGGAGCGAGACCGACGAGCAAGTCGCGGCCAACCTTGAGGCCATGCTCGGCCAAGATCGGCAGCAGCAGCTCGTCAGTGGTTCCAGGGGTCAGGGTGGATTCGATTATCACCAGCGGGCAGGTTCCGCGTAGATCCCCCTTAGTGAGCGATGCGGCGATATCAGCGATCACCGATGACAGCGCACCGTCGAACGGCTCGCCTTCTCTTTCGGTCGGTACCGCGATCATGTGCACGCAACAGTCCGCGGCCAGCACATCGGTAGCCTCGGACGAAACTGCGATCCGGCTGTTGATGCCGGTCAGGGACCGTACACGTTGTTCGGCGGGGTCGAAGCCCACGACCTGGACACCGACGTCGGCGAAGGCAGTCGCGGTGGAAAGCCCGATATAGCCGAGACCCCAGACGGCCAGCCGACCGCGACCATCGCTCAAGCGGGTGCGGTGGCAGTCCGACCCGGACTCTGGTTCCCTGGTTCGGGGTACCGACATGCTCATGAAACTCCTAGAGATCAGTGAGAAGGCGTGCGAGGCCACGCGCCCCGCGGGTGCCGGCGACCACACGCACCAGTCGCAAGCCCTCGCACGCTTCAACACCGCATTGGGTGCCCAACGCGCGGTTGCGCAGGGCAACCCCGGCAGTGTCGAGCGGACGGTAACCCTGGCCTTCGTAGGAGTACGCCGCCAGAGCCGTTGTCTTCCGGTCGATGTACTCCGACATGGGAACGAACACGGTGGAGGTGAATTGGCCGTATGACGGAGCGCGATGCTCGTTGGGGCCGAACTGGAGCAGTGCCACATCTGGCCAGGTCCGCGCCGAAGCCGCGATCGCGTACGCCACTCGGCGATGGTCGCCGTGTGAGTCACCGTCCCAATGACTGATCACAAGGTCGGGCCGGACTTCGCGTACCAGCTTGTCGAACAGTCCAACCAGGTGGTATTCAGGTATGTTCTCGACCTGCCGCTCGTCTCCGGGGACCACCCAGAGCAATTCATAGCCCAGGATCACAGCGGCGTCCTGCGCTGCCTGTCGCCGTCGTGCCGCCAGTTCGGGTGATCCTTCCGACACCGAGCAGCAGGCCACGGTCACTCGTAGGCCGGCCTTGACCCATGCCGCTATACCACCCCCGAGGGCGAGCTCGGCATCGTCGGGATGTGCCGCAACCACCAGAATGTCGATCGAATCGCTCACGTGGATCCCTTTCGCGCGGTAGCCAGCGTTTCGCTGAATGATTCCAGGAATCCAACCATCTCGTCTCGTGAAGATCCTGCCGTCTTCTCGACCGCAGCCACTAAGCCACCGCATCGGTCGCTGAATACCGGTGGCCTGATGCCGGCGAGCGATGCATCGGTGAACGAAGCCTTCACCCAAGCGGACTGGAACATGTTGGCTCCGTCGAGGATCGCGCGTTCCAGGCAGGACTGACTGAACCTGCTGTAGGCGGCGTTGACATTGGTCAGGTCCGCATCAGACAGATCGGCAGCGACATACGCCTGCACCAGTACGGCATTCTGCATTCGTGCACCGCGCAGGCTCATCGCATTCGGTGGATCGCCGGTGAGCATCGATCGGTATAGGTTCGCCTGTGACAGATCGGCACGGCCGAGATTCACGTCGCGCGCGGTGAGGCATCGAGCCGCAATCCCAGTGAGATCGCACTCGAACAGGTCGGACTCCACGATGTTGAGATTCTCAGCACGGAGGCCAATCAGTTTGCCGCCACGCAGAGTACAGCCCGTCAGTTTCGCGTCGATGAGCGACGCCCCCGCCATCACGACCCCTGGCATCGATACCGATCGCCACATCGATCTGCCCAGATCTGCGCCGGTGAAGTCCGCGTCGGTCACAGCAACATCAACCAGGTCAGCATCCGGAGCGGCGAGATCCGCGCACGACCAGTGCGCACCACGGATGGTATCCAGCCGTAGGTGGGGAAACTGTCCGCCCGTGAGCACCAACCCATCTGTGTCCGTGGGGCGGGTGATTGTCAACCCGTGTCCGGTGGCCCGCGCCAGCGAAGTGGTACGCAGGCCGACCTTCACCATCATGGCCTGGTCCAGCAGCGCGCCAGCCATCGTTGCCTGGTGCAATAGACATTCGTTGATGAGGGCACCCTGCAGGTTCGCCCGATCGAGCGATGCCTCTGAGAGATCGCACTGGTAGAAGGCCGAACCTGCGAGCTGGCTTCCCGTCAGGACGCATCGCCGCATACTGCATCCATGAAAGAGCGTGCCGGTGGCGTCACGCAGATCCGACAGCTTTGCGGCATCGAACACGCAGGTCTGCGCCGCCAAAGCATGAACGTAGGCCCCGGTCAGATCTGCTCCGGTGAGGTCGGTGCGCTCCATACCGGGGCACACCATCACCGCTTCCCGCATATTGGTTCGCACGAGCTTAGTGCCGTGCAGGAGTGCGCGATTCAGCGTTGCACGGCGCAGATCGACATCCGTGAGGTCGAGCCCGGCTAGGTTCTCCTCGTTGAGGTCGATCCCACGGCCGGTGGTCTCGATGGCATGACTCGTCGCGGAAGACAACTCGGCCAGCAATCGATCTCGATCTTGGCCGACCGGGGTTCTTCCGATGAGCTGGACGAGGTCAACATAATCTGGCACAGGTAGCACGCTCTCTGTTCGATGCGAATTGTTGTCGGTGCTATTGATGGTCAGTTGAGGTCGGCTGTGTGCCGTCCGCAGCAGATCGTCCTTAGTCGGGCCAGCCATGGGATGGGATCCGTGACGGTCGTTGCGGGAGTAATGCAATTCCGATGCCCGGGTCAGCATTTCGTGGTCCGACATCAGGATCAACGGATCGTCCAGCAGGTGGATGCGCCGCTGTGCCGCTCGGTAGAGCCCGACGTCCTCGCTGCCGAGTTGATATACGACTTTTCGGCAGAAGAGCGCGCTGTGAACATCGGTGACGTCGATGTCTTCGCCGGATGCTTCTCGGTTGCGATCGCGGTCTTCCATCGCTGCAGCTGTGTAGAACGGTTCGACGAAGGTGGCGAGCTCTGCGGTGAGCGCCAGGGTCACAGCCCGGCTCGGTTCCGTTCCCGAGCGCACTATCGTGTCGGCGACGACACCGGCTTGGTGCAGAGCGATCGAAACGCCCCAGCCCTGCGTAGGATTGGTCTGGCAGAGCGCGTCGCCGATGGCCACCAAACCCGTCACCGTACTATCCGCGCAATGTGCGGCGAAGACATTGCCGCGCCCCGCGTAGGAGCAGACGCCGGAGATCGGGCGCGCTACGTCGGGTCCGATCCAGTCGGTCAATCCGGGTAGTGCTGCGGCGACTCGGCTCCATCGTTGCGCATCCTGCAGTATTCGCATTTCACGCTCACTGCTGCGAGTGTTGAGGGTGACTACGAAGCTGGCGGAGTCCTCCTCCAGGACCGAATAGCGGAGGAAACCGAGGTCACCAGACGGTCCGAAGCGGAACTCCTCCGGTTCCGGGCCTCCGTGCGATATGCGGCGGAAGTGCCGCGCATAGTACGACGTGCCGGAATGCTCGGAGCGGACGACAGGTGTTCGGGCTCCGAGGTCCGGCAGGAAATGCCGCAAGGCCGCGCGGTGTCCGGTTGCGTCTACAACCCATGGAGCATTGATTCGGCAACCGTCGCCGAGCACGACTCCACCAATGCGACGGCCGCCTGAATCCGAGAGCAGGTCGGCCACCGAGCATCCCGTGCGGAGCTCGATGTCCGGTTCGCGCGCGACAGCCTTCCGAAGCACCCATTCGAACAGCGGGCGGCTACATCGGAGCGCGACGAGATCGGCGTCTTCGGACTGCCGATCTGCTGCCGGAATCGCTGAGTCGAACCGTCGTACACTCGCGCCGACGTCCAAAAGAACGGTCAGGATGTCTGGAGCGCGCTTCCTGATAGTTCGGTAGCCAAGACCGTGAAAGGCGTGGCCGTTGCGAAAGTGTGGGACGCCCGGGCGGTTCCAGTTGGCCAAGGCATCGGCGGGGTCTGCCGGTGGCGGGACGGCGTCTTTTTCGACGATCAGTACCTCCACACCGGCGCGGGCGAGGAAGAGCGCGGTCGTCAGACCGGAAACTCCTGCTCCGACGACTACCGTGCCGAAGCGCCTGGAGCCCTCCGGGCGCACGCTACTCACCGCGGGCTCCCATCAGCATGTCGACGACTTCGTTTATTCCTGCGACATGCTGGTGGTCACAACGTACGCAGTTGCCCAGTGGAGCAACATGAATCGGTTGGATTCCACACGCCCGTGCACCATCGATATCGCAACGGAGGCTGTCGCCCACCATGACCACCTCATCGGGACTGGCACGCGCGAGCATCAGCGCTGATTCGAACATTCGGGCATGCGGCTTCCGCACACCCACATGACTGGAGTCGCAGATGCCGATAAGCGAAACACCAGGACCTTGCCCGATTTGGGCTAATCGGGCCTCTCGGAGCTGTTGTTCGACTGTGCCGTCGGAGTCAGATACCACCACCATACGAAGGTCGGCAACAGCGAGACGCTGTAGCGCTTCAGCAGCCCGCGGGACAACCGAACGCCACGGCCCGCTGAAGGCACCCGATTCCGCCGCGACCGCGCACAAGTCTTCCCGGACTCCGACCAACCGCGCATAGTGCCGCCGGTAGTCGGCCATGAATCCCGATTCATCGAACGCTGCGACAGCTCGGTAGTGCACTGCGGCATCGTCGTGGCCGGAGGGTACAGCACCCCACTGGGCCAATCGGGCGGCGATTACATTGGCTTGAGGAAGCAGCAGCACGCCGCCGACGTCGAGCAGCAGCGCTACCGGTCGACTCATCGGTTCACGCTCAGGCGTTCGCGGACGAGTTCCGATACCGCAAGACGGTCGGTCTTGCCAGTAACCCCGGTCGGCAGCACGTCGATCACATGCACCACATCGGGCAGCTTGTACGACTCTATCCTCGCCCGCCCCCAGTCCCTTATTTGATTGGGGTCAACGATCCGACCTGGGTGCGGTGTGACCACCAAATGGATTCGCTCACCGAGTATCGTGTCGGCGACGCCGGTCGCGATCACTCCTGAGCAGTCCGGATGGGCCGAGAAAACATTCTCGACCTCGAGCGGCGAGATCTTCATTCCGCCGCGCACTATGAGGTTCTTCGCCCGACCTGCGAGTTCGAACATGCCGTCTCGGCGCCTCCGTGCGAGATCTCCTGTCTTGAGCCAGTTTCCGACTATGGCCTCTATCGTCGCTGCTTGATCGCCGAGGTAACCAGTCATCAGATGCGGGGTGCGCAGCCACAGCTCGCCGACAACGTCGAAAGGTGCTTCGGCGGTCTGCCCATCCATCGGAACGACGCGTGCTTCGACACCGGGTGACGGATGACCGATCGTTCCAGCCAGCGCGTCGTACTCGTCGGGCGGAACGATGAAATCCGAAGTTGCGCTTTCGCTTAGCCCGAATACATCGGCCAGTCCGCTGCGGGGAAGCAGCGATCGGAACTGCTGTCCGAGACCTGCGGCGAGTGGTTCACCGCCAGCGATCCACAACCCTGGCGAACCCGACGCACGCATGGCGGCGAGCAGCCGCTCGCATCCCGGATCGGTGAGCCTGCTTGCAATCATGCGCATCATGGTCGGCACCACCGCTATGCGGTCGTAGTAGGCATCAGCGAGACGACGGAGTACCAAATCGGTCTCGTAGCGTCGAACGAGCTCCAACTGTCCGCCCGAACCAAGGGTCAGCAGGCTCGTCCATTGGCCGAAGCTGAAGTGGAGATGCAGAACCTGCAGCATCGTTGCCGCCTCAGCGAAGTACAGCACGGAGTCGATCGCGCAGAGTTTCGTTGCAAACGCTCGGTGCGAGATAACAACGCCTTTAGGTTTGCCGGTCGAGCCCGAGGTGAAAACGATTAGCGCCTGATCACGGTCCAATTCCTGAGGACGGCTGGCTGGGCCTGCGTCGGAGCTTTGGAGGGTGTGGACAACATCGCGGGAAGCGGTGACGAGCCCGGTCCACGCCGATGGAACAGGGCCGACAAGATACCGCGCTGCGCACCGCTGCATGATGTCGGAAACGACTGCGACCGGATGTCGGCGATATACGGGTACAACCACGCAATCGGCCTGCCATATCGCAAGCTGGCACACCAGATCGGACGGATGATTATCCACCGCAACGAGTACCGCTTCCCCTGGGGTCAGCCCTGCTGTTCGCAACATCGCGGTCAGCCGCGCCACCTCGTCTGCAGTTTCCCGGCCGGACAGTGCCGTCCCCGAACCTATGAGAGCGAGGTCTTTGCCGCGAGCGGCGAGACCGCCGAGCACCAGCTCGTCGAGCCGATGTGAACGTCGGTGGATCATCTGAGCCCTCCCTTCGCGCACGTCGAAGCCTGTGCTCTACACCCCTGTGTGGCATCGACTTCGTGCGCTAATTCTACTGCACCACAACGCTATTGGACGGCCATCGGGCAAGTTGCTGAACGCCTAAACGCGCCAAGGTACTGCACCTCTAGCCCGGAGAACTAATGCTGGTTCACCGCCCCCGAGCGCTCTGACTCAAGCTCGACGGCACGCCGATAGCGACGAAGCCCATGATCGGCATGTGTGACTCAGCGCGCTGCCCGCAGGCCACCCACCACCAGGTCCACCGCGACGTCTGGGCCGAACACGCCCACGCACCAGGATCTTCCGGGGCCAGCTCGGCAAGACTCGCACCACCGAACGCGAACGGCTCACCGCCGACTACACCCGCGCCCAGCGCATCACCGCCGTCGCCACCGCCACAACACCCAAGACAGGCGACGAGGCGAACCATGAGAACCACTGTCGCCCAACATCTCCATGAAGTTGAGCCGCTCACCACAGCGATCTGTGGGAGGACGCCCGGCCCGAGAAGCCGCAGCCGGACGCCCGCAGTGCTGCCGGAGATGCGTTCGACGACATCGAGCGCATCGGGTCGCTCTCGGCACGCAGCCAGCTGCGACGCGCCGTTCCCATCCTCCAGCGATGGCATGGCCATGATCACGTGCCCCACCGTGCTGAACACGCCTTCCGCGACCGGTTTGCGTCATCGTCAAGTACGGACTGCCGTTGTCCCCGTTCACAGGGCTCACTCCCAACCGGAATCGGTGGCTTGGTCTGGCTCAGTCGGCGAGGCGGCCGAGCAGAGCGCCCTGTCCCGATTGCAGGACGTGGGCGGCTTCGAGCGGAATCCAGAAGCATTCGAACCGTGTCGGCTCCCCCTCGCCGTCGTGGTCTTCCTGGCTTGCCCACCGGTCCGGCGCGTCCTGACACAACTCCAGCTCGAAAAAGTGCCGTTGCTGGATCTCGAACCGATAGGGGCTGATGTCGTACTCGGCTTCTCCGAGCTTGCGTACGACCTTGAAGTCCGACAGCCCGGTCTCCTCCCGCGCTTCGCGCAGCGCCGCATCCTCGGGCGTTTCACCGGCGCGAACGCTCCCGGCGGGCACCTGGATCCCGACTTCCTCCCACGAGTAGTCGGTGTGCCGGAACACCAACAGCTTGCCGTCGCGAACGACGTAGACCAGTACCTTCTCCTTGACGACCTTCTCGGACATCAGGCGCAATCCTTCCTACGAATCATGGAATCAAGGTGGCGCGGAATGAACGAGCTGCCAGACCGAGCGCAGCCCCCGACGGCACGTACGGCCGTCTCCAGCCAGGCAGTCTAGTAGCGGACCCAACGTGTTCACCCTGGCGCCGCGCCGCCACTGCTGCCGTCAAATGGACTGCGTTCCAGGCCTTTTCGCGATTGCGCGGCCACTGGACCGGCGTGTTGCGGCCTGCTGGCCTCGGCGCGAGTGATCAGGGCGTCCAGCAGATCCGCGAGGCTGTCAGGCACAGTATCTGCGGCACTGGAATGGAAACGACGACACTCGCTCACCAGCGCGGACAACTCCGGATGGTCATCCCAGTACGACGCCTCATCACCGCTGGTGGCCGCTCGATCGAGAACCACAGTCAGGGTCACCGACTTCTCCGCGGCCGCAATCACGTTGGTCATCGTCCCGGCCGTGCCCAGCATGGTCATCAGGCATGCGACATCGCGCGAAGAGCATCCGGTTGCCAGCTCGTCGAGGTCGCCGCCATCGGCCGGCGGATCGATCTCACCGGCTCGGTGCAGCAGGGCCGCGGCGATCCACTCCGGCTCCGCCCCGGGGGCGTGATCGCCGATCGTATTGGCCACAGCGACCGCGTGCGCGAGGGCGGTAGTCCCGGTCACCTGGTTGTGGCCTGCGTACCTAGCACGCGCCATTCGCAGCGCCGCAACGACAAGCGGGTTGTGATGCATCGGCAGCATAGGCATTGCGTTCCAGCACCTTTCGGGCATGCGAGCGGTCTGAGGAGTGCAGCGCTGGCAGCCTCTACCTGCTGCGGGGATGCGGTGTCGAACCGCCCGACCGTCCGCCCGCAAGAACGGGCCGGCGAAGATCACCGCCGCAGCCGGCAGACGAGCAATCGCATTCACCATGAGCGGAACTCCCTTCGATCCAGGTCGCACCCCAGCGCTATTCACACCATCCAGGGGTCTGCGCTCTTCACGGATTGATGTGCCCGCTGGTCGGAGCGAACACATTCACGCTGTCATGGGCGAAGCGCCGCGAACATGCGCCGTCGTCCTAGTTCTGCCCTAGTTCTGTGGTCGAACGGCTACCGTAGGTGCGCGAGAACGACGAATACGGATGGGGGATGATTCGGCGTATGGGTTCGGTGGTGGCTCGGTGGACAGGGCGGGAGGCACGGGCCCTGCGCGAGGCCAAACGGATGAGCGTCCGGGAGTTCGCAGCCCACCTCGGAGTCAATGACGCCGCCGTATCGAACTGGGAGCGTCGGGGCGCCGACGCAAGACTGCGATACGAGACCCAGCAGATCCTCGACATGGACCTCACCCGGTCCGGGCCCGAAGTGGGCGATCGATTCGAACTCCTCTTGCGAACCGAGACCGGCGACGAGCCGACGACGCCTGTGGAGGCACACGTTGAGCGACCACCGGCGCGAACGTACCTCGGTGATCGCTCCGGGCAGCGGACAACAGTCCTTCTCGATGCAGTCGGATCGGACCTCACAGAAGCGAACTATCGGCCGGATGCAGCCGCCGTCGAGCGTTTCGAACAGTTCCTTGATTCCCCGGCCAGGGCCTTCGTACTAGCCGGACGCGCCGGGAGCGGGAAGACCCGATTCACCCAGCACGTGGCACACAAAATGTCGACCCGGGCCGATTTCCAATTGCACACCTGCTCAACGTGGACTCCGGCGGGCACAGACCTCGCTACCGAGATACTCCGATACGCCTCGTTGAGCAGCGGAGACGACGCCTTGCTGAGTCTTGAACAGGCGTCTGGCCCGCTCGACCATCCATGTGTCGTCGTCATCGACGGAGTCGACTCCGACAATCAGCTCGTCATTGTCGGCCGCCAGGTTGACAGCATTCTGCGACAGGCGAATTCGAAGAATCTGCGCTTCGTCATCGTCGCCCGCACGCCTCCGGAACTCGACCTTTCGGCCTACCCGGTCCTGGCAGCAGCTACCTTTGGCCCCCCGGGTACCGCAGGCGCGGTGTCGTACTCACTGACTGCGTGGACCCCGGCCGAGGCCCGGCAGGTGTGGGAACAACTGCGCCACGACGATCATGTGCCGTTCACGGCCCTACCGGAATCGGTGCAATCGCTCGCGAGAACCCCCCTGTACATGCAGATGCTCCGTAGTGCAGGAGATTCCGCCGAGGAAAGCCCTGAAATCAACGGGGCGTTTCATCTGGTCGATCATTGCGTACGAACACTTCTCGCCCGCGGCGGACACCCTGTCGAGGTTGTCATCGAACAACTGACGCAGAGCGCGTGCGAACTCATGCCCGACGTCATACCCGAGTCGCTGACCGATGCGGTATTGGTGCCGAACGCCCCCTCTCGCATAGATCTCCGACGAGCTGCAGCGCTGGTCGTCGAGCAGGCGCCCGGCGGAGGAATTCGGTTCAGCCATGACGTATTCCGCGAGTATTTCCTGGCGACCCGGATCGTCGACGAAATGACCGCGCGTGGCCGATCCCCGGCGACGGTCACCGCCTTCAACGAACTCGCCGCTCACGCCACCCGGTCCGCGGTGGTACAAGGCGTATTCGATTTCGTCGTCTGCGCTCTGACCACATCTGCGCCCAACCTCGTTGAAATGATCACTGTGGCACCATCGACCGCTCTGGATGCCGCGCTGCCTATGTTGATCGAATCAGCCGCGACACAGGGCATATCCATCTCCGATGATGTTCTCCGCGCCTGTGCACACCGCTGCACCCAGGCCCCGGCACGCCAGCTCGCCCGTGCACTCCTTGCCACACCGAATCTTCCTGCAGCACTTGCTGATCTGCATGCCCAATGGGTGATCAACCAACTGCAGATCCACGGCTCGCAGATGTGGGAAGACATCGCCCGCCATATCGAACACGCTCTCGATATTCGGATCAGCACCCGCATACTCGACGGCATCAACCTCGACCATGTGGGGGAAGCCGCCTTCCTCGCCCGCCACTTCGACCTGTTCACCACAGCCGGCAACGACGCCGGAGACCTCCTCGAACAGCTTCTGACGCACCTGGATTGGCGAGTACGCGCCGCACTCGCCGAAGCGCTACACGGACACCGCACCATCACCCCAGTGCACATCGGCCGGATCGTCGACCGTCTCGTTCGCGACGACGACTACAAGGTCCGAGCAGCCCTCGCCCGTGTAGTCGGAACGGTCGACACTGCCTCAGCGCTGACTTGCCTGCGAACTCTGCTCACCGACCGCAACTGGCACGTCCGCGAACGCGCCCTGCAGGGAGTCCTGTCCGGAACACGAACGCCGCTGCCGGATCCCACCCTTACCAGCACCGCTATCGCCACTGCTGCCAGCGGGACGGACTGGGCTACGCCCCCAGCGTCGGCAATGAAGCTCCTGACACGAATTCGTCTGCTGGGCAACGACAGCAGCCTCGAGGCGTCGGCAGCGGTGGACGATGCCCTCTTCGGGTTGCTCAGGGAAATGCGGACCGGCTGGATCGCGCTTCCGTCCGATCTCGAACGATCCCTCGTCGCTCGAGGCGAATCATCCACGCACTGGCTCACCACCCGTGAGGCCCACGCGACTCGACGACGGTATGCCCTTCAGTCGGACACAGAAAGCGTCCGCGAACAGTACCGGCGGCGGCGCGGCCGCAGGTCTCTCCAGGTCGCTCTCGACGTGCATTCGCTCGACCGTGCTATCACGATCGCCCGAGCCGCCGTCGACGCCGGAACCGATTTCATCGAGGTCGGCGACCCTTTGATCAAACGATCTGGCGTCGAAGCGATCGCCGCGATCAAGCGCGCCGCACCCGATACGACGGTCGTGGCCGAAATGATGTCCGCCGACTGGGGCCGCGACCAAGTCGAACTCGCCGCCGAAGCCGGCGCGGACGTCGTGCTCCTCATCGGCCCAGCATCCACCGCCAGCGTCGCCGCCGCAGTGACGGCCGCACGCCGCCTCGGCGTCGCACTCGTCCTCGACACACCTCGTGACCACGTCAATGCCGCGTGGCTGCGCGAGATGGAACGCACTGGAATCGACGGCTTCGTCGTCACCACCAACATCGACCTCGGCGTAGGCAGCGACCACCCGCTCGCGACGGCCAGAACGATCCGCAGCTGCAGCCAGCTCCCCGTCGCAGTGTCCGGCGGATTCAGCACAGCCGACGACGAACTCACCGACAGCAACCACTGGGACATCGCCATCATCGGCCGCAGCATCGCCGACGCCGTCGCCCCCTCCGACCTCGCACACCAGTTGACCAGCATTGTCCGAAAAATCCATGCACAGGAGCGCCCATGATCATCACCCCTCTGCAGGTCCAGCACATCAACGACATCCACGACCTCATGGAGCTCGGCGAGCCCTACATCCACGCCCGCGGCCTGTCCGACTACTGGCTCTACGCCGAGCTGTTCTCCTCGACGTGCCCCGTCATGACCGACGAGGACAACAACATCACCGGCGCCGTGATCGCGTTCCGAAGCCAGGACAACCCAGCGGATGTCTATGTTCAGGACGTCATGATCCATCCTGAGCACCGGCAACGCGGCATCGCCCGAGCGCTCCTGAACAGCATCCGCACCCAAGCCGAAAAATGGGACTGCACGCGGATATACCTGACCTCAGAGCCGGAAAACCGCGCAGCACACGCCACATGGACCACCCTTGGATTCGTCAACGTACCCGGCGACCACCAGTTCGACGGTGTCTCGGTCATCACCGACTACAAAGGACCCGGCCGCAGCCGGGCCGTCTACGAATTGCTCTTGAGCCAATAAAACCGGGCTGCATGGTGATTCGCAGCCGACACACAGCCACGTGATGCGGGTAGAGGACCCACTAGTGGGATGATGGCCTTTCCACTGTCCAAACAACGGTCTCGGCAGCGAGTATCGACTTGTTGGACCGATATGGGGAGATCACCGGTCTGACACATGACTTGGCGCCGGGAGCTGGCCAGGATCCCTTGCCCCGGTCCAAGTTCCGAGGCTGCCGCGCGCGGACAGCTGCAGGCCAATATGGCGCTGCCGACCGCAGATCCGCTGCTGGTCATGTGGACGACTGATTCTGGTAGCGCCAGCCGAACGGCAGCGCGGGGGGATTCGCCTCATAGGCAAGGACGACGTCGTCACCCGCAGTGGCACCGGACGGCTCACGCACGGTATTGCACGAAACGCAAAGCAGTCCACGGACAAGGCCGGTGGCGTGGTCATGGTCGACGTGGTCAGGCTCGGGTCGTCGTGCGGGGGTGCTGGCGAATGTCTCACGCCAGTAGAAGGTCCGGATCGAACACAGTGCACATATGCCGTGCTGCCGGCGCATGAGCACGTCCCAAACGACTGCACGGGGCGGGGTAGAGCCGGGCGGCCATCGCTCCGCCACTGTTGCATCAATTTCATCGACACCACCGGACGACGTGGCGTGGTGCACCCACACCCACGGCTCGGCGATCCCACCCTCATGATCCCCACACGACGGGGCTGTCTGCAGTACATACGGATTCACGAGTTTTGCCCAGGTCGTCACGGCGGCCGTAGGCGTCGGATCTCCGGTCCACGATTCGCGCAGTGAAGGCATCGACAGATCACCGGCAAGATGTCGGCCCGCATAGCAGCGGCCGCCGCCGGGGTGCGGTGCAGCAAGCCCGTAGCTGCAGCCCACTACGCTCGGTTCGGTGGAATGTTTGCGGGGGTACAAACTCACACCTGCCTCGAGGCACAGCCGGATGAACTGTGCCTCGTTGTT
Source organism: Nocardia sp. bgisy118 (assembly GCF_057708605.1). Lineage (NCBI taxonomy): Bacteria > Bacillati > Actinomycetota > Actinomycetes > Mycobacteriales > Nocardiaceae > Nocardia > Nocardia sp. bgisy118. The sequence goes on along the minus strand of NZ_JBYISM010000042.1, from coordinate 2,937 downwards.
GGCCGCCACCGCGGCTTGGCGTACACGCCGGTAGATGGTGTGCCGTTCGGTCTCCGGCCAACCCAGCCGCTTCGCCATCTCGATTTCACCCCTGCTGCTGCCCCGGCAAGGACGATTCGGGTCGAGTGGGATGACATCCACGGGCCGCTGTCCCCGACTGCGAGCAAGAAAGCTGGCGATCACCCGGCGGGCCAGAGCTACGGCCTCAAGCCCGGGGTTGTCTGGGAACGGGATTGTCGCTACCAGTGCCTCAGCGATATACCCCATCAGATCGAACCCGGAATCGACCTCCTGTAAGGCGATGAGAAATTCCGGGGGCGGTGCCAACGTGCCGAACACATCGGCCATCACCCGGGCCCACATATCGGCAGTCGCCCTGTCGCCTTCTTCGAATGCGATTGCGGTGCCTGCGATCAGCTCCACGGCCAGCAGAACCTCCGCAGAACAGTCGGCGCAAAGTAGTGGATCGGCCGGTCCACGGTGAACACACGCCCGGCGGGCTGCCTCGTCGACCAGCGCCGCCAGTAGGTCATCGACACACTCGATATAGGCCGGAGAACATCCATCACACGTACACGCCCACTGAGATGCCGTACGCCACCATCCCGAACCGCCGCCGATGACAGCAACCCTCCGCATATCCCGCGATCCACTAGTCATTCCGCCACCGTCGCATACACCACCGACACGCACACGCGACAGTGGTTGGCCGGGGTAGGGATTCGCTGCCGCACTGGACGGTGCAGCCCATCGGGAATTCGCGCCGGTTCATCCCCCTGTCGAAACATACTGCCGCGCAAGCCATCAGAGGCAACCGGCAACGACCGCCAGCATCCAGATCGACGAACCCCACCCAGCACTAATCGCTACCGGTAACGGCGACGACAGCACCCAGGACCCGGACCCCGAACGGCAATCGGGCGGAACGATTCGTGTCGGCTAGTGGCAGAAGCCCCGCACTTGTGCCAGAACGTGCCGAAGCGCCGCACCTGCCCGACGGATCAGATCAATCGAATACGTTGGGTAGGTCGGGATCGACCCAATGCTGACGCATCAGCCTGATCTGGCTCTCCAAGATACGGGTCGTCGACAGCACAGGCAGCTGGTCAGTGGGGAACCAGCCGATATCAAGCGTTTCCAGCGGGTCTGGGGTACCGGAGTCGTCGACGACGTCGCACAGGTAGTACAGCTTGAGGACGCTGAACAGGAGCTGCGGCTGGTGCCCTTGGGTGTCGCGGGCCAGCGCCGCGACGAGCTTGCGGCGCGCACGACAAGGCCCGCTTCTTCTCGCGCTTCATTCTCGACGGCTTGGGCGGTGGATTCGCCTGCGTCGCACCACCCCCCAGGTGGCGACTACCGCCCATCTTGGCTGTCCTGGATCAGCAGGATGCGGCCCTGATCATCGAACACACCCGCTCGGACATCGACCTTCGGCGTGCTGTAGCCATTTTCGGCCGCGAGGCTCGCCGCCAGCTGCTGCGGTGACCGGCCGCTGACAGTCGCCAGCAGCTCCGCGGCGAGCTTCTGGGTTTCGGTGTAGCGCTGGTGATCGAATTCGTCGCGGCCATAGGTGAGACCGTTCTGAGCGATGTCAGCGAGGCGTTGGCCGATGCGCAGGATGTTGGCTTCCACCGAGTTGCCGGTGGTGTCCTCCAGGAGTGCCGCTGTGGGATCAAGGGTGCGGAGTGAGCCGGTAGGCTGTGGTGTCGCGAACAGTGAAACCCAGTTGCAGGCAGCCGCTGAGCACTACCGCAGGCCAGTGCCATCCGGATGCCAGTACAGGCTGCCGTCCGTTGATGCGGTCCGAACCGATGCCGCCTGGCCCTCGCCCCGATCCTCGATCCGACCTACGCCGACATCCTTGCCGCCCGCTTGAGACGATAATGCGTTGCGCTGCTGACCCTCGCTGGCCAGGCTCGGGCGATGAGCGTATACAGGGTGGCTGCCGACGATTGGCAGCTCGTGCGGGCTGTGCGTCTGGAAGCGTTGCGGGAAGCCCGGTTCGGTGTTTTCGGTTCGGGGTTCGAGGTCGCCTCGGCGTGGAGTGAAGGGCAGTGGCGGGGCTGGATGGACCGGCAGGCTCTGTTCGTCGCCCAGCACGACGATGCGCTGGTCGGTTCGGCCGGCGAGCTCCTCGACAACGGGCAGCCCTGGCTGGTGTCGGTGTGGTCCATCCGAGCGCCCGCGGCACCGGCGTCGCGGATGCACTCGTCGGCGCCGTCGTGGACTGGGCGCGCGGAGGCGCGCACCGCCAGCTGCACCTGTGGGTCGTCGAGGACAACGACCTTGCTCGTGCGCTGTACACGCGGTTTGGATTCGCCGAGACCGGCCGCTGTAAACCGGCGTTGGACAATCCTGATGTCACCGAGATCGAGATGTCGCTGCCGCTGGACTCGGGTACCAGAAGCCGGGTTGACGTCCGGCTGCGGTTGCTCGGGCCGGGCGATGAGCAGCAGTTCCTGTCGGTCCGTCGTCGTCTGCACGCCGATGGCTTCACCTTCGCTAAGGACTACAGCGGAGCGTGGGCTGCCTATCTCGATCGGCTCGACAGGGCTCGCCGCGGCATCGACCTCGAGCCCGATGCGGTGCCGAGCACGTTCTTGATGGCCGAGGACACCACCGGGCAGATCATCGGCAGCAGCGACATCCGCCATATGCTCACCGACAAATTGATGCACTGGGGCGGCCATATCGGCTATGTCGTCGTCCCAGACCGACGTAGGCAAGGTGTCGCAACCCAAATTCTGCGCGAAACGCTGCCGCTGGCAAAGGATCTCGGCATCGTCCACGCCAGGATGACCTGCCGCACCGACAACCTGGCCTCGCGCCGGGTTATCACCGCCTGTGGCGGCGAACTTGACACCATCACCAGCGACGGTATCTGCCAGTATTGGCTTCCAACCTGAAGCTGGGTGGGCGGCGGATCACCGGGATGCT